>JBJTQH010000072.1:0-6846 GCA_046075505.1 Cyanobium sp. | reverse complement strand
CGGCATCGACAGGCCGTTCCTGAGCGCCATGGGCGAGGCGTCGATCGCCCTGATGCAGGAGGCCTACCCCCAGCTGATCGAGCGCCGCGAGGTGATCCTGGCCGAGCTGGCCCGCGAGGAGGCCCGCTTCCTGGAAACCCTGGAGCGGGGCGAGAAGCTGTTGGCCGATGTGCTGGCCGCCAAGCCGAAGCAGATCTCCGGTGAACAGGCCTTCGAGCTCTACGACACCTACGGCTTCCCGCTGGAGCTCACCGAGGAGATCGCCGAGGAGCACGGCCTCACGGTGGATCTGGCCGGCTTCGAGGCGGCGATGGAGCAGCAGCGCCAGCGGGCCAAGGCGGCGGCGGTGAGCCTGGATCTCACCCTGCAGGGGGCGATCGAGCAGATGGCGGCCGATCTCGAGGCCACCGCCTTCCAGGGCTACGAGCATCTCGAGCACCCCAGCTGTGTGCTGGCCCTGGTGGTCAACGGCGAACCCGCCCAGCGGGCCGAAGCCGGTGATGCGGTGCAGCTGGTGCTTGATTCCACCCCTTTCTATGGCGAAGGCGGCGGCCAGATCGGCGATCGCGGTGTGCTGAACGGTGGCGGTGGCGAAGCCGGTGCTGATGGCGTGATCGTGGCGATCGAGGGCGTCAGCCGCAATCGCAGCGTGTTCGTGCACAGCGGCCGCATCGAGCGGAGCAGCCTGGCGGTGGGCGATCTGGTGACCGCCCAGGTGGATCGCGCCTGCCGTCGCCGCGCCCAGGCCAATCACACCGCCACCCATCTGCTGCAGGCGGCGCTCAAGCAGGTGGTGGATCCCGGCATCGGTCAGGCCGGCTCGCTGGTGGATTTCGATCGGCTGCGCTTCGATTTCCATTGCCCCCGCGCTGTGATGCCGGCTGAGCTGGAGCAGATCGAAGCGCTGATCAACGGCTGGATCAGCGAGGCCCACACCCTCGAGGTGCAGGAGATGGCGATCGAGCAGGCGAAAGCCGCCGGTGCTGTAGCGATGTTCGGGGAGAAATACGCCGATGTGGTGCGGGTGGTGGATGTGCCGGGCGTGTCGATGGAGCTGTGCGGCGGCACCCATGTGGCCAACACCGCCGAGATCGGCCTGTTCAAGATCGTCAGTGAGAGCGGTGTGGCCGCCGGCATCCGTCGCATCGAGGCCGTGGCCGGCCCGGCGGTGCTGGGCTACCTCAACGAGCGCGATGCGGTGGTGAAGCAGCTGGGCGAACGCTTCAAGGCCCAGCCCGGCGAGATCGTGGAGCGGGTGAGCGCCCTGGCCGACGAGCTCAAGGCCACCACCAAGGCCCTGGCGGCCGCCCGCAGCGAGCTGGCCCTGGCCAAGGCTTCCGCGCTGGCAGCCCAGGCGGTGGCGCTGGGGGCGCATCAGCTGCTGGTGGCGCGGCTCGATGGGGTGGAGGGTGCCGGGCTGCAGAGCGCCGCCCAGGGCCTGGCCGATCTGCTCGGCGATGGCGCCGCCGTGGTGCTGGGCGGCCTGCCCGATCCGGCCGATCTGGGCAAGGTGATCCTGGTGGCGGCCTTCGGCAAGGCGGTGATCGCGGCCGGCCCCAAGGCGGGTGCCTTCATCGGTGGTGTCGCCAAGGCCTGCGGCGGTGGCGGTGGCGGCCGGCCCAACCTGGCCCAGGCGGGTGGCCGCGATGGGGCAGCCCTCGATACGGCGCTGGAGCAGGCGCGCCAGCAGCTGGAGGCGGCCCTGGGCTGAAGACTGCAGGGGACCGCTGGGCGCTGATCAGCCCAGCTCCTCGGCAAAGATCCGCCGCACGATCTCGCTCACTTCAGCGGCCATGCGGGCGTCATGGTCCAGAGCGGTGGACAGGCCGGCTGCGGTGGGGATGCGCAGGGCCAGGCAGAAGCAGCGCTGGCGGGCGGGGCGGTGGCGGATGTCCTGGAAGCTGGCGAAGGCGACGTAGGTGAGGGCATCGATGGCGGGATCGCCGGTTTCAGCGCCGTAGCCCAGCTTCGAGAGGATCACCGGTTCGGCCACCGCCTCCAGCAGCCCCAGGCGTTCCAGGGCGACATCGAGATAGCGGGCGGTGTCATGGCCAAGGCCCTCCACCAGGGTGGCCAGGCTGTGCCACTGCGCCCCCGGCAACCGGCCGTCGGGCGGCAGCTGCGGATGCCAGCCGAGCAGGGTGAGCATCCGCACCAGGTCGTAGGCGCTGACCAGGTTGCGGTTGCGCGGTGGGCGTCGGTGCGCCACCAGCACGCCGCCGGGGCCCCGCAGCTCCGCCCCCGCCTTCCAGCGATGCGCGGCGGTGCGCCACTGGCCGTACCAGCCCAGCAGCTGCGAGCGTGGGTTGCCGCTGAGCCGCTGCATCCAGGTCTGCAGATCGGGCTCTTCGCGGTTGCCCAGCAGCTTGAACAGATAGCCGATGCGATTGGAGCCGCCGCCATCGGCGTCCTCCTCCTCATGGCCACTCCCCTCACGGCCGTCCAGGCCGTTCGACGCGGTAGAGCCGTCGCCCAGGTCCGCGGGTTCGCCCCCGACCGTTGTCTGCCCTGCTGGTGGTTGGTAGTCGACCATCGCCTTGAACAGGGCGGCGAACGGTTGCGGCGCCGTGCCATCGCAGGGATGCACCGCCGTGGTGTCGATCGGGGTGCCGGGGCTGCGCCGGTTGGCCTGGCACACCACATGCAGGCCGGCGATGAACTTGGTGGCGCTCCAGAACTGCACGTGGTCCTCCAGGGCGCGGCGGCCGTACCAGCGCACCCGCAGCGGCTGGTCCAGGCCGTGACTGCCGATGCACAGACAGGCCTGGCTGACGGCATCGCTGAGGAACGCCAGACCGCCGCGGCCCTCGTGGCCGCTGAGGATCGCCGGCACCACGCCGTGGGGGGGATAGGGCGCCAAGGTGTGATGGCGATCCGGATAGGGCTGCAGCACGGCGGCCGGCAAGCGGGCCTGCAGCCGTTGCGCCGCGGCCGGCGGTTCGCGGTGGAACGGCGAGGCCGCCAGGCCCCGATCGAGGATCGGCAGCTTCTCGTCACTGGCCTCTCCGGTGGCAGCCAGCGTTTCGGCCTGCAGCACCAGGTCGCGGTAGGGGCTGCTGGGCAGGGAGGCCGGCGGCGCCGCCAGGGCTGCCTGGGTGCGGGGGCCGAGCACCCCATCGGGCCGCAGCAGCAGCCGGCGCTGCAGATCCCGCAGCGCCTGGGCCGTTCCGGCCCCGAAGACGCCATCGGCCGCACCGGCCAGAAAACCCAGGGCGATCAACTGCTGCTGCAGCGCCACCACCGCGGCGCCGCTCGCCCCCAGGCGCAGCTCCTGCGGCCTGGTGGTGGTTCGGGCGGAGTCGCGCCTGGAGGGATCGCTCCTGCTGGCCTCAGCCCAATCGGCGTCCGTGGCGGGCATGCCGGGCCTCAGCCGGCGGCACCGGCCCGCTCCAGCACCCCCTTGCTGCTCGGGATGGCGCCGGCGCGGCGCGGATCGGGTTCGGTGGCCTGGCGCAGCGCCCGGGCGAAGGCCTTGAACGCCGCTTCCACGATGTGATGGGAGTTGACGCCTTCCAGCTGGCGGATGTGCAGGGTGAGGCCGGCGTTGTTGGCCACCGCCACGAAGAACTCCTTGACCAGCTCGGTGTCGTAGGTGCCGATCTTCTGGGCCGGGATCTGCAGCGAGTAGCTCAGATGGGGGCGGCCGGAGCAGTCGAGCGCCACCTGCACCAGCGCCTCATCCAGTGGCGCCAGGAAATGCCCGAAGCGGTGGATCCCCTTGCGATCCCCCAGGGCCTGGGCCAGGGCCTGACCGATGGCGATACCGACATCCTCATTGGTGTGGTGGTCGTCGATCTGGATGTCGCCAGTGGCCTCGATCTCCAGATCGATCAGGCCGTGGCTGCTGATCTGATGGAGCATGTGATCGAGAAAGGGCACACCGGTGCTCACCCGGCAGCGGCCGCTGCCATCGAGGCCCAGGCTGACGCGCACGTCGGTTTCACCGGTGACGCGGTGGATGCTGCCGCTGCGGGAGCGGGCAATGGCGGCGGCGGAGCCGGTGCTGGAGGAGCCGTTGAGCATGGGAGGGCCGCGCCCCTCGGCGCCGGATCACTGCACCCTGAATCATGCCGAAGCCCGGTCCCGGCAGCGGGCCGGGGCCGGGGGCGCAGGGCGGCAGGGCGGCAGGGGCGGGCCCGCCGCCCGAATCTGATGCCATGATGCTTGGGGAGTGATCATCAAGATGCGCACCACGCTCACCCTCGATGATGCCCTGCTGCGGCAGCTGCGCCAGCGCGCCCTGGATCGAGGTCAGACGTTCAAGCAGGTGGTCAACGACACCCTGCGCGCCGGTCTGGCCGCTTCCCCCGCAGCACCGCGTCAGCCCTATCGCTGCCCCACCTTCTCGATGGGCCAGCCGTTGTTACCGGTGAACCTCGATAAGGCTCTCACCCTGGCGGCTGAGCTGGAGGATGAGGAGCTGATCCGAACGTTAAGGGCAGAGATTTGATCCTCATCGATGCAAATCATCTGCTCGTTTACTCCCTGCACAGCGACATGCCCAGGCACGAGGCAGCGCGAGCGTGGCTGGAGGATTGTCTGAATGGCAAGGAAACGATCGGCCTGAGCTGGAGCGTGATTCTGGCTGTTCTGCGCCTGACGACCAACGAGCGTCTTTTCCCTTCTGCTCTCCCTGTTGAGCAGGCTCTTGCTGTGGTGGAAGGCTGGTTGCAGCATCCATTGGTTGTGCTGATCTCGCCCGGCCCTGACCACTGGCACACCCTGGCAACATTGCTGCGTGATGCAGGGATGGGTGGGAATCTCACCCCTGATGCTCATCTGGCCGCGTTGGCGATGGAACACGGGGGCACGGTCTACAGCTGCGATGCCGATTTCCGTCGCTTTCCCGGTCTGCGCTTTCGCAACCCGCTGTGCTGAAGCCGGAGCCGGCGCTGACGCCCCGTGCCTGGCGGATCGAGCAGTTTCCCGAGCCCTGGCTGGCGGCGGCCCTTGCGGCGGTGGCGCCGGCGCCGTTGTTGCTGCTGCTCGATGGCGCTGTCCCGATCCCGGCCGATGTCCGGACCCAGCTGACGGGTTGGTTGGCTCCGGCGGAACGGCAGCGGCTCGCTGCCCTGCGCCGCCCCCGCGATCAGCAGCGGTTTCTGCTGGCCCGCGCCGGCCTGCGGCGCCTCCTGGCCGCCTGGTGCGATCAACTCCCCGAGGCGGTGCGGCTCGAGCCGGGTCCCCACGGCAAGCCGTTCTGCCCGGGCGGACCACCATTCAATGTCAGCCATTCCGGTGATCTGATCCTGCTGGGGGTCACGGCTGATCCGGATCGGGCCGTGGGTGTGGATCTGGAGCGGCACCGGCCGGCCCTGGCCTGGCAGCCGATCGCGGCGCGGGTGTTGCCGGAGAGAGCCTGTGAGGCGCTGGCGGCCCTGCCGGTGGAGCAGCAGCTGCCGGCCTTCTTGCAGGCCTGGTGTCGTCTGGAGGCCCGGCTCAAAGCCCGTGGCTGGGGCCTGGCCGGGCTGGAGTGGCTCCGGCAGGAGCGGTCTGCCGGTGGTGTGGATGGGGGTGATGGTGTTGGTGTTGGTAGGGGCGATGGCGCGGGTCGTGGCGAGCCGGAGCAGCTCTGGGATGTGCGGCTGCCGGCGGGCTATCAGGGAGCAGTGGTCTGTCTGGAGGTGCAGGCCGTGCCGGGGGAAGGGCCGCCTGCGCCGCGCCGGGGCTGAGCGCTGCAGACGGCCGGCCGCTGGGGGAGCGGGCCTCCGGCCTCCGGGGAACCGGGTGCCCGCTTCTGAGGTGTTCGCACCTGTGGTGCCCGCGCCCTGGGTGCCTCGGCGTCCTGTTCTGTGCTCAGGCCAGGACCAGGGCGGGCAGGGACTGAGTGAGGCTGGCCTCTCCGGCGCACTCCGGGCGGAAGGGCGCCGGCCAGGAGGAGGGCATGGGCATGGGCGGCAGCGGCCCAGGCATGGCGTCCGCCAGGGCGAGGGGCGTCAGATCGCGCTCTCCGATCGCGAGGCGGGGAGCGAGCTGATCGTGGCTGTGGCCGAGGCGATGGCCGAATTCATGCACCAGCGCCGAGCGCAGATCCACCTGGGTGGCGGCCGGCGCCTCGGGATGCAGCGACCAGCCGTGGCCGGCGGCATCGTCATCGATCTAGATCCGCTTCCCATCCCAGCTCGCCAGGCGCCTGCCGCCCAGATCAGCGATCCGCACCGGGGTTCCGGTGAGCTGATCGAGGCTGGCGTCGTCGGCCCCATGGGCGGCCCAGGCGGCGATCGCCTCGCGGATCAGCGGTTGCAGAGCGTCCCGGCAGAGCGGCGGGGCCCCGTCCCCGGCCGGGCCCTGCAGCATCAACTTGCTGCTCTTGGATCTCGGCTGGCTGGTCACGGATGTCGTGACCTTGGGCGCCGCGTCGATACCGCCCGTGTAGGTTTCCTCGATTGTGTCGTTGGCACCGACATCCGTTGTTAATCGATAGTTCACGGTGGGCCACTTGAAGGCGTCGCTGCCCACCGGCACGCCGGCAAGAGTGCCGGTGCTGTATTTGACACTGAGCACATACAGGGAGCCCACCTGATCCGGGGTGAACGTGATGCTGACATCACCCGCATCGCCATTGCTGCCCAGACTGATCGAGTCATTGCTGAGCTGTACCTGGGAAACGGTGTCGCCACCATCGATGGCACCGCTGCGGTTGGTATCACTCACCTTGTAGAGCTTCACATCATTCTTCGTGGCCTGCAGGGCGGGGAGGCTGTCGCTGCTGTCGCTCTGGTCGATCCGCACGGTGATCGGATCTGCGGCGCTGCCGGCTGCTCCGCGTCAACCCCGTTGGCCGGTTCGCGTCAATCAAGTTGGCCGGTGAGGGGAACTGATCGCCCCCCGGTTGTCGCCGGCGAC
>JBJTQH010000071.1:0-2684 GCA_046075505.1 Cyanobium sp. | reverse complement strand
CGTCCTCTCGCCCGCCTGAATGCCACCCCGTCCCCGTTTTGACCGCCGCGCTCCCGTGCGGGAGCTCCCCAACATCAACGAACGCATCAGTTACCCCCAGCTGCGGGTGGTCGATGCCGACGGCAGTCAACTGGGGGTGATCAGTCGGGAGCAGGCCCTGGAGGTGGCCCGCGAGCGGGAGCTCGATCTGGTGCTGGTCAGCGAGAAGGCCGACCCGCCGGTGTGCCGGGTGATGGACTACGGCAAATACAAGTTCGAGCAGGAGAAGAAAGCCAAGGAAGCCAAGAAGAAGTCGCATCAGACCGAAGTCAAAGAGGTCAAGATGCGTTACAAGATCGATTCGCACGACTACCAGGTGCGCATCGGTCAGGCCATGCGCTTCCTCAAGGCCGGCGACAAGGTGAAGTGCACCGTGATCTTCCGCGGACGCGAGATCCAGCACACGGCCCTGGCCGAGGTGCTGTTGCTGCGCATCGCCAAGGATCTCGAGGAGAACGCCGAGATTCAGCAGATGCCGAAGCGGGAGGGCCGCAACATGATCATGTTCCTCTCGCCGCGCAAGCAGGCCGCCGGCAAGACCAGCACGGCTGGCTCCAAGCCCTCGGCCGCGGCGGCAGGCTCCTCCGGCAACGGAGTCGCCGCTCCCGTGAAGACCAGCCCGGCCGCGCCCGCCGCCACCTGAGCATCGGCCTGAGCCCTGAGTCGGGGCCAGCGGCCAGCCCTCGGTCGGGCAGGTGCTGCCTGCTGGCTCTGACGCTGTCAGCAGGGGGATCTCCGGGCCGCTCGGCCCAGCAGGGCCGGGGGATGTGTGGAGACCGGCTTGGAGCTGCCGTGGCTCAGCCGCAGCGCTGCGGCAGGGATTCGGCCAGGAACGCAAGCACGAGCGGCCAGGTCCGGGCTGCCGCTTCCGGGTGGTGGTCGGCCCGGGCTTCGCAGAGATAGCCGTGGCCGGCACCGGCCATCCGGATCAAGCGATGGCGATCTGGATCCGGGCCGCAGGCCAGCGCCGCCTCGATCGTCTGCACCTCCGCTTCGGGCAGCAGCGGATCGCGATCGCCGCAGAAGCACAGCAACCGGCCGGGGATCTGCGGCAGCAGCTCCAGGGTGGGCGGCCCACCGCCGGGGCGCCCGCTGCCCACCCCCGCGCCATAGCAATCGATGCTGGCGGCCATCCCCTGCAGCGACGCCGCCAGCATCGCCACATGCCCCCCGAAGCAGAAGCCGATGCAGCCCAGGGGTGCTTCAGGATCTCCCATCTGTTTGGCCAGCCAGCTCCCCGCCCGGGCGACATCGCACAACAGCGCTCCGGCGCTGGTGCGTTCCTTGTGGGAGCGTCCCAGGGCGAGGCAGGCGTCGTCGTAACCGAGTTCCAGATCGGGTGCCGTGCGGGCGAACAGGGGCACGGCCAGGGCGGCATACCCTTCCGCCGCCAGTCGTTCCGCCACCGAGCGCACCCAGGCGTTGACCCCGAACACCTCCGGCAGCACCAGCACCCCGCCCCGGACCGGCCGCTGCTCGGGCAGGGCCAGCCAGCAGCGCAGCGGCACCGGCTCGGCCTGTTGCTGGGCGGCGGCCAGGGCCGGATCCACGGCCCGCCAGCGCGGTTCGGGGAGCGCTGCGCCGGAGTCGCTGTCGCCAGAGGGCTCGCCACCGCTGGCTCCCTCAACCGCTGGGGGCACCGCCCTGGTGGCCTCAGCCATGGCTGCCTCAGCCCAAGCCACCTCCGATCGGCTCACCTCAGCGGTGGGCGGCGGCGCCGGCAGCAGCTGCCAGGAACCGATCACCCCGGGGGGCGTGCGGGGGATCGACCCCGCCGATGCCTCGGAACGGGCACCGGGCCCAGGGCCTGGCGGGAAGGAAGACGGGGAGGCGCCCACGGAAACCGGCACAATCCGGCACATCCTCCTATGACAACGGGGGAATTGTCACGGGGGCGAAAGCTCCTTAGGGTGGCCGGGATTCCATCTGGCCCACCCGGCGTGCGATTCCACATCCAGCAGGAAAGCGACATCCCGGCGTCGACCCAGCTGTACAACCAGATCTGCTTTGCGATCGCGGCCCGGCACTACCCCCCCGGCCACCGCCTGCCGAGCACGCGCCAGCTGGCGATGCAGACCGGCCTGCATCGCAACACAATCAGCAAGGTCTACCGGCAGCTGGAGACCGATGGGGTGGTCGAGGCGATGGCCGGCTCCGGCATCTATGTGCGTGATCAGCAGCGGCCGCGCGAGATCAAGCCGCCGCCGGGGCTGCGCAACAAGGCCCTGCCCGATATCGACCGCGAGGTGCGCCAAAGCATCGACGGCCTGCTCAATGCCGGTTGCACCCTGCAGCAGGCCCGCGATCTGCTCACCCATGAGATCGACTGGCGGCTGCGCTGCGGTGCCCGCGTGCTGGTCTCCACCCCCCGCGAAGACATCGGCGCCTCGATGCTGATCGCCGAGGAGCTCACCCCCAACCTGGAGGTGCCGGTGGAGGTGGTGCCGATGGAGGAGCTGGAGGTGGTGCTCGAGAGCTCCAGCCAGGGCACGGTGGTCACCAGCCGCTATTTCCTGCAGCCGGTGGAGGAGATCGCCAAGGCCCATGGCGTGCGGGCCGTGGCGGTGGATCTGAACGATTTCCGCCAGGAGCTGGATCTGCTCAAGGAGTTGCGGGCCGGAAGCTGCGTCGGGCTGGTGAGCATC
>JBJTQH010000070.1:0-6567 GCA_046075505.1 Cyanobium sp. | reverse complement strand
TTCTGAGAGGGAAAAACCCTCCTGGTACTGAACTGTGTTCTGGGCCACGCGAGGGTCCTCTGCTAGTGCACCAATACTAGTCTAGCGGCTGCTTGGTGCGCTGCCAAAGGCTTGCGGTGCTTTGTTGCTGATCAGGATCCGCCAAGATCGAAGCGCGCGTGGCGGCCTGGGGAACCGCCTGCAAAAACGCGGTGGCCGTTCGCCACCCCAAGGCTTCGATGGCGGACATCAGCGTCGAGCTGGGGGCCACACTCCGGCAGAGCATTGATGCCGGCCAGACCACCCTTTAGGACATCGAGCGCAGCGGACTGAGCTTCAACTGGTCGTACCGCAATCACAACGGCTACTGCAACACCGACGCGGCAGGCAATGTGGTGGAACTGAAGAAGTTCCAGTGATGCCCTGCGGCGGCGATCCCTGGCTGCGGCCGGCTGGATCCGCCGCCTCGGCGCTGCGGCCCGCCGTGATCGCGCCTGCCGCTGGCTGGCCATCGCCACTTTCGGGGGGAATGGCTCTCCGCGAACGGGCCAACGGCCGCGGCGCTGCCATTGTGGAGCCGATCCCCTGGGACGCGGGCTCGGGCCTTTGTGCTGCGGCTCCGTCCCCTGGGCACCGGCCCCCCTGGAACCATGCATCTGACCCCTCAGGAAAAGGACAAGCTCCTGATCGTCACCGCCGCATGGCTGGCGGAGCGGCGCCTCAACCGCGGCCTGAAGCTCAACCATCCCGAGGCGGTGGCCTGGCTCAGCTTTCAGGTGCTGGAAGGGGCGCGCGATGGTCGCAGCGTCGCCGAGCTGATGGCCGAAGGCAGCACCTGGCTCAGCCGTGAGCAGGTGATGGAGGGGGTGCCGGAGCTGATCAGCGAGGTGCAGATCGAGGCGGTGTTCCCCGATGGCACCAAGCTGGTCACCCTGCATGAGCCGATCCGCTGAGGCGCCATTCGGCGCCATCCGGGCTGGCGTTGCCTGGGCACGACTGCCGTTCGGCGGCAACTCCTGACCCTCTGAGCAAGACCTGCCCCGATCCCCCTCCCCCCCTGATGACCTGCCATGTCCCCCCTGATTCCGGGCGAACTGCTGAGCGAGCCCGGTGAGCTGGAGCTCAATGCCGGCCGGCCGGTCACGGTGCTGCAGGTGTCCAACTGCGGTGATCGGCCCGTGCAGGTGGGCTCCCATTTCCATTTCCATGAAGCCAACAGCGCCCTGCGTTTCGATCGGGAGGCGGCGCGCGGCCTGCGACTCGATATCCCAGCCGGCACGGCGATCCGCTTCGAGCCCGGCGACAGCCGTGAGGTGCGGCTGGTGCCCTATGGCGGTGAGCGGCGTGTGTTCGGGTTCAACGGCCTGGTGAACGGCCCGCTCGATTGAACGGGCGGGCGACGCTGGCCGCCCCCGATCGCTGCGCCACCAGCTGCGCCACCCCTGCTCAGGTCTGCCCCCACCGCATCCGCCGTTCGCTGCTTTCTTTTCTGCCATGGCCTATCGCATTCCCCGACGCGTCTATGCCGAGACCTACGGCCCCACCACCGGCGATCGGCTAAGGCTGGCCGATACCGAGCTGATCCTGGAGGTGGAGCGCGACTGCACCACCTATGGCGATGAGGTGAAGTTCGGCGGCGGCAAGGTGATCCGCGACGGCATGGGCCAGGCCCAGACCACCCGCGCCGCCGGAGCGGTCGACACGGTGATCACCAATGCGGTGATCCTCGACTGGTGGGGCATCGTCAAGGCCGACATCGGCCTGAAGGACAGCCGCATCGTGGCGATCGGCAAGGCGGGCAATCCCGATATCCAGGATGGGGTGGACATCGTGGTGGGGCCCGGCACCGAGGCGATCGCCGGCGAGGGGCACATCGTCACCGCCGGCTCGATCGATACCCATATCCACTTCATCTGCCCGCAGCAGGTGGAGACGGCCCTGGCCAGTGGTGTCACCACCCTGCTCGGAGGTGGCACCGGCCCGGCCACCGGCACCAATGCCACCACCTGCACGCCCGGGGCGTTCCACCTGGCCCGCATGCTGCAGGCCGCCGAGGGGCTGCCGGTGAATGTGGGCTTCTATGGCAAGGGCAATGCCTCCACCCCGGAGGCGATCGAGGAGCAGATCCGCGCCGGTGCCTGCGGTCTCAAGCTCCACGAAGACTGGGGCACCACGCCGGCGGCGATCGACTGCTGCCTGTCGGTGGCTGATCAGTTCGATGTGCAGGTGTGCATTCACTCCGACACGCTCAATGAAGCGGGATTCGTGGAGGACACGATCCGCGCCATCGGTGGTCGCACGATTCATACCTTCCACACCGAGGGGGCCGGCGGCGGTCATGCGCCGGACATCATCCGCATCTGTGGTGAAACCAATGTGCTGCCGAGCAGCACCAATCCCACCCGGCCCTACACCCGCAACACCCTCGAGGAGCACCTCGACATGCTGATGGTGTGCCATCACCTCGACCCAAAGATCCCGGAAGATGTGGCTTTCGCCGAATCGCGCATCCGCCGCGAAACGATCGCTGCGGAAGACATCCTGCACGATCTGGGTGCCTTCTCGATCATCGCCAGCGATTCCCAGGCGATGGGCCGGGTGGGGGAGGTGATCACCCGCACCTTCCAGACGGCGCACAAGATGAAGGTGCAGCGCGGTGCCCTGGCCGGTGATTCCAGCCGCAACGACAACACCCGCCTGAAGCGTTATATCGCCAAGACCACGATCAACCCGGCCATCGCCCATGGCCTCGACAGCCAGATCGGTTCGGTGGAGGTGGGCAAACTCGCTGATCTGGTGCTCTGGAAACCAGGATTCTTCGGGGTGAAGCCGGAGCTGGTGCTCAAGGGTGGCTCGATCGTGTGGGCGCAGATGGGTGATGCCAATGCCTCCATCCCCACCCCCGGGCCTGTGCATGGCCGGCCGATGTTTGCCGCCTATGGCAAGGCTCTGGCTCCCAGCTGCCTCACCTTCGTAAGCCAGGCGGCCCTGGAGGCCGATCTACCGCGCCAGCTGGGATTGCAGCGTCGCTGTGTGCCGGTGGTGAACACCCGCGCCATCGGTAAGGCCGCCATGCGCAACAACACCGCCCTGCCGCAGGTGGAGGTGGACCCCCAGACCTATGAGGTGTTCGCCGACGGCGAGCTGCTCACCTGCGAGCCGGCCGAGGTGCTGCCGATGGCGCAGCGTTATTTCCTGCTGTAGCCAATGGCGGGGCGGAGGCGGCTTCAGTCCTCCTTCGCCCAGGGTTCGTTGTTGGGGTCGGGGCGGCTGGTGCGACGCTCGATCTCCAGCCGCGGGATGTGATCCAGGGGCATCAGAAAGGCGACGCCGACGGTGGTGAAGCCATGGGCACTGCGGCACCAGCGCACTTCGCTCTCCAGGCGCAGCAGGCCGAAATCGGGATGGGAGCGCACATCGAGCTGCAGCACAAGGCCGGTGGGCAGATCCTGCAGATCGCTCAGCATCAGGCAGAGGCCGCCGCGGCTGATGTCGAGGATGTCGGCCAGGTGCCACAGGCCCTGGGGGCGCTTTTCGGGATCGAGCAGGCGCAGGGCGATCGGGCGGCTTGCCTGCACGGGGTAGCGCGCCAGGCGCCGCTGTTCCTGCCCCAGCCAGTCCGCCTCCTCCGGGCTGCCGGCCAGCACACAGGAGCCATCGCCGGCGACCAGGGGCGGGTTGTCGCTCAAGCCGCTGCTCCCCCAGGGATCGAGGCCTCCTCCGCCTCCGAGAACCCCGAATCCGGCAGCGGGCACGTCACCGTCTCCGGGGGCGGAGCGCCCGCTGGAGCCTGCAGCTGCCGGTGGGTGGTGCATGAGGGAGGACGGCCCGACCCGGTCTGGTCTGATTCTGCAGCCATGGCTCCGCTTTGACCAGCCGCCCGCCGCCGTTGACCGCGATCGGGGCTGTGAACCTGTAACAACCGCCACCGGGCTGGACGCCCCTGCGCTGCAGGATCGCGCTATCGGCAGACCGTGCATGTTCACCCAATACCGGCCCAGCCAGGGCTACGACGAATATTTCAGCGCTGCGGATCAGCCGCGGGTTTCGCTGCGTCCGCTGCTCTCCTCGCTCACCGAGATGGGGCTGGCCAAGCTGAACCAGAACCATGCCGCCGCCGCCATGCTGCTGAAGCGGCTCGGGGCCACCTTCCGCCTCAACAATTCCGGCAGCCAGGGGGTGGAGCGGATCCTGCCCTTTGATCCGCTGCCGCGTCTGATCGCCTCCGCCGAATGGCAGCGCCTGGAGCGGGGCCTGATCCAGCGCCTTGAGGCGATCGATCGCTTCCTGGCGGATGTCTACGGCGATCAGCTGATCCTGCGCGATGGCATCGTGCCGCGGGAGGATGTGGAAAGCTCCCAGGGCTGGCGCCCCCAGATGCAGGGCCTGCAGCCGCCTCTGGGCCGCTGGTGCCATATCTCCGGCCTTGATCTGGTGCGCGATGGCCAGGGCACCTGGCGGGTGCTGGAGGACAATCTGCGCTGTCCTTCCGGGGTGGCCTATTACCTCGAAAACCGGCGGGTGATGAAGCGGATCTTCCCCAGCCTGTTCGCCGGGCGCACCGTGGCTCCGATTGATAATTACGCATCGCAGCTGCTTCAGACCCTGCGGGAACTCGCCCCCTGGACCGATACCCCCAAGGTGGTGCTGCTGACGCCCGGTGTATTCAACAGCGCCTATTTCGAGCACAGCTACCTGGCCCAGCAGATGGGCATTCAACTGGTGGAGGGTCGCGACCTCGTCTGCGAGGGTGAGCGCGTGTGGATGCGCAGCACCAGTGGCCTGGAGCCGGTGGATGTGATCTATCGCCGCATCGATGATGATTTCCTCGATCCGGCCGTGTTCCGTGCCGATTCACTGCTGGGGGTGCGCGGGCTGATGGACTGCCTGCGGGCTGGGCGGGTGGCGATCGCCAATGCCCCTGGCACCGGTGTGGCCGACGACAAATTGATTTATGCCTATGTACCGTAGATGATCCGCTACTACCTTGGTGAAGAGCCGATCATCGAAAATGTGCCCACCTATCTCTGTGCGCGCCAGCAGGATCGTGATTATGTGCTGGCCAACCTGCCGAAGCTGGTGGTCAAGGCGGTGGCGGAGGCCGGCGGCTATGGCATGTTGATCGGCCCCCATGCCAGCCGCGAGCAGATCGAGGAGTTTGCCATCAAGATTCAGGCCGATCCCCGTAATTACATCGCCCAACCCACCCTCGAGCTCTCGACGGTTCCCTCGCTCAGTGAAGGCGAGATCTACCCATGTCATGTGGATCTAAGACCCTATGTGTTGCGTGGCCGTGATGCCTGGGTCACGCCCGGTGGCCTCACCCGCGTGGCGCTACGGCGCGGCTCGCTGGTGGTCAATTCTTCCCAGGGTGGCGGCTGCAAGGACACCTGGATCGTGGATGATTGTGGCGAGAACAATCTCGGAACAGCTGTGCAGACTCAGCTGCAACAGGCTGGCAGGATGCAGGGGATGGAGGTGTCGCCATGCTGAGCCGCGTCGCCGATTCTCTGTATTGGATTCATCGCTATCTGGAGCGAGCCGAGAACATCTCCCGGTTTGTGGAGGTGAGTGAGGCGATGGCGCTCGATTGCCCTCCCGGCAGCGCTGAACCCTGGTTGCCCCTGATCGATGCCAGCGGTGATCGCGACCTGTTTGATCAGTTCTATCCAGCTGGAACGGCAGAGAATGTGGTGCACTTCCTGGTGCGCGATGAGCACAATCCCAGCAGTGTGATTAACTGCATTGATATCGCCCGTGAGAATGCACGCCAGATCCGCGATGTGATCACCACCGAGATGTGGGAACACATCAATGGGGTTTACTGGGGCCTGCAGGAAGACAGCTTCTGGAGCCAGCCGCCCCAGGAGCAGCTGCGTGAGATCCGCCGCTCCTGCCAGCTGTTTTTTGGGATCACCGATGCCACCCTCAGCCGTGATCTCTCCTGGCAGTTCAGCCGCCTCGGCCGCCTGCTGGAGCGAGCCGACAAGACGACGCGCATCCTTGATGTGAAGTATTTCCTGATCCTGCCCACCCATGAGGAGGTGGGTGGTGTGCTCGATGAGCTGCAGTGGATCGCCTTGCTGCGCACAGCCGGCGCCTATCAGATGTTCCGCCAGTCGCAGCAGCGGGCGATTGCGCCGGAGGCGGTGGCGGCATTCCTGTTGCTCGATCCGATCTTTCCGCGCTCGGTGCGCTATTGCCTCGAGCGGATCAGTGAAACGCTGCGCATCATCCGCGGCAGCGCCGTTCCGGGAACACCCGATGATCTCGAGTGTCTGATCGGCCTGGTGCTGGCCCGCTGGAGCTACACCCGCATCGATGAGCTGATCTCGGCTGGCCTGCATGAGGTGATCGATGCACTGCAGCAGGATCTCAATCAGCTCCACACCCTGATCGAGGCGCGCTATTTCATAGCTGCCAGCAGCCAAGCCGCCAGCACCCAGTCTTCTCCTGCCTAGATCATGCGCGCTCGTATTCATCACACTCTTGCCTACCGCTACAGCGCGCCGGTGCTGCTTGGCCCCCATCGCTTCTGCCTGAAACCCAGGGGCCATGGTTTTCAGCGGCTGATCGATTTCCAGCTGC
>JBJTQH010000069.1:0-11366 GCA_046075505.1 Cyanobium sp. | reverse complement strand
GGCATGGTCGATCCGGCGGTGCTGGAGGGCCTTGGCATCGATCCGGAGCGCTGGAGCGGCTTCGCCGCCGGGCTCGGTGTGGAGCGGTTCTGCATGGTGCGCCATGGCATCGACGACATCCGCCGCCTCTACACCAGCGATCTGCGTTTCCTTGAACAGTTCTGAGTCCCCCGTCCCCCGGGCCTGCCCATAAACTCGTGAACTCCCGCCTGCCGCGATCGGTGCCGCGCGCCGGACTGTCGCCCTTGACCCCGGAATCCACGGCCGGACAGGCCCCAGCAGACACGGCCGGACAGGCCCAACAAGACACGGCCGGTCAGGCCCCGGCGTCCACAGCCGGATCGGCCCCGGAGCCGCCGGCCTCCGGAGCGCCCCGGCGGATCGGGTTGATCATCAATGACGGCAAACCTCTGGCCCTGAGCACAGCCGAGGTGATCGAAGCTCGCCTGCGTCAGGCGGGGCTGGAGACGGTGCGCGCCAGCAGCGCCTCCGGCGTGGTGGGCTTTGCCAATCCGGATCAGCACCTGCGCAGTCGCGGTCACACCGCCTGTGTGCCGGCGGGCTTCGAAGCCGGCCTGGCGATGGCGATCGTGCTCGGTGGTGATGGCACGGTGCTCTCCGCCGCCCGGATGACGGCGCCGATCGGCGTGCCGATCCTGACGATCAATACCGGCCACCTCGGATTTCTGGCGGAGGCCTATCTGCGCGACCTGGAGGAGGCGCTGGCCCGGGTGATCAGCTGCCGCTGGACGGTGGAGGAGCGCTCGATGCTGGTGGTGAGCGTGATGCGGGGGGAACAGCGCCGCTGGGAGGTGCTCTGCCTCAACGAAATGGCCCTGCACCGCGAACCGCTGACCAGCATGTGTCATTTCGAGATCGCGATCGGTCGCCATGCACCGGTGGATATCGCCGCCGATGGTGTGATCCTCTCCACCCCCACCGGCTCCACCGCCTATGCGCTCTCGGCCGGTGGGCCGGTGATCACGCCGGATTGTCCGGTGCTGCAGCTCACCCCGATCGCTCCCCATTCGCTGGCGTCGCGCGCCCTGGTGTTCAGCGATCGCGAGCCGGTGACCGTGTTCCCGGCCACGCCTGAGCGGCTGATGATGGTGGTGGATGGCAGTGCCGGCTGCTACGTGTGGCCCGAGGATCGGGTGCTGGTGCGCCGCAGCGACCAGCCGGTGCGCTTCGTGCGGCTGGCGGATCACGAGTTCTTCCAGGTGCTGCGCAACAAACTGGGCTGGGGCCTGCCCCATGTGGCCAAGCCCGGCAATGACAACGGCTCGGACAACGGCGTCGCTTCGGTCGGCTCGCCATGACGCTGCCGGTGTTGCTGGTGGGTGCTGTCGCCCAGGCCCTGGCGCCACGGTTGCGCTTGTCGGGCTATGAGCCCCTGCAGCCTGGCCCGGACGGTCTGGAGGCGATCCCTCTGGAGCCGACAGCCGTCGAGCAGGCTGCTCTGCCTCCGGTTGCCCAGCCTCTGGCTGTCCAGCCTTTGGTTGCCCCAGCTTCGCCTGCAACCCCCACCCCTCGGGTTGTGCCATCGCTGAGTGCGGTGGTTCTCTCACCCGGGGAGGATTCCAGGCTGCCGGCCTTGCGACAGCGCTGGGGGGCGGTGCCGATGTTGCTCGGCATCCTGGAGGACGATGTGGCCGGACGCGCCCGCACCCTGCTCTGCGGTGCCGATGACTTCTGGCTGGCGGGGCTGGCCCCCAGCGATCTGCTCACCCGCCTGCGCCTGCATCGCCAGATCACCCGCCAGACGCCGCCGATGACGGAGCGGCTGGTGGTGGCCGATCTGCAGCTGATCCCTTCGCTGCGCCAGGTGCGGCGCGGCTCCCGCCTGCTCACGCTCACCGCCCGGGAGTACCAGCTGCTGCTGCTGCTGTTGGAACACCGCGGCCAGGTGCTCAGCCGCGATCGGATCCTGGCCCGGGTGTGGCCCGACCAGCAGGGGGCCGGCAGCAATGTGATCGAGGTCTACGTGCGCTATCTGCGTCAGAAGCTGGAGGAGGCCGGAGAGCGGCGGCTGATCCATACCGTGCGCGGGCAGGGATACTGCCTCAACGATGGTCCGCCGCGGGCAGAGACCTGCTGAGCCGCCCCTGCTGGTGAGACCTGCCCTGCCATGGCCCGATCCACCTCGTCCCGACTCCCTTCCTTGCGATCCCTCTCCTCGTCCAGGCTGCAGCGCCCTGGCCTCACCGCCCTGGGCATCGCCCTGGCGCTGGCTCCCTGGAGCGCTCTTGCCGATGTTCCCCAGCAGCTGCCGATCACAGCGCAGTGGTGCCTGGCGCCGGGGCGCTGCATCGGCCTGGAGGTGGCGGCCACGCCTCGCCAGCAGGCGATCGGCCTGCAGCAGCGCGGTCCGCTGCCGCCGCTGCGGGGCATGTGGTTCCCCGCGGAGCCGCCTGCAGTGACGCGTTTCTGGATGCACCGCACCCCCGAGCCACTTGACATGCTGTTCGTGAGCCAGGGCCGCGTCATCGCGATCGAGGCCCACGCTCAGCCCTGCATGCGGCTGCCCTGCCGCAGCTATGGGCAGGATCAGCCGGTGGACGGGGTGGTGGAACTGGCGGCGGGCCAGGCCAGGGCCCTAGGCATCGCCGTCGGCAGCCCGGTGTGGATCGAGGGGCGCTCGCTCCATCCTGCAGCGGCAACGCCAGGCCCCTGAACGAGCGCGGCGCGACCAATCTCTCGGCCTGAAACCCGGGCCAACTGCTGCCGCCCACTGCGCAGGTGAGCCCGATGGCGGTTGCGCCGCACCCGGGGCGATCGGGCGGTGGCCGCCTTTCCAGTTGCGGCCCGTCAGCACGGCTTGTCTAGGGCTGACGGGCCGCGCAGCCTTCAGCAGCGGCGGCCCTGCAGCACCAGCACCGGATTGAGCGGGGACAGGCGGGTGCCGTCCGCCAGGGGAGCCCCTCGCCAGGCCTGATGCTGGCTGATGCGCACGCTCAGGCCCGCCTGCTCCAGCAGCGGCCGCAGCTCCGCCAGGGCTTCGATCGTGGCCAGGGGGATCACCACCACCCCAGCGGGCCGCAGCCGCTGCAGGATGGCGTTGAGCACCGCACGGCGCTCCCGGCCGCCGCCGCCGAGTACCACCCGGTCGGGATCGGGAAGCTCGGCCAGGGCGTCAGGAGCCCGGCCCTCCCGGATAGCCGCCGGCTGCACCGCCAGCCGCCTGGCATTGGCCTGGATCAGGGCTGCCGAGCCACCGCGCTGCTCCAGGAACCAGGCCTGCAGCGCCGGCCGCAGCCGCAGCGCCTCCAGGCCCACCGAGCCGACGCCGGCACCGATGTCCCAGAGCACGCCGCGCTCGGGCAGCTCCAGCTCCGCCAGCAGCTGGATGCGCACCTCGCGTTTGCTCATCAGGCCAGGCCGGTCTTCGTGCTGCAGAAACAGGCCATCGGCCAGCCCGAACAGGGGCAGCGCGGACGGATCGGGCGGTGCCGGTGCCTCCGCAATCAGCAGCACCAGGTGCAGCGGATCGAGATCGTCCGGCAGGGGGGTGCGGGGGGCCAGCCGCTGCACCCGTTCATCCGGATGGCCCAGCCGTTCGCACAGCCACAGGGCATAGGCCGCCTCCAGGCCCGAAGCCGCCAGCAGCGAACGCACCTCGGCGACGCCGCCGCGGCAGGGGTCGGTCAGCACCGCCAGGGCGGCCGGCCGCTGCTGCAGCCGCGCGGCCAGCGGCTCCGGCTCGCGGCCATGCAGGCTGATCCAGCCGGCATCCTGCCAGGGTCGGCCGATCCGGGCGAAGGCCAGCTGCAGCGACGAGGGGGCTGGATGGAAACGCAGCTGCTCCGCCGGGAAGCGCTGCAGCAACAACCGACCGATGCCGTACCAGAGCGGATCACCGCTGGCGAGCAGCACCGCCGGTCGGCCGGCGTTCAGAGCCTCCCGCAGCGGGGTGTCGATCGCCTCGAGGCGGTCACTGGCCAGCAGCGGGGGACAGGGGCGCTGCGATGGGATCCGTCCGGCTGCCTGCTCGCTCTGCCACCACAGGGTGAGCTCCGCCAGCAGGCGTCTGGGGGCCAGCACCAGTTCGGCGCTTCGCAGCAGGGCCTGCAGCGGAGCGGCCAGGCTGGTGGGAGCGCCGGCATCGGTGCCGATCACCTCGAGCGGCGAAGGTGCCTCAGGAGCGGCGCCCCGGCCCTGGCATCCGCTCGCGCCGCCAACCTGTTCGCCACTCAATTCGGTGCTCAGAACGCCCCGGCCGCTGCGGCCATCATGCTGAAACCCGGATGCTGAGGGAGAGCGCCCTAGGCCCAAGGCCCCAGGCCCCAGGCCCGGTCCGTCACCCTGCAGTCAGGCCAGGGCGGCTGGTTCAGGCGATCAGCAGGGCACCAAGCAGCAGCAACAGCAGAGCCGGCACACTCTGCACCTGGATCAGGCTGATCGGCAGGCCCAGCGGCAGGGAGGGATTGAGAGCCCCCGCCAGCAGCTGGCCCAGCACCAGACCAAGGCTGAGCAGGCCGAAACTCCAGCCCAGAGCCGGCAGAAACCGTCCGTTGCGACGCAGCAGGTTGAGCATGGTGGCCAGGGTGGCCAGGGCAAGAAGCAGCTCGGCCGGTGAACCGGGTAGCAGCAGCAGCACCAGCAGCAGTGAGCCGATCGAGGCCAGCGGGAACCAGCGTTCACGGCCGCTGGCAAGCGACAGCGACAGCTTTCCGAAACGGGGAAGACCGGGAAGGCGGGCGCCCGCCAGGGGGAGCTGGGGCAGGCGCGGCACCGGAGCCGATGAGGGGCGGGCCGCTGCGCTGCTGATCGTCTGCTCCCGTTGCGAGGCGGTGCGTGCGGCACTGCTTACCCGGCCCTGCTGACGTTCGCGCAGGCGATTCATCAGGATCGCGTCGTAGGCCGCTTCGATGCGGGCCCGGGCGATCGGATCATCGCCGGCCTCCTGCAGGCGGACGTCACGGGCGGCCTGCACCTCATCGAAGGAGGCATCCACCGCCACACCGAGGTGGACATAGGGATCGCTGCCCGCTGCACCGGCCGGATGGGACTCCGGAGATGGATCTGTGCCTTGGTTCATGCCCCGAGCGTACCGAGCCTTTTCTAAAAGAGGGGATCGCTGCAGCGATACCCCGCTTCCTGCTGCAGCTGGCGCCGGCAGGCTTCAGCCTCCGCCGGTGCCAGTCGCAGGCGGCGTTTGAGCAGGGGCATCTGGGGCGGCAGGTGACTGCCCTCGCGCACCTCCACCAGGGGGGCATCGGCACCGCCCGCGAAGGGAACAAAGCGCACATAATCACTGCCTCCATCGCTGCGGGGGCGCACCAGCCAGAGCGGAAAAGGAGTGGGAGCGGGAACCATCACGGGCATCGGACGCTGCGGCGTGACGAAATGTTGCTTTTATTGTGGCGGCTGCGGCCCGTCACCGTGACTCCCTGCCTCGAAGCCGGCCCGCCTCGAGGACGACTCGCCTCGGAGTCGGGCTGCAGGCTGCGATCACCGCTTGCGGCCCTGCCGCGGCAGGCAGATCCCAGGGATCGGCGCTCGGGGGCACGGGCGCGGCAGAAGCACCGAGCTGCCCTGCCCCTCCCTGCGGATCGTCCCAGCGTGGAGTTCCCTCTCTCGGTCTGCGGTCTGCCGTGCTCGAGCGAACCTCCTGCACCTGGCGGGGCCTCGCGGGTTCAATCCGCCTCACCGCTGCCGACTCGTCCTGCCGAGTCCTCCCAGGCGGGAGGATCCACCGCCGGCTGGTCTACAGATCGATCGGCTCCACCCCGCTCACCACCGGTGCCACGGCGCTGAGCTCCAGCTCGGGGTGATCCTCGATCAGCTGGTTGAGATTCCAGCTGTTGCGGAACAGCAGCACCGGCCGATCCCAGCAGTCGCGCACGGTGCGGCAGTTGAACACCCGTCCCACCGATTCCAGGGCGGGCCAGCCGCCGCTCACCCAGCGGGCCACGCTGAACTCCATCGGTTCCAGACGCGTCTTGACCCCGTATTCATTCTCGAGCCGGTACTGCACCACCTCCAGCTGCAGCTGGCCCACGGCGGCCAGGATCGGATCGCGTTTGCTGGGATCAGTGTCGTACAACACCTGCACGGCACCCTCTTCCCGCAGTTCATTGACGCCCTTGCGGAAACTCTTGAAGGCTGAGGGGTTGGGATTGCGCAGCCAGGAGAAGATTTCGGGTGTGAAGCAAGGAATCCCCTCGTATTCCACCTTGGGACCGATATACAGCGTGTCACCGATGGCGAACATGCCGGGATTGTTCAGGCCGATCACATCACCGGGATAGGCATCGGCCACCACCTCGCGATCCTGACCGAACAGCTTCTGGGGGCGCGACAGGCGAATCGTGCGGCCGCTGCGGGCGTGGCGCACGTTCATGTCTTTCTCAAACCGGCCCGAGCAGACCCGCACAAAGGCGATACGGTCGCGGTGGCGAGGATCCATATTGGCCTGCAGCTTGAAGACGAAGCCGCTGAACTCCGGCCGCAGCGGATCGATCAGGCCTTCGGCCGCCTGGCGGGCCGTGGGTTGCTGCGCCAGCTCCAGAAAGGCCTCCAGGAAGGGCCGCACCCCGAAATTGGTCATCGCCGATCCGAAGAACACCGGGCTCAGCTCACCGGCATGGACCCGCTCCAGATCCAGGGCTGCCCCGGCGCCTTCCAGCAGCTCCAGCTCCTCGAGGGCCTGCTCCAGCAGCTCCGGCTCCAGACCCTCCGCCCGGCGAGCCTCCTCAAGACTGAGCACCGTCTCCTCACTGGTGCGGCCCCGCTCGGCCCGCTGGAACAGGATCACCCGCTGGCTGCGGCGATCGATCACGCCGCGGAAGCGATCACCGCTGCCGATCGGCCAGTTCACCGGCCAGCAGGCCAGACCCAGCTCCTGCTCGATCTCATCGAGCAGCTCGAGCGGATCGCGGCCGGGGCGATCCATCTTGTTGATGAAGGTGAAGATCGGAATGCGCCGCATGCGGCACACCTCGAACAGCTTGCGGGTCTGCGGCTCGAGACCCTTGGCGGCATCCTCGAGCATCACCGCGTTGTCGGCCGCGGCCAGGGTGCGGTAGGTGTCCTCGGAAAAGTCCTGGTGGCCCGGGGTATCGAGCAGATTGACCGTGCAACCGGCCACATCGAACTGCAGCACGGTGGAGGTGATCGAGATACCCCGCTGCTTCTCCAGCTCCATCCAGTCGGAGGTGACGCGGCGCTGCTCCCCCTTGGCCTTCACCGCACCGGCCTGCTGGATGGCGCCGCCGTAGAGCAGCAGCTTCTCGGTGAGGGTGGTCTTGCCGGCGTCCGGGTGGGAAATGATCGCGAAATTGCGGCGGCGGCGCACGGCCTCCGCCAGGGCGAGCCCCTCTGCGCCCTCAGCCTCCCCATGGACGCTCGCCGGTGCGTCCTCATCGCTGCGCCGCTCGGCCTCCGCCAGCGGCGCCGGGTCTGCCTCCAGCAGCGGCGCCGGCGAAACCGCGGTGGCTGCGGCCCCTGCGGCAGTGCCGGTGGGCTGGCCTGCGGGGCCCCCTGGCCGGGAGGAGTCGGTGGTGGTGGTTGACGCGCTGCTCATCTCCCCAGCCTGACAGGTGGGGCTCAGCTGGCGAGGCGGCCGCTCACCTCCAGATGGCTGTCGCCCACTGCGCGCACCTGCAGGCTGAGCAGCCCGCAGGCCTGGAGCTGCGCCTCCACCTCCGCCGGTCGGAAGGCGGCCTGCAGCGAGGCGCGGTAATCACGCAGCAGGATCGGCGGGAAGCTACCGGCCTGGGCCTGCACCAGGCGCTCAAGAGCGGCCGTATCGCTGGGGCGGCGCAGATCATGGACGTGCACCAGGGCACCGGGGGCAGCCAGCTGCTGCACGCTGCGCCAGAGCACGGTCGGATCGTGAAGGTGATGCAGCAGGCTGTTGCTCACCACGGCGCTGGCGCGGCCGCCCAGTTCCGCGGCCGCCGCCGCGGTCAGAGGCAACGACAGACAGCGGAACTGCAGGTTCGGCCATCGCGGCGCCGCCTGCTGCTGCCGTTCCCTCGCGATCGCCAGCATCGCCTCGGCGCCATCGAGGCCCAGCACGGCACTGGTGGGGCAGTGCTCCGCCAGCCGGAAGCTGATGTTGCCCGGACCGCAACCCAGATCCAGCAGCAGCGGTCCCGCACCGGCCGCGCCGCAGCCCGCCAGGATCCGCTCCACCACCATGGCGTCGCCGGCATCGAAATCGGCCGCGGCGTACACCTGCGCCTGTTCGGCGTCGTCCATCAGTTCCGGCTCACAGACTCTCTGCATCGGCTGTTTGGGGCGCATCGGCTGTTCGGGGCGTAATGGCTGTTCAGGGCGAAACGGCTGTTCAGGAGGAAGCGTTGCCAGCGTCGCTCCGGGATGGCGGAACCGCCCCGCAGCGTCGATCAGGATCCTGCACACCATCCCCATCGACAACCCACCGAAGGTGCCGCTCGAGGCGCCGCTCGCCCTGGTGGAGAGACCTGGCCCAGCGATGGACCCGGCGACCCCAGCCCCACCACAAGTGTGCCGACCCCCGCCTTGACACCATCGGTGGTGGTCTGTTCAGTAAGGTCGACTGATCGTGGTGTGCTGTCCCGTGACCCTCTCCGCCGAGCGTCCCCCTCTCGCCCCGGAGGCCCTACTGGCTTCCAGGGCCGCCGAGCCCCAGCCCCCCCGGGACGATTTCCCCGCCACGGCGCCGGCGGCGAACCCGGTCTTCTACCGCACCTACAGCCGCCGCAGCGAGGCCGGTCGCGAGAGCTGGCAGGAGGTGTGTGAGCGCAGTCTCAGCGGTCTGCGCCGTCTCGGTCAGCTCAGCGACGATGAGGTGGAGCTGCTGCGACGCATGCATATGCAGCAGAAGGCTCTGCCTTCCGGCCGCTGGCTGTGGATCGGCGGCACCGCCTGGATCGAGAATCCCGTGAACTTCTCCGGGGCCTACAACTGCACCTCCACCAACCTGGTGGACTGGCAGGCCTTCGCCCTGATGATGGATCTGGCGATGATGGGCTGCGGCACCGGCGCCATCATTGAGCCCCATCTGATCGAGCGGCTGCCGGCGGTGCGCAACCACCTTGAGGTGGAGATCGTGCGCGACATCGGCGTCACCCCGGCCGGCAGCCGCCAGCAGCACACCAGCCACAGCATCGAGGGCAACCGGGTGCAGATCAAGGTGGGTGATACCCGCGGCGGCTGGGTGGACAGCTACGGGTTGCTGCTCGAACTCAGCAGCGATCCCCGCTTCGAAGGCCCGATTCAGATCCAGGTGGATCTGGGTGATGTGCGCCCGGTGGGCGAGAAGCTGAGCGGCTTCGGCGGCGTGGCCAATCCGGTGAAGCTGCGCGATCTCTATGGACGGGTCGCCCAGATCCTGAACAAGGCCCGGGGCCGGCAGCTGAGCTCTGTGGAGTGCTGCCTGCTGATCGATGAGGCCGCCGTCACGATCGTGGCGGGCAACATCCGCCGCAGTGCCGGCATGCGCCAGTTCGCGGCCGATGATCAGCAGGCCGCCTCGGCCAAGGACAATCTCTGGCAGCAGGACAGCGACGGCAACTGGCGCATTGACCCCGAGCGCGATGCGCTGCGCATGGCCAATCACACCCGTGTCTTCCACACGCGGCCCAGTCGCGAGGTGGTGCATGAGGCGGTCACCCGCCAGTTTCAGTCCGGGGAAGGGGCGATCCAGTTCGCCCCCGAGGCCCTGGCCCGCGCCAATGCCGATCTGTTGTCCACCCCGGAGCTGCGCGAGGCGTTCATCAGTGTGTACTGCGAGCAGGGGCGCCAGCGAGCTGGCGAGTGGCTGCAACAACGCCAGCCCGAGATCAGCCCCGCTGAACTGGAGCATCGCCTTGGGCGTTATGGCTTGAATCCCTGCGGAGAAATCATCGGCGCCGATTTTCACTGCAACCTTGCTGAGGTGCACCTCAATCGCCTCGATCCCCATAACGAATCCGACCAGCGCGATGCCTTCCGAGCGGCGGCCCTGTCGGTGGCCTGCCTGCTCAACCATCGCTTCAATGTTGAGCGCTATCGCCTGAGCCGTGAATGGGATCCGATCGTGGGGGTGAGTTTCACAGGGTTATTCGATTTCTTCGTGCATGCTTTCGGCACCCCCTGGCTGCAGTGGTGGGAGGCCGGCCGCCCCGACAGCGAGGAGGGCCGATCCTTCCGCCAGCAGGAAGCGCATTACCTGAGCCGCTGGAAGGAGATCGTGCATCAGGCCGTGTGGGACTACTGCGATCGCCACGGCATTCGCCGGCCGAACCGTTGCACCACCGTGCAGCCTGCCGGCACCAAGAGTCTGCTCACCGGTGCCTCGCCCGGTTGGCATCCTCCCAAGGCGCAGCGCTTCATCCGCCGCATCACGTTCCGCAAGAACGACCCGGTGGCGATGGCCTGTATGGATTACGGCTACACCATCGTTCCCTCCCAGTCCGACAAGGATGAGCTCGGTCGCCTGCTCGATGATCCTTTTGATCCTCGCTGCAGCGAGTGGTTGGTGGAGATTCCCACCGAAGTGAGCTGGGCCAATCTGCCCGGCGCCGATGGAGTGGAGATCAATCGCTTCTCCGCCCTGGCGCAGTTTGATTTCTACATGCAGGTGCAAAAGCACTACACGGCGCACAACACTTCCGCCACCGTTGAGTTCCGTGAGCATGAGATCGAAGCGCTTACCACGGCGATCCATCACGCCATCGAGAACGGGGATGGCTATATCTCCGCTGCTCTGCTGGCTCGTTTCGATGCCAATGCCACCTTCCCCCGACTGCCGTTTGAGCCGATCGACCAAGCCACCTATCAGCGTCTGCAGGTGGAGGTGGTGAGCCGTCGCCGCGATCAGGATTTCTTTGAAGCCCTGCGCCGTTATGATAACGGTGAGTTGCAGGAGGCCGGGCCCGCCGGCTGCGATTCCGACAAATGCCTGCTGCCCCTGTCCAAGCCCAGCGCTCTCTGATCGCCTCAGACCTTCAAGCAGGATTCAGCCTGGGCCAGGGAATCCCTGATCCGGGCCAGAATTCTGCATTCAGGACCAATCAGTCAGGGCGGGCAGGAATCATCAGCCACGACGTAGCGATCTCGGCCTGATTGCTTGGCGATCAACAAAGCCGCATCAGCACGACGGTAGACATCGTGATAGGACTGACCAACGATGTGTTGCGCCACACCGATACTGACACGGGGTGAGATGCTGTTTGCGCCGCTATTGATCACGATCGCACGAACCGTATTGAGCAAGCGGGTGGCAACGATCTGGGCAATCTCCAGGTCGGCCCCGACCAACAAAGCCAGAAATTCCTCTCCACCCCAGCGGGCACAGTAATCACCATCGCGAATGCTCTGCTGGAAACTCTCTGCGAGGGCCATCAAGACTTTGTCGCCCACCTCATGCCCGTAGGTATCATTGATCAGCTTGAAGC
>JBJTQH010000068.1:0-30427 GCA_046075505.1 Cyanobium sp. | reverse complement strand
GGTTCGTAAGCCCTGGCGGGGCTGGACGAAGGCCGGCCCAAGCGCACTTCTACGATCGCTGCCGACGGATGCCGGACCCCGCGTGGCTCTTCCCCTCCTCAAGTACGCCCCCACCACCCAGAACTCCAGGGTGGCCCCCCTGCGGGTGGGTTCGGATGAGGATCCCAAGGCCGTGTCCATGGACAAGGCCATGGATCGCGAAGAACAGAACTTCGTGATCGAGGCGGCCTACCGCCAGATCTTCTTCCACGCCTTCAAGGTCGACCGCGACCGCACGCTGGAGTCCCAGCTGCGTGATGGCCAGATCACGGTGCGCGACTTCATTCGCTCCCTGTGTCTGTCCGACACCTTCACCCGCAGCTTCTACAACCTCAACAGCAACTACAAGGTGGCCCGCCACCTGGTGGAAAAGCTGCTGGGTCGTACCACCCATGGCAAGTCGGAGGAGATCGCCTGGTCGGCTGTTCTGATGACCCGCGGTGTGCGCGGCATGGTCGATGACATTCTGAATTCTCAGGAATATCTCGACGCTTTCGGCTACGACACCGTTCCCTACCACCGCAATCGGGTAGTGGGTTCCCGGAACGTGGGTGAAACCCCCTTCAATCTCACCTCGCCTCGCTACGACGCGTACTACCGCGGCATTCTGGGTTTCCCCCAGATCGTTTACACCGGCACCGCCAAGGCCTTCCCGCCCCGGGCCCAGCAGCGCCGTGGCGGCTTCCCCGAGGATTACCTCCCCTGGGTGCGCACACTGCCCGCCCTGCGCGGCGTCGGCACGGCCCAGGGCAACACCGGCATGGATTACCTCTCCAAGGTTCCCTACCGCAGCATCGGCCGCTGAGATCTGCCGCAGAGGGCAGCAGTGCCGGGAGCCTGCCTTCCGGCTGAAGCAGCCTTGATCAGGAAGCTGCCTTCCCCTCAATCGCATCGCTGCTCGGGGCAGCCATCCAAGCGGTGGCTGCCCCTTTCTGCTGGGAGCGGTGCCGTCAGAGCTTCCTGACCACCTCCGCTGTCGCTGCAGCGGCCCGGGGTCGTCTCGGCCAGACTGATCCCAAACGAATTCTTGATCAGTGAGCCGCTCGCCGCTTTCCTCCCTGGCTTCGCAGACCCTGCGTCAGCTCCGCCAGATTGCAAGCGAGCTGGGCGTGACGCTGTACAGCCGCAAGACCAAGGAGGAGCTGCTCGAGGCGATCACGGAACGGCAGCAGGAGAGCGGCCAGCCGCTGCGGCTGATTGAGCAGGATCTGACTCCGGCCCCCCGCCCCAGCCTTGAGACGCGCGTCGTCTTTCTGCCGCGGGATCCGCAGTGGGCGTATGTCTTCTGGGATATCAGCGCTGCCGATCAGCAGCTCTCCCTCTCCTCCGGCGTCAGCCAGCTCTGCCTGCGTGTCGCTGATGTCACCGGACTCAGCGGCGGCTCGGCCCATCCCCACACCCTGCAGGAGGTGGTGGTCGATGCCCAGGCCAGTGAGTGGTATCTCCCTGTCCCCCTCTCCGACCGTGATTACCGGGTGGAGCTTGGGTATCGCAAGACCGGCGGTGGCTGGATCTCCCTGGCCTTCTCTTCGGTGGCCCGCGTGCCGGCCCTGCATCCCTCCGAGCAGATCCTCGATCAGTTCGTGCCCTTCTCCCTGGAAGGCGGTGGAACGCCGATGGTGCCTGAGGTGAGTGCAGGTCCCAGCGACTCCGGCCTGCACGAACGGCTGTACCAGAGCGCCACCAGCGGCTGGCGCCGCCTCGGCCGCGGCTCGGAGGCCTTCCATGAACTGGAGGCGGAGGAGCACTCCGGCGAGGGGTTCTCCGCCTCGGCCAGGGGGCTCTGGGCCTCCGGGCGCAGCGAGTCGGGCGCCGGTATGACGCCCCGTCAGCGCTCCTTCTGGTTGGTGGCCGATGCCGAGCTGATCGTCTATGGCGCCACCGATCCGGCCGCGCGGCTGATCATCGGCGGCGAGGATGTGCCCCTCTCCCCCGATGGCACCTTCCGCATTCAGGTGCCCTTCCGCGATGGGCAGCAGCTTTATCCGATCGAGGCGGTGGCTGCCGATGGTGAGCAGCGCCGCAGCATCACACTGGAATTCCGGCGGGCCACGCCGGAGGACAACAGCAATCCGGCCAACCAGGCCGTCATGGAATGGTTCTGATGAGCACCCCCGTTTCCCCCCCGTCCCGTCTCCTGCGTCTGCTGGTGGCGTTCACCCCCCTGCTGGGGACGCTGCTGTTTCCAGTGGTGGTGGCGCTGCTGATGGCACGTGTCGGCATCGGCAGCGGGGTGCTGGCGGCGATTGTGGTCGGCAGCCTCTGGTTCGTCGCCATGTTGCGCACCTCGGAGATGCCGGGCCACGGCTGAGTGCTGCACGCTGAAGCGCTGGGCCAGGGTCGCCGGCTTGCCGGCCTTCCGCCAGGGATCGCCGCGTTCCAGGCCGGGAACCCTGCTGCTGATGGCTTCAGCTCCGATGGTCGTTCCTCCCGCGTCACCGCGATCGCTTCGGTGCCCGCCGCTCTGGCTGGCCTCCCTCGCCTCGCTCCTGTTCTGCGCCGGCTGCAGTTCCCCATCGGTGCAGCGCAGCGGGGCTCCAACCGCCGATCTGCCCCTGCCGCCGGGGATCCGGGTGGCGTTCAACCACCGCAGCGATCGGCGCTACCGCAGTCCGCTCAGCGGTCAGTGGCGCCAGGGGGATGATCTCGAGGCCCTGATCCTGGAGGCGATTCGCGGCGCCCGCCGCGAGATCCTGGTGGCGGTGCAGGAGCTGTCGCTGCCGGCGGTGGCCGAGGCTCTGGTGGAGCGTCAGCGCCAGGGGGTGACGGTGCGACTGGTGCTGGAGAACACCTACAGCCAACCGTGGAGTCAGCAGCATGAGGTGGATCTCGACAGCCATGCGCGGCGGCGGGTGGCCCAGCTGCGTGCCCTCGGGGCTGGCGATGCGGTGGCGATCCTGCAGAAGGCGGCCGTGCCGATGCTCGATGACACCGCCGACGGCAGCGCCGGCTCCGGCCTGATGCACCACAAGTTCATGGTGGTGGACCGTCGCCTGGTCGTGACGGGATCGGCGAACTTCACGCCGTCCTGCATCCATGGCGATCCGGATGATCCGCGCACCCGCGGCAATGTGAACCATCTGCTGCGCCTTGAGAGCGAATCCCTGGCCGCGGTGTTCGCCGCCGAGTTCGCCCGTCTCTGGGGCGATGGGCCCGGCGGCCGAACCGACAGCCGCTTCGGTGTCGCCAAGGGGGAGGGCAGGCCGCAGCGGGTCCGGATCGGCCCCACCACGGTGGAGGTGCTGTTCAGCCCCCATCGCCGCGGCGATCCCTTCAACGGGCTCCTCTGGCTGGAACAGCAGCTGGGTCGCGTGCAGCGGGATCTGGATCTGAGCCTGTTCGTGTTCTCCGGCCAGAACCTGGCCGACAGCCTGGCCCGGCTGCGGCAGCAGGGGGTGCGCCTGCGGGTGCTGGTCGATCCCGGCTTCGCCTGGCGCTCCTACAGCGAGGTGCTCGATCTGCTCGGGGTGAGTCTCAGCGACAGCCAGTGCCGCCTGGAAGCCGGCAATCGCCCCTGGCAGCAGGCGATTGAAACGGCCGGCAGCCCCCGCCTGCCGCAGGGAGACAAGTTGCATCACAAGTTCGCCATCCTCGATCGCACCCGGGTGATCAGCGGTTCGTTCAACTGGAGCCCGAGCGCGGCCTTCGGCAACGATGAAACCCTGATGCGGATCGATTCCCCGCTGCTGGCCGCCCACTTCCGCCGCGAGATGGATCGTCTGTGGCGCAACGCCGATCTGGGCGTCAGCCCCCGGCTGCAGCGTCGCTGGCAGCGGCAGCGACAACGTTGCGGCAGCGGCAGGCAGCTTGCGGCGGCAACCCCGTCTACGATTGCCCTGATCCCCCGTGTCCCCGTTCGGAGTTCCGATGGAGTCGGCGCCCTCGCCCCGCAGCAACACGCCCCGGCTCGACGCCATCAATCTGATGCTGCGCGATCTGCACACGCGCCACGATGAGATCCGCCACCGCGCCGCCTTCCGCGGTTGCACGCGTGAACTGCTCACCCTGCAGCAGGAACTGGTCGACTACCTGCTCAGCAAGAAGCACAGCCTGCTCGGGGTGACCCCCCCCAGCAGCGACGGCAACCCCAACTACAACTCGTTCACCTGAACCCGATTGACGGCGCCCCGGGCCGCGTTCTGATCTGCGGAGCCGGCCCCACCGGCCTGGCGCTGGCCCTGGGGCTGAGCCGCCGCGGGGTGGCTGTCTCTGTGGTGGAAGCGAGCCCGCACTTCGCCGCTCAGTTCCGCGGTGAGGCGCTGATGCCTTCAGGTCTGGCGGCCCTGGAATGCCTGGGGCTGCTACCCCTGGCCGCGGCCGTGCGGCAGCGCCCGCTGAGCGGTTGGAACTTCTGGCTGGAACGGCAGCCGCTGTTCCACTGCCGCGAACCGATCGACGGCGGCCGGCCCTGCCTGCTGCTCGATCCGACCAGCCTGCTGGAGGCGATGGCTGCCCAGCTGCAGGCCTGCCCCGGTGCCGAGCTGCATCTGGGCCAACGGGTGGTGGATCTGATCGGTCTGGATTGCCGCGACGACGGGGCGATCGGCAGCGAGGAGCGGATCGGTGGGGTGCGGCTGAGCGATGGCACCAGCCTGAACGCAGAGCTGGTGATCGCCTGCGATGGACGCGGTTCGCGGTTGCGGCGGGCCGCCGGCCTGGCGCTGGCCTCCGGCTCTGAACCGATGCTGGTGCTCTGGTTCCAGTTGCCGCCTCCCCACAGCGAGGCGCTGGAGCAGGTGCTGGCCGGCGGTTTCCATACGGTGCTCGCTGGTGGTGAAGCGCTGGCGCTTTATCCCTCGACCTGCGGCGGTGTGCAGCTGGGCTGGCCGCTGCCGGCCGGGGACCGCCGCGATCTGAGCAGCGCCCAATGGCGTGAGCGCTGGCTGCAGCTTTGTCCTCCCCGCCTGGCCGAAGCGCTGGCGCAGGTGCCGGCCGAGGTGATCGGCACGCCGCTGCGGTTGCCGGTGCAGGTGGGCCTGGCCGAGCGCTGGTGGCGGCCCGGACTGTTGCTGCTCGGGGATGCGGCCCATCCGATGAGCCCGGTGCGGGCCCAGGGCACGGCGATGGGGTTGCGTGATGCCGCCGTGACTGCGTCCGTGCTGGCGCCGCTGTTCCATGCGGCCCTGCCCGCCCCGCAGCGGCAGCAGGCTCTTGATGCCGCCCTGGCTGCGATCGAGCGGCCGCGCCGCCTTGAAATCGCCCGGATCCAACAGCTGCAGGAGCAGGAATGGCAGCGGGGTGAACGGCTGCACCACAGCCCGGCGCTGCGCGGCATCCTGGCTGGTGTGGCGCCGCTGCTGGGCCCCCTGCTGGCTGCCGCCTGGCAGCGCAGCCAGGCGGATCTGCGGCAGGGGCTGCCGGGGGGGCTGGCCATCGCCGCCGGGCCAGGGCGGCCATGATGATCCGAGCTGTACTCCTTCGCCGCATGCGCCGGCTCCAAGCCCGATCCGCCGGTGCCCAGCCGGTGGCTCTCCTGTTGCTTTTGGGCGGCCGGCCGTTGCCGGTGGTGTGTCGTGGCCGCGGCCTGGTTCAGGATCTGGCGTTGGCGCTTCCCGCCCTGGTCGTATCGCTGTTGACGGTGCCGGTTCTGCCGCCGACGGTTCGGGCCGCTCCGGCCACGGAGGTGCTGCCGGGAGCGGAGCTGTTTCGCAATCTGCAGCTGCTCACCCTGGCCTGCGGCCGCGACAACCGGGATGAGAGCTGCCGCCAGGCCCGCGCCATCGCCGATCCGCTGCTGGATCAGCCGCGCCTTTCCGCCCGTTGCAAGGATGTGCTCTGGACCATCCGCGAGCAGGCGCAGGTGGCCGAGGCCAACAGTGCAGCGCGGCGCGAACGGATCGATCAGGCCGCCCGCGCTGTGCCCCTGGTCTGCCTGCCGGCGGTGCGTCCCGCGGCGGCTTCACCGGCCGGATCGGGCAAGGGCCAGGCTCCCGCCGGTCTCAGCACTCCCTGACGGCGCCGCCACCAGCGACTGCGGGATCTGGGCCATGGGCCTCGGGCAGCGCCTGCGCGCCAGGAGCGGGCGCCAGGAGCGGCAGAACCCATGTTCGGCATCGCGGCTGCCCGCTTCAGGGTTCGTTCGCTTCGGCACTGGCCTGGGCTGCCGGCAGGGGGGCGCCGGCTCTGGATGACGATCCGGCGGTTCCGATCTGATCTAGCAGCTGCCGCGAGGTCTCATCCATGAATGGCAGGCTCATCGGCGTTACCACCACGGCCTGATCGGCCAGCCGGCACAGGGCTGTCCCCGAGCCGCTCTGCTCGCAGCTCCGGCTCAGCTGCAGCAGGGCATTGGTGAGCTTGCCGCGCAGGCAGCTCTCACGACCACTGCGGGCGAGCACGGCCAGGGCTGCCTGCTCGGTGCGATGGATCGCCGCCGGATCCGGGGTGGCTGCGGCGGCTGGCTGGGCTGTGGCTGCTGGTGGGGTGGCTGGCGCTGCGCCGTGCTGTGGTGCAGCGCTCGTGGCCTGGGCTGAGCTGAGCAGGGCTACCGCCAGCAGCAGCCAAGACAGGGCTCCCGCCGCGGACGGGCGGCGGCAGCCACCCCTGGGGGCCCCATCGGTGACGGCTGGGCCGCCGACAGCACAACACGACAAATCCGACTCCGCAGCGCTGGCGGAACCCTAGGCAGTGGGCCTCGATCGGCAACCGGGGGCCCGAATGGCACGGGCTAACTTGGGGGCCCCGCAGCCCCGGCCCCGGGCGATGCCGATGTCCAGTTCCGCCGCCAGCCCGATCCAGCAGGTATCTCTGGCCCAGCCGTTCAGCGACCAGAAACCCGGCACCTCCGGATTGCGCAAGAGCAGCGCCCAGTTCGAGACGCCCCACTACCTCGAAAGCTTCATCGAAGCCTCGCTGCGGGTGCTGCCCGGTGTGGTGGGTGGCACCTTGATCGTCGGTGGCGACGGGCGCTATGGCAACCGGCGCGCCATCGGCGTGATCGCCCGCATGGCTGCAGCCCATGGCGTCGCCCGGCTGATCACCACCACCGGCGGCATTCTCTCCACCCCGGCTGCCTCCAACCTGATCCGCCAGAACGGGGCGATCGGGGGCGTGATCCTTTCCGCCAGCCACAATCCCGGCGGTCCCGATGGGGATTTCGGCGTCAAGATCAACGGGGCCAACGGTGGGCCGGCCCCGGAACCGATCACCGATGCGATCTATGCCGCCACCCAGAGCCTGGAGGGCTACCGCATCCTTGAAGACAGCCAGCCGCTGGCGCTCGATCAACCCGGCAGCCAGCAGCTGGGCGCCATGGTGGTGCAGGTGATCGACGGGGTGGATGACTACGTGGCGCTGATGCAGCGCCTGTTCGACTTCGACGCGATCCGTGATCTGCTGCAGGGCGATTTCCCGATCGCCTTCGATGCGATGCATGCGGTCACCGGCCCCTACGCCAGCCGCATTCTCGAGGGGTTGCTCGGCGCTGCCGCCGGCACGGTGCGCAACGGGGTGCCGCTGGAGGATTTCGGTGGTGGTCACCCCGACCCGAACCTCACCTATGCCCATGATCTGGCGGCGCTGCTGCTCGAGGGAGATGCCTATCGCTTCGGGGCGGCCTGCGATGGCGATGGCGATCGCAACATGATCCTGGGCCGGCGCTGTTTCGTGAACCCCAGCGACAGCCTGGCCGTGCTCACTGCCAATGCCACCCTGGCGCCGGGCTATGCCGATGGACTGGCCGGTGTGGCGCGCTCGATGCCCACCAGCGCCGCCGCCGATGTGGTGGCCCAGGCCCTGGGGCTGCCCTGCTACGAAACCCCCACTGGCTGGAAGTTCTTCGGGAACCTGCTCGATGCCGGCCGCATCACCCTCTGCGGTGAGGAGAGCTTCGGCACCGGCAGCAACCACATCCGTGAAAAGGATGGTCTGTGGGCCGTGCTGTTCTGGCTCAACATCCTGGCCCGTCGTCGTGAGCCGGTGGCGCAGATCATGGCCGAACATTGGAGCCGTTTCGGTCGCCACTACTATTCCCGCCACGACTACGAGGCGATCGCCAGCGATGCCGCCCATGGTCTCTACGACCGGGTCAAGGCGATGCAGCCCGGGTTGGTGGGGCAGGCATTCGCCGGCCGCACGATCGCCACGGCCGACGATTTCGCTTACACCGATCCGGTGGATGGTTCCCTCACCAGCGGCCAGGGGCTGCGCCTGCTGCTCGATGACGGCAGTCGCGTCGTGCTGCGCCTCTCGGGCACCGGCACCCAGGGGGCGACGCTACGGGTGTATCTCGAAAGCTACGTGCCCGCCAGCGGCAACCTCAGCCAGGATCCGCAGACGGCCCTGGCCGATCTGATCACCGCCATCGATGCTCTCGCTGAGATCCGGCAGCGCACCGGCATGGGCCGTCCGACAGTCATCACCTGAAGGCGCCACCGGCCAGCCTCGGCCCGGTCAACCCCCTTGGGGTCAGCCCCCGTGGGGCAAGCCCCGGGGCCGGTTGCCCTCATCCTGCGGTCGCCGCTGCCTCAGGGTTCCGGCTGCAGCCGCACCGGCTGGCCATGGCGCAGGTTGAGCAGGTTGGCTGTGATCACCTCACTGCCGGCCGGCAATCCCGACAGCACCGGATACCAGCCCCCCTGCAGCGGTCCCAGTCGCACCGGCGTCTGCAACGCGAAACGGGTGCGGCGCGGCAGACGGGCGGCGGCCTGCAGATCGCTCCGCCCGGGTCGGCGGCGCAGGGCGTCCAGATCGCCCAGGGCATACACAAAGCTCTGCCCCCACTGGCGGCTCACCGCGGTGAAGGGCACCGCCGGCAGGCGGCGGTCCTGCAGGATCAGCCTGGCCCGGCTGCGTAGACCGCTGCGCAGGCGGCCGTCAGGGTTGGCCAGTTCGCCTTTGACCAGCAGGGTCTGACTGGTGGGATCGATGCCGGGATCGATTGTGCGCAGCGGTGCACGCCCCAGGGGGGCGCCGCCGCCGGGAGCGAGCAGCAGCAGCGGTAACCCCGGCTTCAACTGGGGGGCATAGACCGCCGGCACCTCCATCCGCGCCAGCAGGCGGTCGTTGCGGATGATGCGGCTGATCGGTCGGCCCGCTTCGATCAGATCGCCCGGTTTCACCTGCAGATCAGCGACGACGCCGGCGATCGGGGCCCGCAGCTGGCGGAAGGCCAGATCCGCCCGGCGGGCCACCCATTGCTCGCGGGCGCTGATGTAGCGCTGCCGGTACTCATCCCTCTGGAAGGGGGTCGCGGCTCCCTGGCGTACCAGTGACTCGAAGCGCCGGTCGTTGAGCCACTCGGTCTGCATCGCCGCCTGCAGCCGGGCCACCTCGGCGCGGGCCTGCACCTGATCGAGCACCAGCAGCAGGGCACCGCGCTGCACCCGGTCCCCCTGGCGCACCAGCAGCCGCTCAATCCGCCCGCTGCTCTGGGCGGCGAGCTGCACCTCCTGCAGGGCTTCCAGGGTGGCGATCCCTTCCACATCGCTGCTGAAGCGGCGGCTGTCGAGGGGGGTGGCGCGCACCATGGGCAGACGCTCCGGGGGTGGCGCCGTCGGGCGACATCCCGCCCCCAGCAGCGCCAGGGCCAGCAGAGCCGACAGCGGTGCTGCCGGACAGGCCGGACGGGAGAGCACAGGCGGCCAGACCAGGGGGACCGATGATGGCACCCCCGCTGCTCTGCGGCTGCCCCTCTGCCGGAGGCGGGAGGCGACCTGAGCGATCGCCGCCGCTCCGCCCGATGATCCGCCTGCACCCGTGAGCGATCTGTTCAGCCATCACCGCGAGCAGACCCTGCGTCGCATCGCGCCGCTGGCCGATCGCCTGCGCCCCACCAGCCTGGAGGATTTCGTGGGGCAGGAGGCGATCCTGGGGCCGGGGCGGCTGCTGCGGCGGGCGATCGCTGCCGATCGGGTGGGCAATCTGATCCTCTACGGCCCCCCGGGCACCGGCAAGACCACCCTGGCGCGGATCATCGCCCACAGCACCCGCGCCCACTTCTGCAGCCTGAATGCCGTGCTGGCCGGGGTGAAGGATCTGCGTGCCGCAGTCGAGGCCGCCCAGCGGCGGTTGGAGCAACACAGCCTGCGCACGATCCTGTTCATCGATGAGGTGCATCGCTTCAACAGCGCTCAGCAGGATGCGCTGCTGCCCTGGGTGGAGAACGGCACCCTCACCCTGATCGGCGCCACCACTGAAAACCCGTTCTTTGAAGTGAACAAGGCTCTGGTGAGCCGGGCGCGTCTGTTCCGGCTGCAGCCGCTGGAGCGCCCCGATCTGGAGCGGCTGCTGCAGCGGGCCCTGCGCGATCCGGAGCAGGGCTTTGGCCAGCGCCGTATCCAGCTCACCCCCGAAGCCGGCGACCATCTGCTCGCGGTGGCCGGTGGCGATGCCCGCAGCCTGCTCAATGCCCTGGAGCTGGCGGTGGAGACGACCGAGCCGGATGCTCAGGGCGTGATCACGATCGATCTGACGATCGCCGAGGACTCGATCCAGCAGCGCGCCGTGCTGTACGACAAGCAGGGCGATGCCCATTTCGACACGATCAGTGCCTATATCAAGTCGATTCGCGGCTCGGATCCCGATGCGGCCCTGTTCTGGCTGGCGCGGATGCTCGAGGCCGGAGAAGATCCCCGGTTCATCCTGCGGCGGCTGCTGATCGCCGCCGGCGAGGACATCGGCCTGGCCGATCCGCAGGCTGTGGTGGTGGTGGAGGCCTGTGCGGCGGCCTTTGAGCGGATCGGTCTGCCGGAGGGGCTCTACCCGCTGGCCCAGGCCACTCCGTATCTGGCGGCCACCGAGAAGAGCAACAGCAGCCTGGGGGTGTTCGATGCGGTGAAGGCCGTGCGCGACAGCGCTAGGCAGCAGGTGCCTGCCCATCTGCGCGATGCCAGCCGCGATCGCCAGGCCTTCGGCGACGGTGTCGGCTACCGCTATCCCCATGCCTATGCCGAGCACTGGGTGGCGCAGCAGTATCTGCCCACGGCGCTGCAGGGTGAGGTGTTCTGGCAGCCGGGCCCCCTGGGCTGGGAGGGACGGCTGCGCCCGAGGCTGTTGCAGCGCCGGGCCGCCCAGCTCGCTGCCGCCGCCGAGGCCAGCGGCGATCCCCCGGAACTGCTCAGCGCCGCCCCCCAGGATCCGGTGCTGGCCCGCTGGTTGCAGCGACAGGCAGTGGCGGAGGGGGAACGGCTCGATCGGCTGCGACAACGCTTCTGGCAGGGAGCAGCGATCGCTCGCCTCGATCGGGTGCTGCTGCTGGAGGCCCGATCCCTGCTCTGGGCCCTAGATCCGCTTGAGGCCGCGGCAGAGGGAGAGGTGGTGATCGCGTTGCATGCGTCTGCTCCGAGCGAGCGCCTCGAGGCCCAGCTGCAACTGCTGGAGCCGTTGCGGCGTCCGCGCCTGCTGCGTCTCGATCCCCAACATCCCGAGGGATTGCTGGGGTCGCTGGAGACGGGTCATCGCTTCGAATGGATCGTCGCGCGTCAACCGTTCCGCGATCTGGAGCCCCAGCAGCAGGTGCAGCTGGTGACAGCGCTGGGATCCTGGGCGGCGACCGGAGCCCGGATCCGCTTTCTGTTCAGTGCGCCGCGGCTCGGTCCGGTGGGCAGTCTGCTCAGCGCTCTGCGGCAGGGCAGCCGCAAGGAGCTGGCGGTGGAGCCGGATCTGAGCCAGGCCCGGCAACTGGAGGAGTGCGAGCAGGCACGGCGTCACCAGGAGCTGGAGACGCTGGTGACGCTGCTGCGCGATCAGGGCTGGCAGGTGGGTCTGGAGTCGTGGGAGGAAGCCCTGCAGCTGCCGTTGTCGGATGGGTTGCTGCGCCGCTGGTTCGGGCAGGGCGCTGACTATCGGCGGCAGCTGCAGGGCCAGCTGTCCGCTGCGGCGATCGCGGCGGTGGAGGGCGCCTTTCAGGGCCGGCGCGGCCAGTCGCTGCCCCAGCTGTTGCAGCACACGCTGCTCCAGGCCCATCGCCCGGGGGAGGCGCCCCGGGATGTCCGCCGGGAAGAGCGGCTGGATCCATGAAAAAAGCCCCGGTGACTGCCACCGGGGCCTGGCCTCTGCCTGGATCAGGGGCCGCTGCTTCAGGGGGAGGTGCCGGCCGGGAGCCTCCGGATCAGCGCCCGGCCCGGCACGGCGCGCGTCTCACCAGAGGCCGCGGATCGGCTCAGGGGCAGGTTCGTAGGACGGGGCCGGCATGGGAGCCGGTGCGCTGCGCACCTGAGCGACCGGGGTGCTCAGCTGGTTGGCCTGAATGCAGGCAGGCAGGAACACATACCAGGACAGCAGCGAGGAGCACTGGACGGTTCCGGCCTGGCAACGGCCCTCAGCGCAGATGTTCTGGGCGCCGCTGTAGGTGTTGCAGAAATCGGCAAGCCGGAAGTCCGTCGGCAGGGCCCGCATGATCGTGGCGGAGGAGATGACACCATCGGCGGCATCGGCGATGATCGCCGAGCGCAGAGCCTGAACCGCGTAGGTGTTCATGCTCCAGTATGGGAAGTAGCTGTTGCTGGCGTTCTTGAGGAACTTCACGCCGGCATCCGAATAGAGGAAGCGGGAGACCCCGACCAGATCGACATTGTAGGTCTTGTTCATGCCGCTGCGGACCTCCTCGGCGGTCCAGCCGGAGCGGGCGAGGCCGCCTTCGAGACCGCGATCGGTCACCTCACCGCTGCCTAGGAAGGTGTCAACGGCATCCTGGTTGGTGGACCAGACGGCACCACCGGTGTTCCAGCGGATCGGGAGATTGTTATCCACTGCGGCGCTGACGGGCAGCGCCGCGACAGAGAGAGACGATCCCAGAAAGAGACCGGCGATTAGACGCTTGAGCACGGCTTGAAGGCATTGGACTTCGATGGCAAAGTAGCCAGAGTGCGTCGATGCGACCGCGGGTTCCACAGAATCAGAAACGCATTGCAGCAGACTCGTGAGTCATTACGCTCATCTGAGTTTCAGTTTTGACTTGTGCTCTGGCTGCGATCCGCGCGCGGCGCGTCCCATCCCTCGCTAGCAATTCGTCACACGGCATGGACCTGAAGATCGGCGACACCGCTCCTGCTTTCACGCTGCCGGATCAGAACGGAACGCCGGTGTCGCTGCAGGCGTTGCAGGGCAAGCGGGTTGTTCTTTACTTTTATCCAAAGGATGCCACGCCCGGCTGCACCAAGGAGGCCTGTAATTTCCGCGATCGCTGGGATCTGTTCGCCGCCCACGACATCCTGGTGTTCGGTATCAGCAAGGATGGAGCTGCCAGCCATGGCAAGTTCATCGCCAAATACGATCTGCCGTTCACGCTGCTCACCGATGCCGAGCCCTGCCCAGTGGCCGCGGCCTACGGCAGCTATGGGCTGAAAAAATTCATGGGCAAGGAATATATGGGCATGATGCGTCACACCTTCGTCATCGATCCTGCGGGCCGGATCGAGAAGATCTATATCAAGGTCAAGGCGGAAGCGATGGCGGATCAGCTGCTCAGCGACCTGGGACTGGGCTGAGGTGAGGTTCTGTCTGGCCTGCGGGCGTCTGCGCCTAGCAGGCCGGACGGAGTGCCACCAGGCCCCGCAGGGCCAGATCCGGTTCCCACTGCAGCCGCCGGGCCGCGGCCGCGGGCAGGGCTTCCTGCAGCAGCGGCAGCAGGGGCGGAGCATCACCGCCGCTGAACACCAGGCGGCAGCGGGGCTCCTCCTGCAGGGCCTCCCGATGGGCCGCCGCCAGGGCCGCCACCAGGGCGTGGATCACACCGCTGTGCATCGCCTCGCGTGTGGCCTGCGGCCAGGGTTCTGCCTCAAGCCGTGCTGGCAGCGGTTCCGGCGGCGGCAGGGTCGCGGTGCCGCCGGCCATCGCCCGCAGCTGCAGGCCCAGCCCGGCGATTAGTCGCCCGCCGCAGAAGCGTCCGCAGGCATCGATACGGGTGAGGCTCAACACGGTGCCGGCATCGGCCACCAGCACCGGCTCTCCGGTCAGGTGCCAGCCCATCCAACCGGCCAGGGCCCGATCGACGCCCAGCCAGGTGGGGACACCCCGCAGCGGCACCATGCGGCTCTGCATGCGGCGCAGGGGATCCGCCGCCCAGTCGGCCGGTAGCGGACCGACCGCCGCCCAGGCCCGCAGCGGCGCGGCCGGGATCGGCGGCATCGGCTCGGCCGGCGGGGGTGTGTGCGTGATCTGCAGTCCGGAAGCGGTGGCTTCGGCCCAGTGCCAGCGGCTGTTGCCCACCAGCAGCCAGCGGGTCGGCAGCTCCTGGAGGACAGGCGGCATCGGTGCAGAACCGCCGCTCAGATCCCTTCGCCCATCAGGCCGGGCAGGTGGATGCCGCACTCCTGCTTCAGTCCCCCGAAGCGGGTGGCCCGGCCCTGGGTCTGGCCGTCGTCGGGGCCGCTGGAATGCCAGTCGCCGACGGTGGAGTAGCCCTTCTCGAACAGCGGATGCTGGGGCAGCTTGTGCTCCTGCATGTAGTAATACATGTCGCGGCTGGTCCAGGCGAGCAGCGGTCGCAGCGACCAGGTGCCCCGCACGGTTTCCAGCACCTGCATGCTGCTGCGGTGATCGGTCTGGGAACCGCGCACACCGCTGGCCCAGCAGCGCACCGCCAGGGAGGCGAAGGCCCGATCGAGCGGCTCCACCTTGCGCAGCCGGTCGTAGAGCTGCAGATCCTCCAGGCGGCCGCTTTCCCAGATGCGCCCATGCAGGGCCTCCATGCGGGCCGGGCTCATCTCCGCCTGCACCACGCGCAGATCGATGCGCAGCAGGTCGCAGAGCTGTTCGGCGTAGTGATAGGTCTCGGCGGGCATGTAGCCGGTGTCCACCCACAGCACCGGAATCGGTCGCCCTGCCTCTTCGTCGGCGATCCTGCTGCCCATATGCAACAGCACGGCGCTCTGAATCCCGAAGCTGGTGGTCATCACCAGGCCATCGCCGAAGGCGCGGTAACCCCAGCGCAGGCGCTCCAGGGGTGGCAGGGGGTCGAGCTGGTGCCGGGCGTCGTCACAGGGCAGCGGCAGCTCCGGCATCGCCGCAGCCGGAGTGACGCCGTCGGCTGCGGCCTGGACGTTGTCGCGGGTGTTGTGGGTGGGCGCGCTGAGCATGAGGTCCATCATCACCCCTGGGCGAATCCTCTGGGTAGGGTGCGGCCATGACAGGCGTGACTCCGGCTACCGATCCCTTGACCGCTGATCGCACGGGCCGGGATCCCGCGGCACCGGATCGCAGGCCCGCTGCTGCGGCCGCCACGGCTTCTGGCGATCAGGCCGATGGCGCTGGCTCTGAGGCGATCGTGATCGTCGGTGGAGGCTTTGGGGGGTTGTACACCGCCCTGGCCCTGTCCGAGCGCCCCGATCACCCGCCGATCCTGCTGATCGAACCCCAGGAGCAGTTCCTGTTCCTGCCACTGTTATACGAGCTGCTCAGCGGTGAGCTGCGCCGCTGGGAGATCGCCCCCCGCTACGACAAGCTCCTCGCCGGTCGCGGCATCGCCTGGCTGCAGGACCGGGTGGAACGCATCGAGCCCGAGCGGCGTCGGCTGCACACCCGCTGCGGCCGGCAGCTGGCCTATCGGCAGCTGGTGCTGGCCTGCGGTGGATGCGGCGCCACCTACGGCGTGCCCGGCGCCGATCAGCACACCCTCGCCTTCCGCAGCCTGGCCGATGTGGATCGGCTGCAGGCCCTGGTGGCCCGCCTGGCCCGCCGCAGTCGACCGCTGCAGCGCCTGGCGGTGGTGGGAGCCGGCCCGAGCGGGGTGGAACTGGCCTGCAAGCTCGCCGACCTCTGCGCCGGCAGTGCCGTGATCGACCTGATCGAGCAGGGGCCCCAGCTGCTGCCCCAGGCGCGGGCCTTCAATCGAGAGCAGGCGGAGCTGGCACTGCGGCGCCGCGATGTCCGGGTGCGCACCCACACCGCCGTGGCGGCCGTCGATGCCGATCGCCTGCGGTTGCGCCACCGTGCCGCTGCACCCGGCGACACCCCCCTCACCCTCAGTGAGGAACTGCTGCCGGTGGATGGCGTGATCTGGACGGCCGGCCTGGTGTTCCGGCCGCCGGCGATCGTTCCGTCAGCCCCCCAGGACGGCAGCGGCCGGCTGCTGTGCGAGCCCAGCCTGCGGTTGCAGGGCTATCCCGACCTGTTCGTGATCGGCGATCTGGCCCGGCCGGAGCCGAGCGACTCGCCCCTGCCCAGCACCGCCCAGGTGGCGTTTCAGCAGGCATCGCTGCTGGCCGACAACCTGCTGCGCGCCCGGATCGGCGAACCGCTGCAGCCGTTTCAATGGACCGATCTCGGTGAGATGCTCTCCCTTGGCCGCCAGGAGGCGACGCTCTGCGCCGGCGGTCTCACCCTGGCCGGGCGGCTGGCCTTTCAGATCCGGCGGCTGGCCTATCTGAGCCGCATGCCCGGTCTGCCCCACACCCTGCGGGTGGCCGCCGGCTGGCTGGCGGAACAGCGGTGAGGGGCACCCCCGTGCCATCAGCATCCACGGTCGGCTGGCCCCGCCCCCAGGCGCTGCTGCTCGATGCGATGGGCACCCTGATCGAGCTGCGCGCCTCGGTGGGCAGCCTCTATGCCGCGGTGGCGGCTGAGCACGGTCGGCAGTTGGAGGCTGGGGCGATCGATGCGGCTTTCGGGGCCGTGTATCGCGCGGCGCCACCGCTGGCCTTCCCCGGTCTGGAGGGCGGGGAACTCGAGCAGGCTGAGCGCCGTTGGTGGAGCGATCGCATCGATGCGGTGCTGATCGCGGTGGGTGAACCGCCCGCTGCCGAGGCGCTGCATCGCCATCTCTTTGATCATTTCGCCGATCCCGCCCTCTGGCGCGTTCCCGCCGATGTGGTGCCCGCGTTGCAGCGCTGGCGCCAGCGGGGATTGCGGCTGGCGGTGGTGAGCAACTTCGATTCACGGCTGCTGCAGCTGCTGGAGGGGCTCGATCTGGCTCGCCATCTGGATGCGGTGGTGATCTCGAGCCGCGCCGGCCGGGCCAAACCGGATCCGGCACCCTTCCGGCAGGCCCTGGAGGCCCTCGATCTGAGCCCGCAGCAGGCCTGGCATATCGGCGACAGCCCCGAGGATGCGGCGGGGGCAGCGGCGGCCGGGCTGCCCTGTCTGCTGGTGCGGCGGCGATGAGGCAGGGGGTGCTGGCCGGGCGCACCGCCGGATTGCGGCCCTCGGAACGGCGGCGGCTGGAGCGGCTCTGCCATCGCCGCCATCCGGCCGAGACCATCGCGGATGCGGCCACCCTGCAACGCCTGGCCGCCGAAGCCCGGGCCCTGGAGCTGCCCCTCAGCCTGGTGCTGGATGGGCGGGGCCTGTGCCGGCTGCTGTGGGTGGGGGAACTGGCGGGCTCCAGCCGGCTGCAGGACCGGTTGCCAGGAACGGAGCGGCGCCAGGGCAGCGATCTGCGCCTGCTCACCTGCAGTGGCAGCGGCCGCCATCCCCAGCTGCAGCCCGGTCCCACCGAGGCCCTGGTGGCCCTGGATCTGGCCCCTTGCCTGTGGTTGCGCTTCAGCCATGAGGCTGCGGCCGGGGGGCACTGGCCGGCGGTGCTGCTGCGTCCGGCGGCTGGTTCCACTCCCTGGCGCCGCGCGGTGGAGGGTGATCTGGGCGTTCTCTGCCAGGAGCCGCCCGGCGCAGGTGAGCTGCCGCTCCAGACGCCGGATCATGGCCGCAGCAGCCGGCGGGAACGGGTGTTGCTGCTCTGCCTGTGCCGTTCCGATGCCGGTCAGGCCGCACGCGAGATCGCCGAACTGGAGGGTCTGGTGCGCAGTGCCGGCGCCGAACCGGTGGGACTGGTGCAGCAGAAGCAGCGCGCAGACAGCGGGACCACGTTGTGGGGCGAAGGGAAGCTGCAGGAGGCGGCGCTGGAGGCGCGGCGGCTGCAGGCCGATCTGGTGGTCACCGATCGGGAGCTGACCCCGGTGCAGTCCCGCAACCTGGAGCGGATCCTCGATCTGCCGGTGAGCGACCGCAGCGAACTGATCCTCGACATCTTTGCCCAGCGGGCCGCCAGCGGTGCCGGCCGGTTGCAGGTGGAGCTGGCCCAGTTGCGCTATCGCCTGCCGCGGCTGGTGGGGAGGGGCGGCAGCCTCTCGCGTCAGGGAGGGGGCATCGGCACCCGCGGCCCGGGGGAGACGCAGTTGGAGAAGGATCGGCGGGCGATCAGCCGTCGCATCGAGCGGTTGCAGAAGGATGTGAACCGGCTCGGAGAGCACCGCAGCCGCCTGCGCCGCGGCCGCAGCGGGCTCAGCCGGGTGGCTCTGGTGGGTTACACCAATGCCGGCAAGAGCTCCCTGCTCAATGCGCTGACGCGGGCGCCGGCTGCCGAGGCGGTGCTGGCGGAGGACAAACTGTTCGCCACCCTCGATCCGACCACGCGACGCCTGACGCTTCTGGATGGCGACCACCAGCCGCAGCGCACACTGCTGATCACCGACACGGTGGGCTTCATCCGCGATCTGCCGCCGCCGCTGGTGGAGGCGTTCCGCTCCACGATCGAGGAGGCGCTGGAGGCTGATGCACTCCTGCTGGTGGTGGATCTCTCCGATCCGGCCTGGCCGGAGCAGTTGCGCACGGTGCGGCGGATCCTGGCCGATCTGGGATCGACGGTGGAGCAGCTGGTGATCGGCAATCAGATCGATCGCTGCCCCGCCGAAGCTCTGGAGCGGGCCCGGGCCCTGGAGAGCGGCATGCTGTTCGTCTCCGCCACCGCCGACCTGGGACTGCAGGGGTTGCGCCGGCAACTGGCGCTGTGGCCGCCGCTACCGGGGAGCGGCCCGGCTGCCGACATCAACGGAGCAATTGTGCCAACATCAGGGCGCTGACCCTTTCTCCGACATGGCGCTGCAGCTCGGCGATACCGTTCCCGATTTCACCCAGGATTCCCAGCTGGGGCCGATCAATCTCTACGACTTTGCTGATGGCAGCTGGGTCGTGCTGTTCTCTCACCCTGCCGATTACACGCCGGTCTGCACCACCGAGCTGGGTGAAGTGGCGCGGCTGCGCCCGGAATGGGAAAAGCGCAACGTCAAGACGATCGCCCTCAGTGTCGATACGGCTGAAAGCCATCGCGGCTGGATAGGCGACATCAATGAAACGCAGGGCACCAGCGTCGACTATCCGATCCTGGCGGATGCCGACAAGAAGGTGAGTGATCTGTACGGGATGATCCACCCCAACTCCCTCAATAACCTCACGGTGCGCTCGGTGTTCATCATCGACCCGAATAAGAAGCTGCGTCTGCAGATCACCTATCCCGCCAGCACCGGCCGCAATTTCGATGAAATCCTGCGCGTCATCGATTCGCTGCAGCTCACCGACAACCATCAGGTCGCCACACCGGTGAACTGGAAGGATGGCGATGATTGTGTGGTCGTCCCCTCGATTCCCACCGAGGAGGCCCGCAGCAAGTTCCCGAAGGGGCTCACCGAGGTGCGGCCTTATCTGCGTCTGACACCCCAGCCCAACCGCTGATCCCCTCGGCGTCTTCGCCTCCGATCCCGGCGGGAGTCCCCGACTCCCGCCACCCCAGGCCAGGAACCTCCCTGGTGAGCCAGCCTACTGTGGTTGCCGTCAGCCTTCAGGCCCTCTTCGGATGCGTCGCCCCCTGTGCGGGATTGCCCGGTGGATCCCGGGCCGGGCAGGATGGCGCCGGTGACCTTCCGGCTGCCCTCTCCCTGTTCCGCTGCTCTTCCGCGATCCGATGCCCAGTCCAAGCAGTCAGTGGTGGCAGTGGCAGGGACGATCCACCTCGATCGACAACAGCTTCTGCGTGATCGGCGTGGGGCGTTTTGGCAGTGCTGTCTGCCGAGAGCTGCTGCGCTCCGGTGCTGAGGTGCTGGCGATTGACATGAATCAGCGCGCCATCGATGAGCTGTTGTCCCAGGAGCCCGGGATCGAGGTCCGCAACGTCGACTGCACCGATGAAGAGGCGTTGCGGACGGCCGGGGTCCTCGATGTGGGCACGGTGGTGGTGGCGATCAGCGAACCGATGGCGGCCAGCATCACCGCCACGCTGATCGTCAAGGACGGCAAGGGGAGCCAGGTGCGGCAGGTGATCTCGCGTGCCACCAGCGATTTGCACGAAAAGATGCTGCTGCGCGTCGGAGCCGATCGTGTGGTCTTCCCCTCCAAGATGCAGGGCACCCGCCTGGGGCTGGAGCTGATGCGGCCCAATCTGCTCGAGCGCCTGCGCCTCGACGACCGCAACAGCATCGAGGAGATCAAGGTGCCGCCCAGTTTCGCCGGGCGTTCCCTGCGGGACCTGAACCTGCGCAAGAACTACAGCGTCAGTGTTCTGGCCGCCGGACCGGCCAGTCACCTCACGGTCAATCCACCGGCCTCCCAGATCCTCAACGCCGGCGAACTGCTGGTGGTGATGGGCAGCAGTGAGGCCCTCGAATCCCTGCCCTCCCTGTGAGGGGCCTGCGCGCCGCCGCCTCGCGATGAAGGTGCTCGGCCTGATGAGCGGCACCAGCGCCGATGGCGTCGATGCGGTGCTGGCCAGTTTTGCGGGGCCGGCCCGGCGGCCGCGCTGGCGCCTGCTGCGCAGCGCCTTCCATCCCTATCCCGAGGCCTTGCGGCGGCGCCTGATCCAGGCCGGCCAGGGGGAACCGCTGGCCGCCGCTGCCTGGCTGGAACTGGCGGAGGCTGTCACCGAGGCCCAGGCTGAGGCCGCCCGCGCCTGTGATCCTGGCGCGGCGGCGGTGCTGGTCGGCTGCCATGGGCAGACGGTGTGGCATCGCCCACCGGAGCCGGCGCGGCAGGGCCTGAGCTGGCAGCTGTTGCTCGCTCCCCTCCTGGCGGAGCGCCTCGGCAGGGCGGTGATCCACGACTTCCGGGCCGCCGATCTGGCCCTGGGGGGGCAGGGGGCACCGCTGGTGCCGGCGGCTGATGCGGCCCTGCTCGGTGGCACCGGTGGCTGGCGGGCGCTGCTCAACCTCGGTGGCATTGCCAATCTGACCCTGCTGCCTCCGCGCAGCGGTCCGGCACGCCGGGCGTCGGTGCTGGGCTGGGACTGCGGTCCCGCCAACACCCTGCTCGATCTGGCGGTGCAGCGTTTCAGCAACGGTCGTCTCAGCTTCGATGCCGATGGCGCCTGGGCCGCCCGGGGAGCGGTGGTGGAAGCGCTGTTGCAGCACTGGCTGCAGGAGCCCTATTTCCAGCAGCGGCCTCCGAAATCCACCGGGCGGGAGCTGTTCGGTGCTGCCGATCTGGAGCGCCGGCTCGCCGATCTGGAGCGGTTTCACCCTGGTGCTGATCCCGCCGATGCCCTGGCCAGCCTCACCGCCCTGACGGCAGCGGTGGTCGCCCAGGATCTGAGATGCGGCCCGGCACCGCTGGAGTTGCTGGTGGCCGGCGGCGGCAGTCGCAACGCCACCCTGATGACACAGCTGCGGCGCCGCTGCCGTGGCATGAGCGTGCGTGATCTGGCCGAGTTCGGCATCGCCGATGCGCAGCGGGAAGCCCTGGCCTTTGCGTTGCTGGCCTGGTGGCATCAGCGGCGTCACCCCGGATCGCTGCCTGCGGTGACCGGCGCCCGCAGCGCGGCGGTGCTGGGGATGCGAGCGGATCCCCCCGGCTGAGCCCCTGCTGTGGCAGCACGGTCTGCAGCGGCAGCCCCCTGCATTGAGGTGTGCGTCAAGGCGCCGCCGGGGGGTGGGCAGAGCGGCGGCCGGACCATAGGGTCAGGGGCAGTCACGGGGGTGATCCGGCCCATTCCGGCTGCGGGAGATGCCTCCTGCGGCGCTCAGCCCGGCCCGGGGCGAGGCCCCTCTGCCGGCCAGCCTCAGGTGCAAGCGGCCCCTCCGGCCGTCCCTGCCCCGCGGGCCATCCCTCACCTACTGCACCCCTTCAGCCACTGCACCGATTGACGCGATGGGAAGCCGCAACGCCGCCGAGCTCTACGGGCGCATCAGCGCCGACAGCGATCTCACCCAGTCCCTGTTCCGTCAGGCGCTGCAGGACCCGAGTGGGGCGCTGCAGCGCATCGTGGCGATCGGGGAGGAGGCCGGCCTGTCCGTGACCGTTGAGGAGGTGCGCGAGCATCTCGCCGGGCTCGATGACAGCGCCACGCGTCAGTGGCTGGTGAAGGCCCGCGGCGGCCTCTGAGTTCAGCGGCAGCAGCGAGCGTCGCTGCGGCAGGCGCCGGTCGGCGCCACCGCCCTGGGCCCAGCTGAAGAACAGCCAGTAGCTCACGATCGCCAGCCCTGCAGCGACCACCAGGGCCGCGACCTGCTCAAGACGTCTGATCATGGCGCGATCGGATCCGGTTGCGATCATCGTGGATCCCCGGCCATGGCCTCCGGCCGTCCTGGCTCCCCGTCCGTCCGCTCGGGAGCGCTCCGGCCTGCGGGGCAGGGACGCCGCGCCGCGGCCGCGCTCACGGACGACGGGGGATGATGCAGAGGTTCCCTTCCCCTCGCTCCGTGCTGCGCCTCGAACGCATCAGCAAGATCTATCCCACGGGTGAGGTGCTGCGCGATGTCACCTGGGAGGTCCGCAGCGGCGACCGCATCGGTCTGGTGGGGGTCAATGGCGCCGGCAAATCCACCCAGATGCGCATCCTGGCGGGGCTGGAGGAACCAAGCAGCGGCCAGGTGATCCGGGAGGGATCGCCCCGCATCGCCTACCTGCAGCAGGAATTCGACGTCGATCCCCGCCGCACCGTGCGCGAGGAGTTGTTTCAGGCCTTCGGGGAGGCGGCGGAGGTGCTGAGCCGCCAGAAACAGGTGGAGCTGGCGATGGCCTCCGAGCAGGCGGCCGCCGATCCCGATCACCTCGATCGCCTCATCCATGATCTCGGCGCGCTGCAGAGCCGCTTCGAGGCGTTGCATGGGTATGAGCTCGATGCCCGCATCGACCGCTTGCTGCCGTCGTTGTCGTTCACGCCGGAGGGGGCCGAGCAGCTGGTGGCCAGCTATTCAGGCGGCTGGCAGATGCGCATCGCCCTGGGCAAGATCCTGCTGCAGGAGCCGGATCTGCTGCTGCTCGATGAACCCACCAACCACCTGGATGTCGAGACGATCCAGTGGCTGGAGGATTACCTGATCGGCCAGTCGATTCCGCTGGTGGTGATCAGCCACGACCGGGCCTTTCTCGATCGCGTCTGCAACCAGATCGTCGAGACCGAGCGCGGGGTGTCGCGCAGCTATCTGGGCAACTACAGCCAGCACCTGGAGCAGAAGGCGCTCGAACGGGAGGCGCGCCAGTCGGCCTATGAACGGCAGCAGAAGGAACTGAGCACGCAGCAGGCCTACATCGACCGCTTCCGGGCCAGCGCCACCCGCAGTACCCAGGCCAAGAGCCGCGAGAAACTGCTGGACAAGGTGGAGCGGATCGAGGCGCCGATCGAGAGCATCGCCGGGCCTCAGTTCCGTTTTCCACCGGCCCCCCGCTGCGGCCGCCAGGTGGCGCTGATCGAGGATCTCACCCACAGCTACGGCGATCGCATCCTGTTTCTGGGTGCCAATCTCGAGGTGGAGCGGGGCGATCGCATCGCCTTCGTCGGTCCCAACGGCGCCGGCAAGTCCACTCTGCTGCGGCTGCTGCTGGGCATGGAGCCACCGGATGAGGGCCTGGCCCGCCTCGGCGAACACCATGTGGTGCCGGGTTACTTCGAGCAGAACCAGGCGGAGGCCCTCGATCTGGACCGGCGGGTGATCGACACCCTGTTCGAGGCGGTTCCCGACTGGACCCAGACCCAGGTGCGCTCCCTGCTCGGCAGCCTCGGCTTCAGCAACGACAGCGTGTTCAAGGATGTGGGCCACCTCTCCGGCGGTGAGAAGGCGCGGCTGGCCCTGGCTCTGATGCTGGTGCGCCCCTGCAATCTGCTGGTGCTCGATGAGCCCACCAACCACCTCGACATCCCGGCCAAGCAGATGCTGGAGGAGGCCCTGTGCGCCTACGACGGCGCGGCGCTGCTCGTCTCCCACGACCGCTATTTCATCGGCCAGGTTGCCAACCGCATCGTGGAGGTGCGCGACGGTGAGCTGATCCTCTACCGCGGCGACTACGCCTACTACCGCGAGAAGAAGCGCGAGGAGGCGGAAGCAGCCCGCGAAGCGGAGCGCCAGCAGGAACGGGAGCAGCAGCGGCTGGCCAATCGCCGCAAACAACAGGTCCGCACCGAGGCCCGCAAGGCAGCCCGCAGTCAGGCCTCCTGAACGAGGCTGACGCCTCCTGGCGCGCTGGTGGGATCCGCTGGCGCTGTCACGCCGATGCGCCCGGGTGGGCCGATGCAGACACGGTTGCGGACACCGATATGGACGGCGCTGCCGGCGGAGGCCATCGAGCCGGAACGACGAATGACCTAGGCATATGGACGGGGCAGTTCATACAACTTCACCTCGCCCTAGGCATCTCGGCTCATTCTGCTGGCCGCCGCGGAAATGTCTGCATAGGCTGACTTCAACCCTCACACCCACCCAAGCGATGAGCGTCTTCCACGGGGCTGCCGCCGTGTCCGGCGGTCTGTACAACGAGAGCAACACCCTGGCCGGTACGGGCCTGGAGCACTGGCAGGAGCCGGCGCAGCAGCACGCTGAAACCTGGGATGCGATGGAGACCTACTTCGAATGCATCACCACCTGCTCCCTGGAAGATGGTGAATGCGTCACCCGCTGCGTCGAGCAGCTGCGCGAGACCGCCTGAGTCCCGTTCGGCGCCCGTGGATTCCCTCCGGGGTCCTCGTGTCCACGGGCGTGTCCAGCCGGCCTTGATTTCCTGACGGAAACACAGGGGTGGTCGCAACGGCTACGCGCGATCTCGAAACACTTCGTAGCTTTATGAGGTCGCTCACCCCGCGCCATCCGTCATGTCCGAACCCCTTGCCCTCAGTCTCGGTCAGAAATTCGAGCTCGAGCGGATGAGCCGGGTCATCGACGCCACTGCCGATCCCCAGGCCCTGCGTGGACTGGCCAAGCAGCTGCTGCAGGCCTGGCACAGCCAGAAGGCCGCCACCCAGTGGGTGATGCGTCAGCAGCTCGGCAGCCCTCCGAGCCTTGCATCGGCCACCGCCATCGACGCTGCCACGCTCGATTCCCTGCGTCCCCAGGAGCCGGGCGGCTCCCCTTCCCCCGACATCCTCTGAGGGCCAGCCAGCCTTCCCCGATGCAGAGAGCTGCGCACCTGGCGTCGGCTCTCTTTTTTTATGGCTGCGTCGCCGTGGCGCCGGCCCCTGCTCAGTCCGGGCTGTCCCGGCCCATGCCTTGTCGGCTCCCGGCTGGCTTGATGCCTGGTCGGAGCCGCCGGCCACCAAGGGGTTGGTGCTGCCCGGGCTGTCCGGCGGGAGGTCCATGAAGTCAGGCTCTACTGTGCCCGCAACAGCATTGCGCGCAACACCGGCGGACGGACATGGTGAAAGAGGAAGGCAGTCGCGGTGAGGAGCTGCGGGCCCTGGGCTGGTCGGCGGAGGAGGTGCGCAGCTACGAGGAGCTGTGGGAGTACCGGCAGCGCTGGGGGGCGATCAATCTCGAGCCCGAGGAGCGGCAGCTGCTGCGCAAGGCGGAGGCGCTGCTTCCCAGGCGGGTCAGCGGCCGCGGCCCCCAGCGCAAGACGATCCGCGAAAAGTCGCATTACCGCTGGCTCGACCACCATCTTGAAGCGCTGCGCCGCAGTGCCGCCGAAACTTCGCTGGCCGAGGCTGAATGCGGTGCCTGGCCGATCCTGCTGGAGGAGGAGTTGCGCGCTCTGCGCTACTACCAACCCGTGCTCGGCCTGCCTGACACCCTCAAGGCCAGGCTGTTTCTCCCGGAACGGGAGCGCTGGGCAGCGGAGGCGGCGCAGCTCGGGCGGGTGGTGCAGCACGACTTCTCCGAGGCGATGGCCTCGCTGCCTCCGGAGGGCAGCCGCTGGAAACCGCTGCGCGGCGACGACAACGCCGAGGCCAGCGACTATCCGGTGCTGGAGGCGGCCGTCGCCGAGACGTTCCGGGCCCGGGTCCGTCGCGAGATCGGCGCCTTCACCCGCGCCACCTATCCCTCCCTGCAGGACAGCGACAAACCGGAGCCGCCCGACGACTGGAACGGTTGATCGATCGGTTCACGAGCCCATCACCCTGCGGATCCAGCCGCAGGCGCTGCTGTGGTTGCGGGACAGGTGCGCACCAGGCAGGCGCCGCCATCCCCTGCCCTGAGAGGCGGATCCACGGGCTGTCCGCTGCTGGATCGCCGTCATCGCTGCAGCGAGGCCGAGCCTTCGGCCGCAGCGGTGCTTGGCTGAGCCTTCGGCCGCAGCAGTGGTTGGCTGGGTGAGCGTCCCAGGCGGCACCGCTCGGCCGGCCCGATGCCCTCACCGCGATCTGACAGGATCAACCCACCTTGAAGCCTGCGATCCAGACTCCTTTGTCGCCAGCATGAGCGCTTCCTCCTCTTCCTCTGGCTCCAGCAGAAACGGATCCCCTCCGTCCCCCGCCGGATCCCCCCCACCGGGTGGTCGTGACGGCACCACGCCGAAGGCGACGATCCTGGTGGTCGATGACGAAGCCAGTATCCGCCGCATCCTGGAGACCCGCCTGACGATGGTCGGTTACACGGTGGTCACCGCCTGCGATGGCGAGGAAGCCCTGGAGCGCTTCACGGCGGTGGAACCGGATCTGGTGGTTCTCGATGTGATGATGCCCCGCCGCGATGGCTATGGCGTCGTTCAGGAGCTGCGCAAGACCTCCGATGTGCCGATCGTGATGCTCACGGCCCTCTCGGAGGTGAAGGACCGCATCCTTGGTCTGGAGCTGGGAGCCGACGACTATCTGATGAAGCCGTTCAGCCCCAAGGAGCTGGAGGCTCGCATCCGCTGCGTGCTGCGACGGGTGCACAACCAGGCCGGCAGCGCTGCCGGTGCCCGACCGGTCGCCTCCCAGGGCATCGAAGTGGGTGGTCTGCGGATCAATACCGCCAAACGCCAGGTGTTCCGCGGTGAGGAAAGGATCCGGCTCACCGGTATGGAGTTCGGCCTGCTGGAGCTGTTGCTCAGTCGCTCGGGGGAACCCCTCAGTCGCGCCGATATCCTCACCCGCATCTGGGGCTATACACCGGAGCGCCATGCTGACACCCGCGTGGTGGATGTGCATGTCTCCCGGCTGCGGGCCAAGCTCGAGGAGGATCCTGAAAATCCCGAGCTGATCATCACGGCCCGCGGTATGGGCTACATGTTCCAGCGCATCGTTCCCGGCGGCTGATGCGGCCATGTGCCGGTTCCTGTGGCCTCCAGGCTGCAAGGCCCGTGCGTCGCCGCTTCCCTCGCCGCTCGCGCCGCTCTACAACGGGGGGAGCGATGCTTGCCCCCGTGTTCCGTTCCCTTGCCTCCCTGGGCTGTGGCCTCGCCGCAGCACTGCTGCTGCCGGTCGCCGCGCAGGCCTATCCGAATCCCGGCGGCCTGGGCGGTCCCGCTTCCGGTGCCGGCCTGCGGCCCGGTGTGGGGTTCGGCGCTCCCGGTGCCGGTTTCACCCGGGCTCCCGGTGTCGATCCCGTCGGGGCTCCGCTGAATCCCGGTGGTCTGGGCGGTCCCTATTCCGGGGCCGGTCTGCGCCCCGGCGTGGGGGTGGGCGCTCCTGGGGCTGGGGTCACCCGTGCTCCCGGCGTGGATCCTGTTGGGGCTCCGCTGAATCCCGGTGGTCTGGGCGGTCCCTATTCCGGTGCTGGAGTCGCACCGGGGGTGGGTGCCGGCGCCGCCGGTCCGGGGCTGCGGCGCTACCCCTGATTCCGGGGTCGCGGCCGCTCGGGTGGTACCGGGTTGCAGGCATCCGAGCTGCAGCCACCGATCGTGAGCTGCCGCTGCGCAGCGTCGAACTCTGGCATGGCCTGCATCGCCGGAGCCTGGCGTCGCCTCAGCCAGCCCGGTTGGCGGAGGCCAGGGAGAGCAGTCCGCAGAGCACCCCGAAACCATGCAGAGACAGGGGGATCAGCCGCCGGGGGGGATAACAGCGCCAGATCCTCACCCCCCTGAGGCGTTGATGGCTCAGATACAGCGCACACACCAGCGCAAAGGCATCGACCAGCAGCAACAGCAGGGCTGCCGATACGAGCCTGGCCTGAATCGTCCAGGAGCCGCCGCTGGCCGGTGGAGCCAGCAGTGCCGCCAGATGCAGCGGCAGGCGCCCACTGAGCACGAACACCAGCCCGCAGGCCACCCCCTGGCGGATCCATACCAGCAACCCAGGGGAGCCGCCGCTTGCCGACGCTCCAGCGCGATCGGGTCGCCCGTTCGCCTGACAGTCCCAATCGGCAGGGCGGCCGCTGCCCTGGCTGATCCCGGGCTGTGCCCCGTGACGGTGCCGCCTCATCGGCTGCGGTCGGCTCCGGCGAACAGCCAGAGCAGACCCAGCACCAGCAGCCAGGTGCCCCAGCCCCCCTGCAGAACGGCGGCAAGAGGATCTCCCAGGGCTTCCACCAGCAGGTGATGTCCCACCAGGGACAGGAGCACCAGCAGAAGCAGCAGCATCATCGCTCCGCAACCGCCGGATCCAGGCCGGAGTCTTCGGGGGTGATCGCCCCGGCACGCAGAACGCGCCAGGGAGGCCCGGATGCGTCCTCCCCTTGCCAGAGCCACACGGCGCTCGCCTGGCCGGAGGGCTGGGGCCAGGGCAACGGTGCCAGCAGCGGCAGATCGGGGAACTGCCGCGAGGCCTCCTGGGCGCTGGTGGCAGCCGGCTTTCCGGAGAGATTGACACTGGTGGTCGCCAGGGGACCAGTCAGTCGCAGCAGCTCCTGCATCGGTGGGCAGGCCGGCACCCGCACCCCCAGGGTGGTGCCGCCGGGATGGAGCTGATCGGTGAGCGGGCCGCGGATCGGCAGCACCAGGGTGAGGGCGCCGGGCCAGTGGCGGCGCGCGGCCAGCTGCCAGGGGTCAGGCCAGGCAGAGGCGAGCCACTGCTGCAGCTGCTCCAGATCGGCAGCCATCAGGATCAGCGGTTTGTCGGGCGGACGGCGTTTGAGCTCCCAGATCCGGGACGCCTGGGCCGGAGCGATGGCCAGGGCCGGCAACGTATCGGTGGGCAGCAGGGCGGCACCGCCGCCGCGCAGATGGGCCGCCATCAGCGGGGCGGCGAGCAGCGGCGCGGCAGGGGCCTGGTTCAGGGGTGAGTCGGCCCGGGCTGGATCGTTCATGGCAGCGGCTCTCCCCAGCGGGCGCTGGCGAAGCGCAGCACGCCCTCAAGATCGCGGTGCGCCTCTTGCGCCCGGGCACCGGCCTGAGCCAGCAGCGCCTGGACCGCAGCGCTCTGGTCATGGTGATGCTCCAGCAGCAGCACCCCCCCGGGGGCGAGTGCCTCCGAGGCTCCGGCGATGATCGTGCGCAGGGCGCTCAGGCCATCCGATCCGCCGTCGAGAGCCAGCGAGGGTTCGTGATCACGGACCACCGGATCCAGACCGGCGAGGGTGGCCGAGGGAATGTAGGGGGGATTGCTCACCACCAGCTGCAGTCGCCCCCACCAGGGGCGGATCGCCTGCCACCAGTCCCCCTGCAGCAGCTGCACCCGGGCGGGAGCTGCGCCGCCGTGCGCCGCGCCGGAGTGGCTCTGGCGTTCGCGGGCGAGATTGAGCGAGGCCAGCTGCAGCGCTGCGCTGGAGGTTTCCACCGCCAGCCCCTCGCTGCCGGGCCAGGCGCGTGCCAGGGCGATGGCCAGGGCCCCGGAGCCGGTGCCGAGATCGGCCCAGAGTCGCGGCTGGCCCGGAGGCGGATGGGGGGCCAGGCTGAGGGCCAGGTCGATCAGCAGCTCGGTCTCCTGGCGGGGGATCAGCACCCCCGGTCCCACATCCAGTTCCAGATCGCGCCAGGGGCAGCGCCCCACCAGATACTGCAGGGGCTCGTCGCTGCCGCGGTGCCGGCGCCAGAGCTGCTCCAGGCTGGCCAGGGGGCAGGCCAGTTGCGCCTGGCGCTCCGGATGCAGCCAGAGCATCTGCAGGCTGGCCATCGACAGTCCCCCCGCCAGATCGAGCAACCAGTCCAGGGCGGCGGCACTGGCCGGGCCCGATCCAGGCACGGCCAGCATGGAGCGACGCCAGGCGAGCAGCTGAGCCCCCGTCAGCAACTGCGGAACGGCACCCGCCGCAGCGGGTGCTTCGGGAGGCTGGAGATCAGCCTGGGGAAGGTGAAAAGGCATCGAAGATCAGGCTGTCGCAGGCCAGGTTGCCGAAGGCAGAGCAGTGGAAGATAGGGATCTGGACGCTCTGCAAACCAGAGAAGTCGAGGGCAGGGCTCAGCGCAGCCAGAAGCTCCGGCACACCTGGCTCAGTCCAGAGCCCCCCAGAGACGCTCCGGAGAGACAGTCCGCAGAGACGGCCCGGAGAGCTGTGGCAACCAGGCCGCGTCTGCCAAGCCGCCGAGCCACCGGAATGGCATTGAACTTCTTAATTACCCATAAGCCTCCGCAACCCTGAGATCCCGTTCGGTGCAAGGGATGCAGCAGCAGACCGCATTGGCGATCCGTTCAGTCATCGCCGCCAGCGAGAAGCGCCTGTTGAAGCGGAAGCAGTAGCCACCG
>JBJTQH010000067.1:0-11401 GCA_046075505.1 Cyanobium sp. | reverse complement strand
GCCAAGCTGGCGGTGGAGCAGCATCGCCGCCGCGTCAGCACCTCGGTGGTGAATGAGGTGCTGCAGGAGGCCCTGCGCTGGCGCAGTCCGCCCACCACCCGCGGCGGTCGCCAGGGCCGGCTCTACTACGGCACCCAGGTGGCCAGTCGTCCCCCCAGCTTCACGCTGTTCGTCAACGACCCGAAGCTGTTCGGCGACACCTATCGCCGCTATGTCGAACGTCAGATCCGCGAGGGCCTCGGCTATGAGGGCACTCCGATCCGATTGTTCTGGCGTGGCAAGCAGCAACGCGATGCCGAGCGCGATCTGGCCCGCTCCGCGGCCCGTGGTCGCTGAGCCGATGCCCGGGTGCCCGCTCCCCCGACCGCTGCCGCCGCCCCTGGCAGCGCAGAGAAGCGGGCCGGTGGGCCGGCTGGTCTCTGATCGTCGCCGGTCTTCCTGCAACCTGCAGCCTGGCCTTGCCGCCCTGCAGGCCCATCCCAGGGGTTGCGGCGGCCGACCCTGATGGACTGGCTGCGCCAGCTGCCGATCGGGCAGTACGTCGATCCCGGCGAAGCGGGAACTCCGGGCTGGCTGCGGCGGCTCGATCCGCGCCTGAAGCTGCTCTGGAGCCTGGCTTTCCTGCTCACCCCGATCCTGGCCGGACCGCTGTGGCGCCTGGCCCTCGTGGCGCTGCTGCTGCTGATCACCGCCGCCAGCGGTCTGCCCCTGCGCCTGTGGGGCCGCGGTGTGCTGCTCTGGCTGGCCCTGGCTCTGCTGGTGGGGCTGCTGTCGTGTGTGCTGCCGGTCGGTGGTGCGCCGCCCGCCACCCTGCAACGGCCACCGGCCGAACTGCGCCTGGCGCCGGCCACGGCTGCCGCGGAAGCGCCGCCGCAGCGGATCGGCCTCTCCTGGGAGCTGCTGCGCTGGGGGCCGGCGCGGCTGGGGCCGTTCGAACTCGGTCCGCTGGTGGTCACCCGCCGCTCCGCCGAGCTGGGCCTCTCCAGCGGCACGCTGCTGTTCACTCTGATCCACTCCGCCAATCTGCTGCTGCTCACCACCGCGCCGGAGCAGCTGGTGTGGGCGATCGACTGGTGGTTGGCGCCGCTGGAGCGGCTGGGCCTACCGGCGGAACGGCTGGGCTTCACGCTGCTGCTGGCGCTGCGCTTCCTGCCCCTGGTGCAGGAGGAACTGCAGAACCTGCTGCGGGCCCTGGCCACCCGCGCCGTGCAGCTGCGCGCCCTCGGCTGGCGGGGCGGTCTGGCCCTGGTGCTGGCGCTTGGCGAGCGTCTGCTGGCCAATGTGCTGCTGCGCTCGGAACAGGGTGCGGAAGCCCTGATGGCCCGCGGCGGCCACTGGCTGCCCCCCCAGGCCCTGCGCGAGGACAGCGCTGCTGAGGGGGCGCGCCCGGCTCCGCTGAGTGGAATCGCCCTGGTGGCCCTGCTGCTGCTGCTGGCCGCCCGGCTGCGCTGGGGGATGCTGTAGGAGGGCCCGTCTGCAAAGCCGCTGAGCGAGAGGAGCGGCGGTGAAACTCTGCTGCTCGTCTCCGGTCGGGACAACCTGCTGGAGGTCCTGGGCGTTGCCTCGCCGGCCTGGGGAGACACGCCCAGGGGCGTCGTTCTGCGGTTGCGCGGCAAGGGGCCGGGCCGCGGCGCTCTGGCTGGGGTGAAGGCGGTGGGCTTGAATGGCCCAACGACCGGCTGAGGATGTGATTTCCGAGCGTTACCTGAATCATCCGACCTTCGGCATGCTCTATCGCGTCGCCTCTGTGGCCGAGAGCAAGGATCTCTATGCCACGCTCTATGCCCAGCGGATCTTCTTCCTGGTCACCCTCCAGAACCGCGGCGCCATCTTTGAGGTGATTCCTCAGATGGATGCCCGCCATTACGCCGAGCAGAACCTGGCCCGCTCCCGCCGCGAAGGTGCGGAGGTGCATGCCCGCTGGCGGCAGCTGTTCGATCAGACCTTCCTCTGATGCCGGCGGGGGCCGCACCTGAGTCTCTGGCTGGGCGGATCGCGGCACTGCAGCGCCAGCTGCCCTCCGGCACGCGCCTGCTGGCGGTGAGCAAGGGGCAACCAGCAGCAGCGATCCGCAGCGCCGTGGCCGCCGGCCAGCGCAGCTTCGCGGAAAGCCGCCTGCAGGAGGCGATCCTCAAGCAGGAGGCCCTGCAGGATCTCGGGCCCCTCGACTGGCATTTCATCGGCCGGCTGCAGGCCAACAAAGCCCGCGGCGTGCTGCGTCACTTCAGCACCGTGCACTCGGTCGACAGCCTGGCGCTGGCCCTGCGGCTGCAGCGGATCGCCGCCGAAGAGGGGCTGGCGCCCACGCTGCTGCTGCAGGTGAAACTGCGGCCCGATCCAGCCAAGGCAGGCTTTGAGCCCCAGGCTCTGCGCCAGGCCTGGCCGCAGCTGCAGCAGCTCGAACCGCTGCGGATCCGTGGGCTGATGACGATCGCCCCCCTGGGGCTGGAGGCAGCGGAACGGCTGGCCCTGTTCCGCGACTGCGCCGACCTGGCCGCCGACCTGGGGCTGCCGGAGCTGTCGATGGGGATGAGCGGCGACTGGCAGGAAGCCGTGGCAGCCGGCAGCACCTGGGTACGGCTGGGCAGCGTGCTATTCGGGGCGCGGCAGGGGCCGGCCCCAGGGCCGCAGGCCACCGGAGACGGTCTCTGAACGGTGTGGACACCATGCCGAAGCGCTCCCTCAGGGCTTGCCACCCCTGACGTGGGACGCTATTCAGGTCCCTAGGTTCACCCGAGGTTTCCTCCGTGTCGTTGTTATCCCGCCTGCGTTCCGTCGTCTCCGGTGAGGACTACCTCGACAACGACTACGACGACGAGCTCGATTACGACACCGGTGATGATCTCGCCACCACCACCTCAGGCACCCGCAGCAGCGGCAGCAGCTTCACCAGCGCCGCCAGCGCCCTGGCCCTGAGCGAACCGTTCAGCAGCGAGGATCCCTTCGCCGGCACCAATGTCATCGGCCTGCCCGGCATCTCCACCACCGTGGCGGAGGTGTGCCTGATGGAGCCGCGCAGCTTCGATGAGATGCCGCGTGCCATCCAGGCGCTGCGCGAGCGCAAGACGGTGATCCTCAATCTGACGATGATGGAGCCCGACCAGGCCCAGCGAGCGGTCGATTTCGTTGCCGGCGGCACCTTCGCCATCGACGGCCATCAAGAGCGCGTCGGCGAGAGCATCTTCCTGTTCGCCCCCAGCTGCGTCACCGTCACCACCGCCGGAGGTGAGGAGATGGCCTCTCCCACCGTCACCAGCGGCCGCGACACCCCCGAACCCCAGGAGCCGGCCCCCAGCCCCGCCTGGGGACGCACCGATGTCTCGATCTGATCATCCGCGCTGATGCCTGATCCCGACGCACGCCACCCCGGTGTTCAGCTCGGCATTCTCGGCCTGGGTCGTATGGCCCAGGCTCTTTTGTTGCCACTGCTGGAGGGGAACGCCCTGCAGCCCGATGCGGTGCGGGCGGCCGTGGCCAGCGACGCCTCGGCCGGGCGGCTGCGCGAGCAGCTGGGCCTGGCGGTCGACACCGATCCCCGGCCGGCCTGGGCGGCGCCGGTGGTGCTGCTGGCGGTCAAACCACAGCAGCTCGAGGCCCTGGCTGCCTCCCTGGCCGTCCTCGAGCCGTCGCCGCCCGCTCCGGCCTCAGGAGCCTCCGCACCGCTGCCGCGGTTGCTGATTTCGGTGCTGGCCGGTGTCTCCCTGGCGCGGCTGCAGCGGCTTTTCCCCGGCTGCCGCTGCGTCCGTGCCGTGCCCAATACGCCGGCCCTGGTGCGCGCCGGCCTCACCGGCCTGGCCTGGGGCGAGGGGGTGGAACCGGCCCAGCGGGAATGGGTGCGGGCCCTGTTCGCCCGGGTGGGGGAAGTGCTGGAGCTGCCCGAAAGCCAGCTCGATGCCTTTCTCGCCCTCACCTCCTCCGGGCCGGCCTTCGTGGCACTGGTGGCGGAGGCGATGGCCGATGGGGCGGTGGCGGCGGGGCTGCCGCGGCTGCTGGCCCACCATCTCGCCCATCGCACCCTGGTGGGTACGGCGGCGCTGCTGCACGAGCAGGAGCTCCATCCCGGCCAGCTCAAGGACATGGTGAGCAGCCCCGGCGGCACGACGATCGCCGGCCTGCGCCAGCTGGAGCGTGCCGGCCTGCGCTCCGCCCTGCTGGAAGCGGTGCTGGCTGCGGCCGAGCGGAGCCGCGAACTGGCCTGAGCCCGCCGGAACAGCTGGCCGCCTCGCCGATCAGCGCGGCCCGCGGGGTGAACGGGCCCTGCCTGGCGGATGGCGGCGGGCGGCCTCAGCCCTGCTTCTCGCCGCCCTTCTTCTCTCCCAAACGCGGTTCGGTGCCCGCCAGCAGGCGCTCCACATTGCTGCGATGGCGCCAGAGCACCAGCACGGTGGTGAGGAGGGCCAGGATCAGGTAGGGCCAGCGCAGTCCCATCCCCTGGCCGGCGAACCAGCCCAGCATCAGCAGCGGCAGCGACAGGGCCGCCACGACGCTGGACAGCGACACGATGCGGCTGAGGCTGAGCACCGTCAGGAAGATCCCGAAGCAGGCCAGACCCACGGGCCAGGTGAGCCCGAGCAACATGCCAAGGCCGGTGGCCACCGCTTTGCCGCCCTTCCAGCCCAGCCACAGCGGCCAGATATGGCCGGCCAGCGCAGCCAGGCCCGCCGCCACCACCCAGGCATCAACGCCCCAGGAGGCCACCGCGCCCTGGGCACCGTCCTGCAGCGGCACACCCAGGGGTTCGAGCAGCGCCCGGGCCAGCAGCACCGCGGCGGCACCCTTGCCCACATCCACCAGAAACACCGCCAGGGCCGGCCCCTTGCCCAGCACCCGCAGCACATTGGTGGCACCGGTGGACCCCGAACCCTCGCGGCGGATATCGAGGCCGGCGAGCCAGCGACCGGCCAGGTAGCCGCTGGGGATCGAGCCGAGCAGGTAGCCGGCCAGGAGTGTCAGAAGGGGCAGCAGGGTCATCGCGAGGGCGGGGAAGGGCACCAGCATCGGACAGCTCCGACGGGCTCAGAAGAGGTCCTCCTCGCTGAGCAGTTCATCGGGACCGGCCGCGAAGGCAAGCCAGAGCGGGAACTGCAGCAGTGGGATCTCAACGGCGCGCTCAGCCGCATCGATCACGATGAACGGCAGCTCACCCCGCTCCTCCAGGCGGTCGGCCCGCTCGATCAGGGCATCGGCCCGCTCGAACAGCACGATGCCGCTGGTGGGACCGAAGTCCTCGCGGCTCAGGCCGAGGCAATCCTGCAGGCCGCGGCGCCATTCCCCCAGCCGTTCCGGCTGGCTGGCGAGCACCAGGGTCTGGAAGCGATCGCCGTAGAGCTCCCCCAGGATCGCGATCGCCGCCGCGGCAACCAGCACATTGCGGTTGCGGCTGCCGCTGCTGGACTGGGCACCGCGGCCCGCCTGGGACAGGAACCAGTCCTCCAGCAGCGAGGCGCCACTCGCCTCCAGGGTGCGGCGCAGCTGCCAGGGGTCGGCGTGGAAATCGGGCTGGCCGCCGTAGCGATCGAGCCGCGCGCGGATCAGGGCTTCATCCTGGCTGAACTGGCCCGCGGCCGCCGGTGGCGGCGCACTGTCGGCTGCAGCGGCGGCCTGATCGAGGGGCGAAGGCTGCACCAGCACCGGCTGGGGCACCAGATCGATCTGCTCGGCGGCAACCGCCAGATCCTGCAGCGCCCCCACCAGATAGTCCTGAAAGCCACGAACCCGGCGGGCGACCGCATCGGCCTGGCCGCTGAAGTTGCGTGCCATCTCCTGCTCCAGCTGGTCGCGGCGGCGCTCCAGGGCGGCGATCTGCTGCTCCAGGCTGCGGCGGCGCTCGAGCAGATCCTGCAGGGCGGCTTCCAGGAGGCCCTGGCGAGCCGCTTCGGCGGCCACGCCGGCCTTCAGCTCAGCGGTGGCGACGGCGCTGGCAGTGGCGCTGGCAGTGGGCTCATCCGGCCGGCCGCTCGCGGCAGCGATCGTGGCTTCGGGGCCCGCAACTGCTTCGGGGCCGGCTTCAGAGGCAGCCGTGGCTTCAAGAGCAGCCGTGACTTCAAGAGCAGCCGTGGCTTCAGGGGCGGCCGTGGAGGACGGGGGCCAGCCGGAGGCGGCACCGGCATGCGGCGGGATCGCAGGCCCGGATCCCGCCGCGGCCCAGGGCTGATCACCGGCCTCAGGAGACGCAGCGGCGGGCGCAGGCGGGAGCTGGGTGGCACCGGAGAGCGGCGCGGGGCTGGAGGACGGATGGGTCATGGCGTCGGCGATGGGGCCCCCGCATCCAGACGCTGCTGGAGCTGCTCGCGCAGGGTGCCGGCGTCGAACAGTACCGGCAACAGGTGAATGCTCTGCTGCTCGCGGAAATAGAACAGGATCGGCAGACGGGGCCAGAACAGCCGCCAGCCGAGCCAGGTGCTGTATGGGAAGCGACGAATTTCGCGCGAGCCGCTCCACACCTGCAGCTCTGAGGCACTGAAGCGCAGACTGATCAGACGGGCCTGCAGCAGCAGGAAGCCTCCGAACAGCACCAGCGCCAGGGTGAGCCAGCGCACCCCGGACCAGAGAGGCGAAACCACCAGGCAGGCCGGACCCAGCAGCGTGACCCCGAGGGGCACCCAGAAGCGCGGCTCCAGGATCACGATCCCGTCGTCGCCGCTCAGGCCGCCTGGGGCGCTGGAGGCGCTGGCACTGGTGTCGTTGCCGGCCGGGCCGGGGGCCGGATCGGGGCCGGTGGAGAGCGGTGGGGGGGTGGCGCCGGCGCTGGCCATGGACCTCAGGGGGAATGCGACCAGGCTGCACGATGGCAAGCCGCCACTCGGCCTGGGGCCAGCGACCTCACATGCCGAACAGGATCTGGGTGAGGATCACATCCATCAGCGCCACCGTGACCAGGATCATCACCACAGCCCCGGTGGTGCTGCTGCCCACCTCCTTGGGGCCACCGCGGGTGGTCAACCCCCAGCCGCAGGCAAGCACGGCGATCTGCAGACCGAACACCACCGCCTTCAGCAGCATCGAAGGCAGGTCCTCCGGCTGCATCCAGGTGCGCACCGAGTTCCAGAACACCGCCGGCGGCACGCTGTAGAGCCAGGTGCTGCTCACCTGCCCCGACCAGATCGCCACCGCGAAGAACAGCAGGCACTGCACCGGCGACATCAGCACCATCGCCAGCACGCGTGGCACCACCAGGTATTCCACCGGATCGGTGCGCAGCATCGTGATCGCATCGATCTGCTCGGTCACCTTCATCGTGCCGAGCTGGGCGGCATAGGCGGTGGCCACCTTGCCCGTGAGCAGCGTGGCGGTGAGCAGTGGCGCGATCTCCCGCGCCAGGCCGAGGGCGAGCAGGCCCCCGATTGCGGCATTGGCGCCCTGCTTGGACAGTTCTGCCGCCACCTGGATGTTGAACACCGTGCCGGCCGCTAGACCGGTGATCAGCACGATCAGAAAACTGCCGGGACCGGCCTCGAGCAGTTCCTGCAGCAGATCATTCAGACCGATGCGGCCGCGGGCGATGGCGGCGGTGGCCTGGCCGCCGATCAACAGGCTGCTGCCCAGACGCCGCAGCCAGCGTGGGGTGCCCATCACTGCCCTTCCCCCACCAGGGTGGCGCGGCAGGGCTCCGGCCAGCGCCGCATCAGCAGCAGACCGAGCAGCACCAGCACCGCCGGAATCAGGCCCATGCACAGGCGGATGGTGGACACGGCGCTGGCGGGCTGGGCGCTGGCGGCCAGCGCTTCCTGGTAGCCGCTAGCGGTGAGCAGGCTGCCGAGCAGGGCGATCACAACGCTGATGCACAGCTTCTGGGCCAGCACCATCCAGGCGCTGTACTGACCGGCCGGTCGCTCGGGATCGGCATCGATCGCATCGGGCAGCAGCGACCAGGGAATCAGGTAGGCGGTGGAGGCGCCGACGCCGGCCAGCATGATCGTCAGCAGCAGGGCCAGCAGTTTCAAGGGGTTGCCCCAGGAGCCGAACGCCGGCAGAGATGCCTGCAGCGGCTGCAGCACCATCACCAGCAGGCAGGCGGCGATCCAGAGCAGCCCGCCCCAGCGCAGGGCCGTGAGGCGACCGCGGTGATGGGACACCGCATTCCAGAGCCACAGACCAGCCAGGGAGCTGACCATGAACGGCAGCAGGATCAACTTGCTCAGCCCCTCCGGCACCTGCAGCACCACCGGCAGAAAGAACAGGGACACCGCCTGCATCAGCTGCAGCGAGCACCACAGCAGCAGGTACAGCCCCAGCACCATCAGGAAACGGCGGTTGCGCACCACCCGTTGCAGCAGACGGCGGGTGGTGCCGCGGGCGCTGCCGGGGCGCTGGCAGCGGGAGGCGCTGGGCAGCAGTCCCCAGGCGCACAGCACACCGGTGACGCTGATGATCAGCCCGGCCACCAGGCCCACCGGCAGATAGGTGGTCGCATCGCGCAGGTTGCCCACCAGCAGGCCGGCGAGCAGGGCCGCAGCCAGGGTGGCCAGGATCGAGCCGGTGAAGCGGGCTGTGTTCAGGCGGGTGCGCAGCGACACATCGGTGGTGAGCTCGGCGGCCAGGGCCGTGTACGGCAGATTGACGCAGGTGTACAGGCTGTTGGCGACCACCGAGATCACCAGGAAGATCGAGAAGCGGATCGCCTGCGAGTCCCAGGGAGGCAGCCACCACATCGCGGCCATCGAAGCCCCCAGCGGCAGGGCGCTCCACAGGATCCAGGGCACCCGGGGGCCCCAGCGGTGCTGACTGGTCTTGTCGCTGAGCCAGCCGACGATCGGATCATTGAGGGCATCCCAGAAACGGCCAATGCCGTAGGCCAGGCCCGCCAGCCAGGGCGGCAGACCCGCCGCCACATAGAACCGCAGCAGGTAGAAGCCGATCAGGGCGGCACCCATGCCGGTGCCCACGTCGCCGAGCCCATAGGCCCAGTAGACGCGGCGGCGGCGGCCCGGGGAGAGATCGGCCAGATCCAGGGGGGCAGATGGGCTGGGGCCTGCGACGGAGCTGCTCAAACGGGGTGGGGAGGCCGCTCAGGCCATAATGCGTGCCACGGGGCCTTCCGCGCCGATCAGTGAGGGTCCGGGCGTCACCTGGATCAGGGTTTAACATCCCGACCACGGCCCGCTTCTGCGGGCAAGCTTCAGTAACCTGCTTCTGCGGGTACGGTTCAGCCGCCTGCTTTTGCGGGCACCCTTCAGCCGCCTGCTTTGCAGGCACGGTTCAGCGGTCTCCCCCCTGGATCAGCGGTTCACGTTTCCTGCGGCGATCTCATTTCCTGAGGTACCGCATTTAAATGACTGCGGGCGTAGTTTAGTGGTAAAACCTCAGCCTTCCAAGCTGATGATGCGGGTTCGATTCCCGCCGCCCGCTTCCATTTCTCAATAAGGGTTTTCGGCCCAAAGCCCTTGCTGGCACTGGCGTTAGGGCTTCCAGCTCGTGCCAGCGCCTGTTTGGCCGTGCCAGGCTGTGAGACGAAACATCTCACCAAACGTCTCACATGCCGGCGGTCCGTGACTGGGAGGACACGATCAGGGCGGTGGTGTCTCACGCCCTGTCTCAGAAGGGCTGCCGTCGTGGTTGGACGGTGCTCAACCACCGTGGTCATGCTCGGTTGAACATTGCTGCTGGGGCCGGTCGGGGCAGGCGCCGGCAGGTGCTCCTGCCCATTCCGTGGGAGTGCGATCAGATCGACCAGATCCGCGATGCGGTGGTTCAGGTCTATGAGGAGTTCCAGCAGGGCATCGAGCCCGATGCCTGCGTGGCACGCATGCCGCGTCCGGATGGATCGAGGGGAGCAGAGGGGGAGCCGGGTTCAGGCCGCAGCCCTCAGACAGCCCACCCCGGCAGGCCCAGGCACAGGGGAATGGCGGCGGTGCCTGCCCCGGGGGACTGGGATGAGCTGATTGCTGCTTTCCGGGAGCACAAGCTGATCAGTGGCGAGATCAAGCCATCGACCTGGCATCGGGTCTACCGGCACCACATGAACCATGTGCTCGGTGCGGTTGCTGCGGTTGCCCCGCCGCAGAACGCCAAGCAGCTGCTGGAGACCCTGGCCCGGATCTGGGCGGACAAACCGGGCGGGCGCACCCGCCAGATCCAGATTCAATCGACCGCCGCCCTGCTGCGTTGGGCCGTGGCAGAGCGGCGGCTGAGCGAAGACTGGGAGCCACCTCAAGACCTGGCGGTGTTCGTGGGGCGATCGCGTGCGGCGAAGGCCATCACGACGCCCTTGGAGGTGGAGCACATCCTTGGGTTGGTGCGGGCCATCCCGGATGCCCGCTGGCGCTTTGCCTTTCAGCTGATGGCGGCCTACGGACTGCGCCCGGAGGAGCTCCAACATCTGCAGATCCGCCAGGGTCGGCTCTGGTGCATGTATGAGAAGGTCGCATCCCGCGGCAAGACCCGGCCAAGGGTGTTGCGGCCACTGCACTGCGACGACTGGGCAGACGGCTGGCGCCTCGAGGAACGCTTTCCAACCCAGGAGCTGCCGCCCATGCAGCCTGGACTGGGTGGGGGCTACGTGGGCCACTACTTGATGAATCGACCGCTCTGGAAGGAGCTACGGCGTGAGTACGAGGCCAAGGGCGAGAAGCTGGTGCCCTACTCCTGCCGGCATGGCTACGCCCACCGTGCTCATGTGATCTGCGACCTGCCGCCCAAGGTGGTGGCCGCGGCGATGGGACACAGCGTGCAGACCCACCTGGCTGCCTACAGCCGTTGGTGTGGGGATGATGTGGTGGATGACGCCTTCGCCAAGGCGGAACGCCTCCTTCGCCGGGGATAGCCCCCCATCGACAGCCCCATGGGCGAATGATTTCTCACGGTCTGCTTTTGGGGCTTTCGAGACATACAACTCCCGCTGCGGCCGCACTCCATCCCAAAAACTATGCACCGCATGCATAAGCTTGCGCAAATGATTCTACATTGCTAAAATCAAAGAAGTGGCTTCTGTCAAGATGGGAACGACAAGCCACTTGTGCAGGAGAACTGGGCTGCCATTGATGGTATCTGGCAATCAATTTCTAGGCTTTGATGGAGGAGGTTAGCTGGCGTCCCCGCGAGTGGTGTAAATCCCCCGGCACCCCCACCCCGGCGTAGCCGGGGTGGGCCGCGCACCTCCGGCGGCTGGCCCCACGGCTGGTCTTGCAAGGGGTGGACAGGCCCGTTTCCCTGGTTTGAGAACCACCTCAACCAGACGAACCATGCCCAAGACCTACTCTGCCTCACCTTAGCTGGCCTCGCTACTCGATGGCAGCAGTGCCGGAGAGCTGATCCCCGAGCTTGCCCGCCATGGCCTGCAGCAGCTGATCTAGCTGGAGGTTGCCGCCTTCCTCGGTGCGGACCGCCATGAGCGCACCGACGAGCGCCTGGGGTATCGCAACGGCTACCGCTCCCGCACCCTCACCACCCAGGTGGGAGATCT
>JBJTQH010000066.1:0-18883 GCA_046075505.1 Cyanobium sp. | reverse complement strand
GCGGCACCGAATACACCACCTTGCGCACCTCGATCGTGCTGGTGCGACGCACCATGAGCTGCTCGATGTCGTAGTCGGCAAAGCGAAAGTGCGGCAGGGGCCGCAGCGCCGATTTCTCCTGCTCCAGCCGGGTCAGCCGCGGTCGGTTGTATTGCGCGAGTACCGCAGCCAGGAAGGCCTGGTATGCCGCCAGCGACGCAAAATCGCTGCTGCCGCGCAGCAGCAGCGCCTGCTCGATCCGCCGTTTGAGATGGCCATGGGGACTCTCCACACGGCCGTTTTCATGCGCCACTCCCAGGTTGTTGCGGCTGTAGGCCAGGCCGTAGTGGCTGCAGAGGGCGTGATAGCGGGGGGTGATGTCAGCGGTGAAACTGCCGTTGCGGTTGCGGCATGCCGCCGATAACCGATCGGTGCGCAGTTCCGCCGGCACCCCGCCGCAGGCCGCCAGGGCGTTCTGCAGACCCTCGGAGAGGGCCACGAAACTCTCGCCGCCCTGCACCACCTGCGCGTAGCTCCAGCCGCTCCAGGCCAGGCGGTAGTGGAACAGCAGATGGGGGAACGCCTCACCAGCGATCGTCACCTCCACGCCCTTGAGCTGGGTGAAGTCACAGAAGGCGATCTCGCCGGGCTCGTAGCTCAACGGAAAGATCACCTCTGGAGTCTGGCCGTGCAGCGCCTTCCACTCCCGCACCCGGCGCTGCAGGGTGCGCTGTAGCGGAATCCAGTCCACATCAGGCTTCTGGCGCTGCAGATGCTCCAGCAGCGTGATCGGCGTCAGCGCCGGCGATCGCTGCAACAGCGGCACCAGCTCCTCCTCCCACACGCCCGCCAGCGGATCCGGCCGGGTGCGCCCGCGGGGCTGGTTCGCCTGCTGCTGCAGTTGGTTCCGCTCAATCCGGCGGGCACTGCGCACTGAGATGCCTGCCGCTGCGGCAGCAGCCTCCTGGCTGCTGCCACCTCGTCGTTTCGCCATGAACAGGTTGCGTTGGTGGCTCGTCAGTGGTGCCGGCATCCCCTGGGCCCTGCGCATCGGCGCCAGGGTCTCCCGCACTCACGCCACCGGCCAACGAGCTTGTCGCCGACCGGCCAACTTCATTGTCGCCGGACACGCCTCGATCTCGTCGCAGACCCGCACGCAGCGGGTGCAGAGGATGCAGCGGTTGTGATCCAGCGAGAACAAGGGGTGCGACGCATCCACCGAGTGGTTCGGCCAGCGGTAGGGGAAGCGGCTGTGATCCATCCCCACCGCCACGGCCACGTCCTGCAGCTCGCAGTCGCCGTTGGCGACGCAGTAAGCGCATTCGTGGTTGCCCTCCGCGAAGAACAGCTCCACCGCCATGCGCCGGTACTCCCGCAGCTGGGGCGTGTCGCTGTGCACCACCATCCCCTCGCCCGCCTCGCTGGCGCAGGCCGGCAGCAGACGGCCGACACCCTCCACCTGCACCAGGCACAGCCGGCAGGCCCCCACCGGGCTGAGGCCATCGAGATGGCAGAGGGTGGGCAGTGCGATCCCCGCCGCCCGCACCGCCTGCAGCAGGGAGGCGCCCATCGCCACCGCCACCGGCTGACCATTGATCGTCAGGGTGATCACGCTCATCGCGCATCCTCCCGGTCCGGGGGCTGGTGCGGCGTGGCGGGGGCTGCCCACGCGGGCCGATGCGGCGGCTGCCGCGTGATTCCCGCCTCGTACTCCGATCGGAACCAGCGCAGGGTGCTGAGCACCGGGCTGGGGGCCGCCTGGCCGAGGCCGCAGAGGCTGGTGTCGCGCACCATGGCGCAGAGTTCCTCCAGCCGCTGCAGATCCGCCGGCTCAGCCCGCCGCTCCACGAAGCGATCCAGCAGCTCCGCCAGCTGCACGGTGCCGGCGCGGCAGGGCACGCACTTGCCGCAGCTCTCGCTGACGCTGAAGGCCCGGAAATGACGGGCCAGCAGTGGCATCGGCGTGCCGCTGTCGATCACCACCATGCCGCCGGACCCCATCATCGATCCGAGCGCCCGCAGGCTCTCGTACTCCACCGGGGTGTCGAGCTGCTCCACCGGGATGCAGCCGCCGGAGGGCCCGCCGGTCTGCACCGCCTTGAGCGGTCCGCCACCGGGCACCCCTGGCTGATCGAGTGCGCCGCCGCCGATCGTCGCCACGATCGTGCGCAGCGAGGTGCCCAGGGGCACCTCCACCAGGCCGGTGTGGCGCACCGCTCCGGAGAGGGCGAACACCTTGGTGCCGGGGCTGGTGGGGCTGCCGATGGCGGCATAGGCCTCGCCCCCCATCGCCAGGATCACAGGGATGGTGGCCAGGGTCTCCACGTTGTTGATTAGGGTGGAAGCCCCCCACAGGCCGGCCTGGGCCGGAAACGGCGGCCGGGGCCGGGGGGTGCCGCGTCGCCCCTGGATCGAGGCCAGCAGGGCCGTCTCCTCGCCGCAGACATAGGCGCCGGCGCCCACCCGCACCTCCAGATCCAGCTGGAAACGGCCGGCGGCCGGACTGGTGCCGAACAGGCCCCGCTCGCGGGCCTGCCGCAGCGCCCGACGTATCCGCGCGATCGCCAGTGGGTATTCCGCTCGCACGTACACATAGCCCCGCTGCGCCCCGATCGCGTAGGCGGCGATGGCGATCCCCTCCAGCAGCCGGTGCGGGTCGCCCTCCAGCACGCTGCGGTTCATGAAAGCCCCCGGATCCCCCTCATCGGCATTGCAGACCACTTAGCGGGGAGCGGCTGGCTGCAGGGCCACCGTGTCCCACTTCAGCCCGGTGGGGTAGCCGGCGCCGCCACGCCCCCGCAGTCCGCTGCGCTTCACCGCGGCGCGCACCTGCTCCGGGCTCAGCTCCTGCAGGCAGCGTCGCAGCTGGCCGTAGGTGCCGCAGGCCAGCGCCTCCTCCAGCGATTCCGGATCGATCCGGCCGCAGTGCTCGAGCACCAGCGGCCGCTGCAGCGAGAAGAACGGCTGCTGCAGATCCAGCCGGCAGACCGCCAGGGAGTCCTGCCCGGGGCCTCCGGCGCCTGGTGGCGCCACGGGAGCGGGAAGAGGCGCCTCCGGGTCCCCCCGGGGGGGCAGTGCCGTCTGATGTGCGGTTGCTCTGCCGTCGTCAGGCTGCGCCCTGGCCGCTTCTGCCGGCTCCGCTGCGGCGCTGGCACCGGCCCAGGTCACCAGGGCGATGGCCTGCTCCGGGCTCAGATCGCCGTAGAGGGTGGTGCCGGCGGGGCCATCGCAGGCCACCAGCGGCCCCCGGCCGCACAGGCGCAGGCAACCGACCTCCTTCACCGTGATCGCTTCGCCGCCATCGTGACGCCGGGCGGCCTCCTGCAGGGCGCGGTGCAGCTGCAGGCCGCCGGCGCTGCGGCAGCCACTGGCGGTGCAGCACCGCAGCTGGGGCTGCTGGCGTGGCGGCAGGGCGATCACAACCGAGCCTCCCCCGCCCGCACCGGTGGGTCCCCGGGCTGGCACAACGGCTCGTCGCCGGGTTGGGCCGGCAGACCGGCCTGCCGCAGGCGCTCCTCCAGCTGGTCGGCGGCGGCGGGATCCAGGGGCAGGCGGGTGAGCAGCTGGCCATCCACCACCAGCACCGGTGCCTGGCCGCAGGCCCCCAGGCAGCCCAGCCGCATCAGGCTCCAGCCGCAGTGGTCAGCCGGGGCATCGATCTCCACCTGCAGCCGTTCGGCCAGCCGCTGCGCCAGGAGCGCGGCGCCGCGCACGAAGCAGGCGCTGCCCAGGCAGATGCCGCAGCGGTGCCGGCTGGCAGGGTGCAGCCGGAACAGGTGGTAGAAGCTGGCGACGCCGAGCACATGGCTGAGCGGCAGCTGCAACCGGCCGGCCACCTGGCGGAGCGCAGCACGGCTCAGATAGCCCTGGCGCTCCTGCAGCCGGTGCAGCACCTCGATCAGGGCATCGGCACCGCCGCCGGCTGCCAGGAGGGGGTCGTCCTGGGCGGCGATGGCGCCCGCGGTCGCCAGGGCCTCGGGCCAGACCGCCTCCGGAGCCCGATCCGGGCGTGCTGCAGGGAAGCCGCTGGCCATGCCACAGGGAGTGCCGCCACTTCCTTGCTAGCCCGGGGCGGCCCGCTTGACTGCGGTGCTGGACTACTAAGCCGGACTGATGAGCCGGGCCAATGAGCTGGACTGCGGAGTGGGGGCAGGGGGACTTGAACCCCCACAACGTTGCCGTCTGCGCATTTTAAGTGCGCTGCGTCTACCGATTCCGCCATGCCCCCGCTAAGCCATCTTAAAATGGCTCGGCCGGCTGGACTCCCGCCTGAATGTCGTTGTTTGCTGAGGGCCTGGCCCCGTTCAACCACGCCCCCATCGCGGCCGCACCACCCAGCGCAGGGATCGCTTCCCTGCCTGGCATCCTCGAGGGCCTCTCCAGCCAAACCCTGCTGGTGCTCGGGCTGTATGGGGCTCTGGCGGGTGCCTATCTGGTGGTGATCCCGCTGCTGCTTTATGCCTGGATGCAGCGCCGCTGGATGGTGATGGGCAAGATCGAGCGCACGGCGGTGTACGGCCTGGTGTTTCTGTTCTTCCCCGGTCTCCTGCTCTTCTCCCCCTTCCTCAATCTGCGCATGGCCGGCCAGGGGTCGCTGCGTTCATGAGCAGCGGCACCACCCGCGGCACGGTGCTCCTGGTCGGCGGCGCCGTGCTCCTGCTCGGTGCCGGTGGCTATGGGGCCTTCCGGCTCGGCGGTTTCGGGGGCTTCACCCCAGGTATCGCCGCCTCCGCTCTTCTGATGGTGGTCGTTGTCGGCTGGACCGCCTCCTACCTGCTGCGGGTCGTCACCGGCCGGATGACCTACATGGAGCAGCGGCGCCGCTACCGCGCCGGTTACGACGCCGCCACCGATGCCGAGCTGCAGGCCCGTTTCGAGGCGCTGAGCCCAGAGGAGCAGGAGCGCCTGCTGCAGGAGGTGGGTCAGCTGGGTGCGGATCCGTCCCCCGGAGCGCCGACCCCATAGGCTCGGGGCCCTCGCCCGCCCCACCGCAGCGATGCCCGTCGCCACCCCGAGCACCGGTACCGGCTCCACCCCGATCCAGCGGCACTTTGCCGAGCTGCGTCAGCAGGGCCGCTGCGCCCTGATGCCCTTCCTGATGGCCGGCGATCCGGATCTGGCCACCACGGCCGAGACCCTGCTGGCTCTGCAGGACTCCGGTGCCGATCTGATCGAGCTGGGGATTCCCTACAGCGATCCGTTGGCCGATGGTCCGGTGATCCAGGCCGCCGCTGCCCGCGCCCTGGCGGCCGGCACCACGCCAGCGCGGGTGCTTGAGCTGCTCGGCGATCTGCGCGGCCGGCTGCAGGTTCCGGTGGTGCTGTTCACCTACAGCAATCCGCTGCTCAACCGCGGTATGGAGCCCTTCTGCGCCGCTGCGGCCGACGCCGGTGCCGCGGGGCTGGTGGTGCCGGATCTGCCGCTGGAGGAGGCCGAGAAGCTCTCCGGCCTGGCCGCGGCCCATGGGCTCGATCTGGTGCTGCTGGTGGCGCCCACCACCCCGGCTGAGCGGATGGCCCGCATCCATGCGGCCAGCCGTGGTTTCACCTATCTGGTGAGCGTCACCGGGGTGACCGGAATGCGCAGCACCCTTGAAGCGCGGGTGGGTCCGTTGGTGCAGCAGCTGCGCGGGCAGGGCGGGACGCCCGTGGCGGTTGGATTCGGGATCTCGGCACCGGAACAGGCCCGTCAGGTGCGCGACTGGGGAGCGGATGGCGCCATCGTCGGCAGTGCCCTGGTCAAACGGATGGCGGAAGCCCGCAGCCAGGGGCGTTCGGTGAGCGCCGAGGCGGGCCGCTACTGCGCCGAGTTGCGCCTGGCCCTCGACAACTGAGCGACAGCTGCAAGGCCGGCAAGGGCGCAGGGGAGGTTGGAATGATGGTGAAATCCATCGGTTGAGCCGTTCTTCTTGATGATGCGGGCCGGCAGCCGCTATGACTGCGGCATCTGTCGAGTTCGCATGGGTGAGGGTCTCGATCGTCAGGAACGCGATCAGTTGTTCGCCTTTCTGGGGCGCATTCAGCAAGAGCCGGCGCTGCGCGATCAGCTCAATGAGGTGCAGACGGCTGCCGAGGTGAGCGCGATCGCCGCCCTGGCGAGTCACAGCTTCCGGGCTGAGACCTTGATCGCGGTCTTGGAGCGCTGTCATGAACAACCCTATGCCCGCGAAGGTCTGATGGATGAGAAGCTGATTCGCGTTTATCTGCGGCGTGAATCAATTCACTGAGCTGCCGGATCTCTCGCCTGATCACCTGAGCGCTGAGCTGTCTGCCGAGTGATCTGTTGCTCAGAGGTGCTGCAGGCCAGAGAAGCTGATTGGGCTTCTCTGAACCGTAGATCTCCATCCTCAAAGTTCAAATCTCTGCCCATTTCAATTAATTCCTATGCGTTACGTTCTCTGGGGAACCTATTGCGATGATGCGCTTGAGAAGCGCGCTCCCTATCGCCAGGAACATCTCGATGGCCTGCAGCGGCAGAAGGATGCCGGTGTGCTGATCACGCTCGGGCCCACAGCCGACAGCAGCCATGTGTTCGGCATTTATGAAGCAGAAAGCCAGGAGCAGGTGGAGGCGCTGCTGCACAACGACATCTACTGGCGCCAGGGCATCTGGACGGCGCTGCAGGTCTACCCGTGGATTCAGGCCTTCTGAGCTGATCTCGCTTGCGCATTGCGATCGCTCAGGCTGCAAACCGGCGCCTGTAGGGGCGCATCAGGACGGCGACGCCTGGGGCCGGGTCGGTCGCGGCCAGTCCTGCAGAGCCTGCTGCCACACCCAGGCGCCCACCTGCTCAGCGCCCTTCTCCCCCAGCACCGCGCCGTAGCCCCCCATCTGGCCGATGCCGGCTGCGGCGACGCGGGCGATCGCCTCCGGGCTGGCCAGATCGGCCCGTTCCAAGGCGTTGCGCTTCAGGGTGCGGCCGCGGCGGATCACATTGCCGCCGCCGACGTGGCAGCCGACGCAATGGGCCTCGAACAGCTGTGCTCCGGCCACGAGGGTGGCGGGATCGGCTGATCGCAGATCCTCCGGCATGGCCTCAGCCCGCAGCGGAGCGACCGCGCCCAGGCCCATCGCCACCAGCACCAGCAGCAGCAACGCCGTTCTCCGCCAACCGGCGGCCGACCAGAGGCGCTCTGCCCAGCGCCGGCAGCGGCTGAGGTCCTGCTCCCCCAGCGAGCGTGCAGTGGTCATGGCGGCCCGGCGACTGCGGCCATTGTTCCCGATGACCTGTTTCCGATGACCTGTTCTCGATGGCTCGTTCCGGATGCCTTCCCGGAGCCGCAGAGGGCCTCGGCAGCGGCTGAGCCGGAGCTGCTGCGCCGCAGAATCCCATCCGCGATCGCTCCGCGGCTCATCGTTTCGGGATCGCTGTCTCGCCCTGCAGGCGCTGCAGCAGATCCTGCAGGTTGCGTTCCTGCCCCAGCAGCCGCGCTTCCTCCAGGGCGCTGGGGAGCAGAGCCTGCAGCTCCGCCGTCCGCCGTTCGCTCGGCTCGGCTGCCATCGCCGCTGCGGCCAGCTGCTCGGTCGCCAGCCTGCGGAAGCGCCGCAAGGCGGAGACCGGCCGCACCAGCAGGCAGACCAGCAGGGCCAGACCGCAGCCCATCAGGTAATCGATCCAGCGGCTCGGGACATACCAGTCGGTGAGGGCTCCGTAGCCCACAAAGGTGATGGCGCTGGAAATCAGGGCCGTGCGCAGATGGGGCATCAACCGGAAGAGCAGCACCAAGGCGGTGGTGCCCCCCATCACCAGGGCCACCGACAGGGCATCGATGGGGAAGTTGTTGAACACCAGCCAGGGCATCAGCACCCCCAGGCTCACGCCGATCATGCGGTCGCGCACCCGTGCCAGGGTGGCGCCCAGGTTGTCGCCCAGCAGCAGCACCACGCCGAAATAGAGGTATTTCGGGTTGGTGGCCCCCACCCCCACACCGATGCTCAGCGCCAGCATCGCCACCACCAGCTTGCGCCAGAAGAAGGGATCCTGGAAGCGCATCGCCAGACTGCGTGCAGGGGCGATTCCCTCGGCTGCCGCTGCAGCCAGCTTTGACTCCGGGGGCTGATTCGGCTGGGCCGCGTCCGTGGCGGATGCTTCCGGATCGCCGCGCTCGGCAGGGCTGTCGCGCTCGGGTGCTGCGGCGTGCGCATCAGGGTCACCGTCAGCGTCAGCGGCTGCACCATCACCCGGCAGGCGCAGGCTCGCCTGGATCAGCGTCGCTGTCAGCAGTCCCAGCAGCACCGCCAGGGTCTGCTGCCAGGCCCCCAACCAGGTGGCATTCCCGGCCAGCAGGGGCAGCACCGCCAGCACCGCCAGCAGGTTGCGCAACAGCATCAGCTTGTCGGGCAAGGCCTGACCCAGGATCTGGGCGATCGCGGTGACGATCGCGAACTGCCACACCTGCGGGCCCTCCAGTAACGGCCGCAGCAGCGTGCCCAGCGACAACCCCAGCAGCACCACCACGGGCAGCAGCGCCAGCAGCGCCGGCGGCTGGCGCCCGAAATCGGGACGGATCAGCAGTGCCGCCACCACCACGCCGTAGGGGGTCGCAGCGCCCAGCTGCAGCCCGTGGCACAGGGACCAGGTGAGGCCGCAGGCCCCGGCCACCGCCAGCACCAGCCGCAGCCCCAGGCGGCCTGGGGCGTTCAAGGGTGCCGCTGCAGGCTCTGCAGCAGCCCCACCAGCAGGCTGATCAGCAGCAGGGCAAACCAGAACCACAACCGCGGCGGTTCGCTGCGGCTGCACAGCAGCAGCAGCAGCAGGCTGAGCCAGGGCCAGGGCTGGCGCCAGGGTGCCAGCAGACGCCGGGCTGAAACCCGGGTTCGCCCACCGCGCCGGCTTCCCTCCCTCTGCGTCAACTCTGTCTGCGTCGACTGTGGGCTTGTCGTCGGCTCCGTCGGCGTGGGTTCGCTCATGCTCGGGCTCCGCTGATCCAACGCCAGAACGGTCCCAGATAGCTGAGCACCGTGCGCTTCTCCACCTCGGCTTCCGCTTCGGTGGGGGTGCGCATCGGCAGGGGGCGCTGCGGGCCGGGGCCGCGCGTCCAGGCCAGACCCGAGGCTGTCGCTGCCTGCTGCAGCTGCACCACCGCCAGCACCAGCGCTGCGCCGCTGCGGCCGGGCAGCTGGCTGGTGAGATCTCCCCCCTCGCCGTAGGACTGCTGGCGGGCGCTGGCCATCAGGTTGGCGGCCTGCTCCTGACTGCCCACCTGGACGGTGACGTCCTCCAGGCTGACGCTGTCGCTGGAGAGGCTGAGGAGGCGACCGGGCACCAGTCCATAACGCTGCTCGCCACTGCCGAAGCTGTCGCGGCTGAGCAGCTGGGGATTGAGCAGCACCGCATCGCCCACCTCCAGTCGGGTGGCATCAGCGGCGGTGAACAGCACCACCGCCAGCCGGCCCGGATGGCGGGGCGGCAACCCCAGCAGGCCCAGCTTCTGGCCGGGTGCCACCGGTTGCCCGTTCTGCACGGCCAGATCCAGCACCCGGCCGCTGGCGGGAGCCCGCACCACCTGGCTGCGTTCCTCACTGCGCAGCAGTTCGCGATTGGCGATCAGCTCCGCTGCCTGGGCATGGAGCGCTGCCCGCTGGCCGCCCAGCTGGGCCAGGCCAGCATCGATCGTGGCCAGATCGGCCTTGTTGCGCAGCCACAGATCCTGTGCCGCGACCCACAGCGGGCTGTAGGGGGCGATCACCCCATCGCGGCGCAGATCCTCCAGGGCCTGCATCTGGCCGCGCACCGGGCGGTTCGTGGTCTCGATCTGCTCCCGCCGGCGCTGCAGCGCCTGTTGCTGGGAGTCGATCGCCCGCTGCTGCACACGCAGGCCACGCAACTGCTGCGCCACCGCCGTCAGGCGCGCCGCCGTGGCCTGCGCTCCCGCCTGGCCGGCCGAGCGGGGTCCGGGTGCACTCTGGCTGATCTGGTTCAAGGTGAGCAGCGGCTGGCCGACCTGCACCTGCTGTCCTTCCCGCACCAGCAGGGCCTGGACCTCGGCGGCGCTGCGGGCATAGAAGCCCTGGCGCGCCTCCGGCGGTGTGAGCACCCCCATGCCGCGCACCAGTACCGGCACCGAGGGGGTGGCACACCAGGCCAGGGTCAGTCCAGCCGCCAGGCCGATCGGCACCAGGTTGTAGAGGCGCCCGAGCAACGGCTCGGCTGGGCTGTCCATCGTCGAGGTCGTCGAGGTCGTGGCGGTTGTGGGGGTCGTGGCGGTTCATTCCTCCAGTGAGGACGGTGCTTGTCGGTCTTCCTGGGGAGGAGGGTGCGGTTGCACCTCCTGGGGAGGCGGGTGGCGGTGAGGCCCCATCGCGCAGCGCTACGGCCCTGCCGGCGTGGAGCTTAGGGGCGATCCTCCGTAGGATCCCGCCCGATTCCCTCCGATCTGCGGCTCCGACGCCTCAGGCCCATGGCTCTGGCGGCGACTGGCGATCCGGATCCCCATCGAGACCTGATCCCCCAGCCCGAGCCAGCCCCGATGCCTCCTACGTCGTCTGATCCGCGGCTGCAGCCATGGCCTGCCCGCCCCGGGCAGCTCCTGGCCCGCTGGCTCGGCCTGTTGCTTCCCCTCCTGCCGCTGCTCCCTGCAGCCGCAGCGGCGGCGACAGCTCTGAGCCTCGATCAGGTGCTCGTCCGCGGTCTCTCCCAGTCCCCGGAGCTGGGGCTGGACGATCGCCGCACCATGCGCGATCAGGCGGTGCTGCGCGGGCTTTCCGCATCCCGCCTGCCGCAGCTGTCCCTGGTCGGCACCACCAGTTTCACCCAGGTGGGCACGTCCTTTGGGTTTCTCACCAACCTGCCCACCCTCGGTGATCTCAGCCTGCAGCTGAACCAGAACGGCTATGCCGTGCTGCAGAACAGCTTCGCCACGGTCGGGCTGGTGCTCGATGTCAACCTGCTCCCCCTGCGTCAGGGTGCGGAGCTGGCGGAGGGGCGCTCCAGGCTCGCGGCCACCCGTGCCAGCCGCCGCGAAAGCGAGCGCCAGGTGCGCTTCGAGCTGATCCGCACCTACCGGACCCTGCAGCTTCACCAGGCCCTGGTTCCGGTCTGGGAGCAGTCCCTGCAGGCCTCCTCTGCCCTGGTGCGCGATGTTGAGGCGATGCAGCGGCGTGGTCTGGCGCCGCGTATCGATCTGCTGCGGGCCCGCATGCTTCAGGCCGCCGACACCCAGGGGCTCAGCCAGGCCCGCGCCCAGTTGGCGGACAGTCGTCAGCAGTTGGCGGCCCTGCTCGATCTGCCCCTGCACGAGGCGCCGTGGGCTGCCGATCCGATCGCTCCCCAGGCCGCCTGGCCTCTGTCGCTCGAGCAGACCCTGGAGCGCGCCCTCACGGGTCGCCCTCTGCTGGAGGCCCTGCAGGAGCAGCAGCGGGCCCAGCGCCAGCAGGGCCGGGCCGCCCGTCTCACCCGCCTGCCGTCCCTGTCGCTGCTGGTGGGGGGAGGTCTCAGCGCTGATCGTCTGTCGGCGCCGGTGCTCGCTCAGAGCGGCAGCGTCGAGGCGGGATCGGCATCCCGCTCCCTGCCGGCTCTGGAGCAGCAGGCGTCCCTGTCGGGCTCCTTCTACAACTGGGGGGCAGCTCTGTTGCTGCGTCAGTCTCTCTATGACGGTGGCCGCGCCGCGGCGGCGTCCTCCCTGGCGGATCGGGAGCGTCAGGTGCTCGAGGCGGAGGAGAGGCTGGCGCGGCGACGGATCCGCGAGCTGGTGACCGCCGCCTGGTCATCGCTGCAGGAGACCCCTGCGGCGATCGAGGCCGCCAGCAGTGCGGTGCAGGCGGGGGAGCGGGCCCTGCGCGATGCGCGGCTCCGCTACCGCGCCCAGGTGGAACCGCTGACGGAGGTGTTGCTGGTGCAGCGCGATCAGCAGGTGGCGCAGGCCACGTTGCTGGCGGCTCTCACCCGCCAGGCGGTGGATCGGGCGGCCCTGGAGCGGGAGGTCGGTCCGCCGCCTGAGGGGGCTCCGCTGCGCTGAATCGGCTGATCAGCACGCCAAGCACCACGGCGATGTACAGCGGCCCGACGACGCTCAGGGTGAGGCAGGCCAGCCGGGTGAGGGGGAGCACCGGCGTGATGTCGCCATAGCCGACAGTGGTGAGACTGACGAAGGCGAAATAATTGAGGCGGCCGTAATCGAGATCCCAGCTGATCGCCTGGCTGCCGCTGGCATCCAGCAGCGGCAGGGTCAGCAGTTCACCGCTGAGATTGTCGCGGAAGCCCCCCGGCAACACGCTCGCCAGGGCTGTCAACAGCAGGCCGCCGCTGATACCCAGCAACAGGTAACCCGCCGTGGCGCTGTAGAGAAGATGGCCATCGATGGAGCGCTCGCGGCTGATCGCCTGCACCAGGCGCACCGTGCTCCAGCCGGCGAACAGGGTGACCAGCACCAGCAGGGGCACGGCGATGGTCTGCAGGCTGCCTGGGCGCAGCAGCCACAGCAGTTGACCCAGGGCGGTGGCCAGGGCCAGCAGGCGATAGGCCACGGTGGCAGGGTGGCGCTGCCGCCGGTGGCGGCCCGACGGCAGCGCATCGACCTGGCCGAGACGGAGTGCCAGCAGCCCGGTCAGATAGAGGAAGCCTGCACCGCTGAGATGCACCAACGGACCCGGCAAGACCCAGCTGGTGATCACCGCCAGGCAGGCCAGAAACAGATGCCGATGAAACCACGCTGGCAGCCGGAATGCCTCCCGGCTGCCGCTCATGCCTTCGGGGTGGTTCGGCGTCAAGGCCTGACCTCAGGCGGCCGCGGCTTCGCTGGTGCTGCTGTCGCTCAGGCTGCGTTCCAGGCTCCGCTTCTCATCGCGCTGCAGCACCAGCACACTCAGGGGCGGCAGGCAGAGATCCAGCGACTGTTCGTAGCCGTGCAGAGCCCAGGCATCGCTGGACTTGCCACCGAGGTTGCCGAGGTTGCTGCCGCCGTAGCGGGCGCTGTCGGAATTGAACACCTCGGCATAGAAGCCCTCCAGCGGCACGCCGACGCGGTAGTGGGAGTGGCTCTGGGGCGTGAAATTGGCTACCACCACCAGCCAGCGGCCGCTGTTGCTGTCACGTCGCATGAAACTGATCACCGAGTTGCTGGTGTCATTGCAGTCAATCCACTGGAAACCATACTGACTGAAGTCATCACCCCACAATGCCGGCTCTGATTTGTAGAAAGCGTTGAGATCATCGATCATTCGCTGCAGGCCCAGATGCGGTTCGTGCTGCAGCAGATCCCATTGCAGATCTCCCCAGACATTCCATTCAGCTCGCTGGCCGAACTCCATTCCCATGAAGATTGTTTTCTTGCCGGGGTGGGTCCACATGTAAGTGAGCAGGGCTCTCACATTGGCAAACTTTTGCCAATCATCGCCCGGCATCTTGTGGAGGAGGTTGCTCTTGCCATGCACCACCTCGTCGTGGCTGAGGGCGAGCATGAAGTTCTCGCTGAAGGCATACCAGATCGAGAAGGTGACATTGTTCTGGTGGAATTGGCGGAACCATGGATCCAGCTCGAAATAGTCGAGCATGTCGTGCATCCAACCCATGTTCCACTTGAGGTTGAAGCCAAGGCCACCGATGTCGGTGGGCTGGGTCACCATCGGCCAGGTGGTTGATTCCTCCGCGATGGACAGGGCGCCCGGGAAGTGCTGGAAGAGCACGTGATTGGCCTGCTGCAGGAACTTCACGGCTTCGATGTTCTCGCGACCTCCGTGCTCATTCGGTAGCCATTCACCATCGGGGCGCAGATAATCGCGGTAGAGCATGGAAGCAACCGCGTCGACGCGGATGCCATCGATATGAAACTGTTCAAACCAGAAGATCAGGTTCGCTACCAGGAAGTTACGAACCTCGTTGCGGCTGTAATTGAAGATCAGCGTGCCCCATTCCTTGTGCTCGCCGATGCGTGAATCGTCGTGCTCATAGACGTGATCTCCATCGAAGAACGCCAGGCCATGGGCATCCTTGGGGAAGTGGCCCGGCACCCAGTCCAGAATCACTCCGATCCCCTCGGCATGGCAGCGATCCACAAAGGCGCGGAACTCATCCGGTGTGCCGTGGCGACTGGTGGGGGCATACCATCCGGTCACCTGATAGCCCCAGGAGCCATCAAAGGGGTGCTCGGAGATCGGCAGCATCTCGATGTGGGTGAAGCCCCGTGCCTTCACATAGGGGATCAGGCGATCAGCCAGTTCCGGATAGGTGAGCAGGCGGGCACCGGGCTTGAGATCAGCGGCGGGCACCGGCGGTCGCGCTGTGCCGTCGGGTTGGATGTAGGGCTCGTCGGCGCTGGCATGCATCCAGCTGCCGAGATGCATCTCGTACACCGCAATCGGTTGCTCCAGCGGATTGCGTTGATCCCGTTCGCGCAGCCAATCGGCATCGCTCCATTTGTAGCCCCCCAGCTGGGACACCACCGAGCCGTGGTTGGGGCGCACCTCCGCTTGGAAGGCATAGGGATCACTCTTCTGATAGCAGTGACCGTTCTGGGCACGCACCTCGTACTTGTAGATCGTGCCGGGCTTCACCCCCGGGATGAACAGTTCCCAGCAGCCTCCCAGGCGGTTCTGCATCGGGTGGTGCCGGCCATCCCAGCTGTTGAAGTCACCCAGCACCGCCACGCTGCGGGCGTTGGGGGCCCAGAGACAGAACTGCACCCCGGCGACGCCGTCGCGCTCACCGACATGGGCTCCCATCCGTTCCCAGATGTGGTGATGGTTGCCCTGGGCGAACAGATGGCGGTCGAGTTCCCCCATCCATTCGTGGCGAAACGCCCAGGGATCGTGCTGCTCATGCTCGATGCCGCCGCGCTGCACACGCACCCTGTAGTGGCAACCAGGGTCCTCCTCCAGCTGGGCCTCGAACACCCAGGGATGGTTCGGGGTCTCCATCGCCAGGCTGGCGCCGGCGAGCAACAGCTCGACCCGTTCCGCCTCGGGCATCCACAGACGCACCACCCAGCCACCGGACTCGAGCGGCTGGGGACCCAGCACCGAGAAGGGATAGTCGTGGCGGCACTCCGCCAGCCTCTGGGCATCGTCAACCATCCAATCGAGGCGGGGTGCAGCCATGGAGGCGGAAACAGGGTCGCGAGCGGAGCCTACGCTGCCCGGAGCACAACCCGCGCCCGCGTGTTTGCTTTGCGTGCAAGACGCAACTCGCTGCGCTCTGCCCCATGGCGCCCTGCCCGCTGCGTGCAGTCCCTTGAGCAGAGCCCCACAACAGAAGCCCACGCCAGAAGAGAGGCTCAGTCAGCGCTGCAGCCACTCTGGTGATCGAGTGGAGCAGCGGACACCGGGCGGGCGCCATGCCGTCGGGATTGCCTGAGCGCAGGCGTCAGGGGAGGGCTTTGGTGGGGGCGTTCGGCTCGGTGGGGAAATTGACCGAGGTGATCTGATTCTTGTCGTTCAGCACAACAAACAGGTTGTCAGTAAGGCGATTGAAGCGTGTCCTCACGATCACCAGTTTCATGGTGTCGTTGCTTTCCGCCTTCAGGATCCTGTCGATCTGATTGAAATCGCCGGTGATGCGTTGCAGTTGCTGCCATCGGCGCTGCAGTGCCGCCGGCGTCAGATCTGCCTGCAGCTCCGGGCTCAGATGACTGCCGGCCGAGATATAGCGACCCTTGGCCAGCTCCATCAGGAACTCGCGCACCACCACCTCGGCAGCCTGATCGCTGGCATTGACGGTGAAGTTCTCCATCCGGCCGTTGCCATCGAGGATCAGCAGCACCTCCCGTGGGCCTCGGTCGGTCTCCAGTTTCACCGCCACACTGCTGGAATCAAAGCCCGGAGCGATCTCCGTGATCGTCCAGCGCCGCAGTCTCGGCAGGGAACGAAAGGCGGCACCCACCATCGCCGGGCTGCTCACCTGTTGTGACTCGGGGGACAGCAGGTTGTAATAGCCGGGGGCATCGCCGCGTTGCACGGCGCTGAGGATGCGCTCGGTCGCCTGGCGGGCCACCTGGTCGGCGGCGGCGGCTGTGGTCTGCCGGTTGCCGTTCGGGCCAGACATCTGGGCCTGCAGCGGCGGGCTGCTCAGCAGGGCCCCGAGAGCGGTGCTGCCGGCCAGCAGCAGCGACACCAGCTTCGTCTGGATGGCGATCTGGCGCGTGGAGCGGGGCATGGCGGGGAGGCGGAACACGGCTGTCAAACAGGGCAAGGCTCCCGGTGGAGGAGAGCCGGCAGTCGGCGGTCGGCTCAGTTTGCCCCAAGCAGCGGCAGGATGTGCAGCCGGGCAGCGCTGAGATCGAAGGTGAGGCTGATCACCCGATGCTGCGGACCGCTGCCGCCCCGGGGCAGCGAGCCATCGCCGGGGTTCACGGCGATCGCCGGCCAGGCCGAGGCTGCCAGCGACAGCCGCAGCCGCTCCCCGGCCACCAGCAGGGCGGCCACCGGTTGCAGCTGCACCTCCAGCCGCGACGGCTGCAGCGCCGGGATGCCGAGCCGACGCAGCACCCCCGTGCACAGCTGCAGCACCTCCCCCTGCGCTCGCACTACCGACAGGCAGACCCAGAGATCGAACCCGGGTTGATCGGCCGTGGCCGCAAGCTCCAGCACCGGTCGACCCAGCAGCGGCAAGGTGTCGGGCAGCACGGCGGTCTGGAAGCAGGCCACATCGCCGCGGCGATCGAGATCCCCCCGTTCCACAGGGCCTGCCGGTAGTCCCAGGTGGCCCCCGCGCGAGGGCACCGGGCGCCAGGGGTCATGCACCAGGGTGACGCTGCCGCTGCCTGGGACGGTCGGGGGCGGCGGCTCGCCCGCCCCGCTGGCCAGGGCCGCCTGCGGGGGCAACGGCCACAGCTCGCCCTCATCGCTGCGGATCGCCGCCAGGCCGTTGCTGCGCAGAGCCCAGCCGCGCCGGCAGGTGACCGACGTGATGGCCTCATGCCACCACAGCATGCCGCTCGCCCCCTCCGCCGAACCCTGACGCCCGGATCCGGCCGGTGGCGTCAGCACCTGCAGGGCCAGGCTGCCCCCCTGTGCGGTGGTCGGTCCCGCTGGCAGCGTTCCCGCTGGCAGCGCCGCAGGGTCGTCGTTGTTGGTGTTGCTCTTGGTGGTGTTGTTGTCGCCGGTCACCATCAGGTGGCGGCGGAAGAAGGCCAGTTGCAGCGCATCCAGGCCACCGTTCCAGTCCAGATGGCTCCAGGCCCCGATCACCAGGGCGGGCTTCCCCCCGGCCCGGCGGCTGCGCTCATGCAGGTCCAGCACACCCGCTAGATGGGGATCGTGCCAGCCGCCGATCAGCAGCAGCGGTCGTCGCAGCAGCGCATCGCTCACCGCATGGCACTGCCAACCCTCGTTGCGGGCGGGATCGCGCCGCAGCCAGGCCAGGCCCATGCCGCCCGGATCGAGGCGCTCGAGCAGTTCCATGCCGTCGTCCAGGTAGGCACCGCTCTCCAGGCTGCGCCGGATCGCCCGCCAACCCGCCTGATCCTGACGGCGACGGCAGCCCTGGGCGGCCAGCTGCAGGGCCCAGGCCACCCCCAGATTCCACCAGTGCGCTCCCCCCTCACTGGCCCAGTGCAGCCGTTCATCGAGGCCGCACATCGCCGGTGCCAGGCAGTCAGGCAGGGGATCGGGCAGCGGATCGGGATCCGCCTCCACCGTCTCCGGCTGTGATGCCGCAGTGGCACCGCCCAGCAGCTGGCTCAGCCCCTGATAGGAAAACCCATAGGTCCCCACCCGGCCATTGCCATCGGCCAGCCGGCGGCACCAGCGCACCGCGGCGGCGCTGTCCGCAGCCTCCTGGGCAAAGCCGCCGAACACGCCTTCTGAATCGCCGCGGCCGCGGACGTCCTGCACCACCACCAGGAATCCCTGGGCGGCATACCAGTGCGGATGGGCGTAGGTGACGGTGGAGGCGATGGCACGGCCATAGGGCTGGCGCATCAGCAGCACCGGCCAGGGCCCCTCGCCGGCCGGTCGCCACAGGCGGCTGGCCAGGCGGACGCCATCGGCACAGGTCATCCATGCGTCCCAGCTCTGAAGCCGCGGCTCAGGCGTCTCCACTGGGGCTGATCAGCGCACGTCGGGGCAGTGCAGCCCGATCACATAGGTGATCAGCACTTCGGCATCCATCGGGCTGAGGTTCTCGCTGCGGGCGACGGCCTCGATCGAGGCCCGGGCCGTGGCGGACTGGCCCTCGGCGTTGAGCTTGCGGAAACGGGCGCACATCTTGCGCGCCTGGGCCGGGTTCTGCTTGACGGATTCCAGCAGAGGCGAGGCGGCCTCCGCCCGCGGCGCCATGCTGCCCGCGCTGAGGGTTGGCACTGCGGCGAGCAGCAGCGCCGTCAGGGCTCTCGTCTCCAGCCGGAAGCGGGTAGGAGAGCGGCGCATCAGAGTCATCAATAATCGGTCGCTCCATTTCAGGGAGACCGCCTGCAGGCCGCGGCTGTTCTGGGGTCAGTTCGGCGAGTGATCGGCTATGGGCCCCGGCTCCCCTGGGGCTGCGGCAACAGCTGGCGGCTGCGGTTTCGAGTAGGCCGTCTTCCGCCCAGGACGAGAGGCTGCGGTATAGGCCGACTCTGCCTGGGACTGTTTCTGGAACCTGATCAGCAACAAAGCTCCGCAAGCCCATGGACGCCAGCCAACCAGCCGCTAAGCTAGTACTGGCGCACTAGTAGGGTATCCTTGCGTGCCCCAGGGCAGAGTCCAGTATCAGGAGGGATTTTCCTGGCTGACCGACACAAACCTGAGAAGCATTGCAACAGAATGGGTCTCAGGTCATTAGGTGGGTAGGAAGCCGTGAGATGTTGGGGGTTCTCAAGGCAAACCAGCGCTCAACAGTGTCCCGTACCCGCCTTCAGTCTGAACTCCTCGGCTTCCTGCGTCAACACTGCTCGGTCGCGGATCTGCGTCACTTGGCATTGCTTGCCTGGATGGTCACGGGGTTGCTGCTCAGCCAGACCGTCTGTTTCGACCGCTGGAAGACCGTTCTACCG
>JBJTQH010000065.1:0-35397 GCA_046075505.1 Cyanobium sp. | reverse complement strand
CAGTGCCGTAGAGCCGCTGGAACTCAGACAGGGAGAGACCTTTCTGGAACTGGATCGCGCTACGAGCCATGACCGGACTGGCATTTGCGTACCAGTCTAGCCCCGTGGCTTGCCGTTCGCGGAGCGAGCTGGGTAATCAAGAACTCAGATGGGCTGGTGAATGGAAATCGAAGGCTCTCGATCTGCTCAGCCCTGAGCATTTTTGGCGCACTCATTCAGGCTGCTGCACAAATCCTTCTGGCGTGCCAATCCAGCTGGCGTGCTGGTCTGGCTCCTGCCAGGAATTCCCTGGGCTTCTCCCCGCATCCTGACGGTGCCAGGGCAGGAGGAAGACCCAGGGAACGCAGTCCTGATCAGGCTTCGTCCAGCGCCGCCACGCCGGGCAGCACCTTGCCTTCGAGCAGCTCGAGGCTGGCGCCACCACCGGTGGAGATGTGGCTCATGCGCTCGGCCAGACCCGCCTTCTCGACAGCGGCCACGGAATCACCGCCGCCGATGATCGTGCAGCAACCCTTGCCACTCAGGTCGGCCAGGGTGGTGGCGATGGCGTTGGTGCCGGCGGCGAAGGCGTCAAACTCAAACACACCCATCGGGCCGTTCCAGATCACGGTCTTGCAGTCGGCCAGAGCGTCCTGGAACACCTTCACAGAGTCAGGGCCGATGTCGAGACCCATCCAGCCGTCGGGGATGGCGTCCACATTGGCGATCTGGGTGTTGGCATCGGGGGCGAAGTTGTCGGCCAGCACCACATCGGTGGGCAGCAGGAACTGCACGCCCTTGGCCGCAGCCTTGGCCTCGAGCTCCTTGGCCAGCTCGAGCTTGTCTTCCTCCACCAGGCTCTTGCCGACGGCCAGGCCGCGGGCCTTGTAGAAGGTGAAGACCATGCCGCCGCCCACGAGGATCTTGTCGCACTTGTCGAGCAGGGCCTCGAGCACGCCGATCTTGCTGCTCACCTTGGAGCCGCCCACGATCGCCGCCAGCGGGCGCTTGGGCTCGTCGATGGCGCCCTGCAGGTACTGCAGCTCCTTCTCCATCAGGTAGCCGGCGACGCTGGGGCGCAGGTGCTTGGTCACCCCCTCGGTGGAGGCGTGGGCGCGGTGGGCGGCACCGAAGGCGTCGTTCACATACACATCGGCCAGCTTGGCCAGCTCAGCGGCGAAACCGGGCTCGTTCTTCTCTTCTTCGGCGAAGAAGCGCACGTTCTCGAGCAGCACCACATCGCCGTTGGCCATGGCGGCCACCTTGGCTTCGGCATCGGCGCCGATGCAGCTGTCGGTCTTCACCACGCTCTTGCCGAGCAGCTCGCTCAGGCGTGCCGCCACGGGGGTGAGGCGCATGCCCTCATTCACCTGACCCTTGGGACGACCGAAGTGGGCCGAGAGGATCACCTTGGCGCCCTTGCTGACCAGATCATTGATCGTGGGCAGGGCGGCGCGGATGCGGGTGTCATCGGTGATCACCCCGGCGTCGTTGAGGGGTACGTTGAAGTCGACCCGAACCAGAACGCGCTTGCCGCCGAGGTCGTTGGCTCCGAGGCTGGCCAGGGATCGCTTCGCCATGGGGTGGTAAGGGCAGGAACGGCGGGGGGACATTAGCCCGTCGTCGGCCCCTGCTCCGCCGCGGCCTGTGCCGCTGGCACCGCCCGGCTCGGCCGTGGGCGCTAAGACAGGAGGATCGTTGCGCGCGTCATGTTCCAGACCGTTCTGTTTCCCATCGACAACAGCCGCCAGGCGACGGAAACGGCCGCCGTCGCCCTGAAGCTGGCCCAGCGCCACGGCAGCCGGCTGGTGATCCTCTCGGTGGTGGAGCCGGAGGAGGGCGCCATGCACGACCCACAGGCGGTGGGTGCCCTGCTGGAGCAGGCCCGCAGCGGCTTCGAGCAGGCGGGCCTGAGCTGTGAGGTAATCGAACGGGAGGGTCGGCCGGCCTTTGTGATCGGTGATGTGGCCGATGAGATCAATGCCGATGTGATCGTGATGGGCACCCGCGGCATCGCCCTTGAGGACGACAGCCAGAGCACCGCGGCCCGGGTGATTCAGCTGGCGCCCTGCCCGGTGCTGGTGGTGCCCTGATGACGGCCGAGGCGGACCACGACAACCGCGGTGTCAGCGGCAACAGCGGCAACAGCCATGGCAAGAGCGGCGTCAGCGCCAACAGCCATGGCGTCAGCCACGACAACCAGGGCAGCCAGCACAACCAGGACAGCCAGGACAGCGGCGGGGTGGTGCCGGTGGCGGCGCCTCCGGCGGAGCTGCCGCCGCTGCTGGCTGTGCATGCGGCGCCGGCGTCTCCGCTGACGGCGGGCACGGCGCCGGCGATTCAGTGGTATCCGGGCCATATCGCCCGCGCTGAGAAGTCTCTGGTCGCCCAGCTGGAGAAGGTGGATCTGGTGATCGAGGTGCGCGATGCCCGCATCCCCCTCGCCACCGGCCATCCGCGCCTGCAGCGCTGGATCCGGGGCAAGCAGCACCTGCTGGTGCTCAACCGCGTCGACATGATCAGCCCCGCCGCCCGCCAGGGCTGGACCGCCTGGTTCCGTCAGCGGCAGCAGAGCGTCTGGTGGTGCGATGCCCGTTCCGGCAGCGGCGTGCGGCAGCTGCAGCAGGCGGCGATCCGGGCCGGCGATGCCCTCAATGCGCGTCGCAGTGGCCGCGGCATGCGCCCCAGGCCGGTGCGGGCCCTGATGCTCGGCTTCCCGAACGTGGGTAAATCGGCCCTGATCAACCGGCTGGTGCGCCAGAAGGTGGTGGAGAGCGCCCGCCGGGCCGGGGTCACCCGCAGCCTGCGCTGGGTGCGGCTCGGGCAGGAGCTCGATCTGCTCGACGCCCCCGGCGTGCTGCCGCCGCGGTTGGATGACCAGGCGGCGGCGCTGCGGCTGGCGATCTGCGATGACATCGGCCAGGCCGCCTACGACGCCGAACTGGTGGGCCTGGCCTTCCTCGGGCAACTGGAGGGCCTGGAGGCGGTGGAAGCGGCGGGTGTGCGGGCGGGGTTGCTGCAGGGGCGTTATGGGGTGCCCTGTGATCCCGGCACCGATGCCGCCGCCTGGCTGGAGGCTGCCGCCGGCCGGCACACCAGCGGTGATCGGGTGCGGATGGCGACGCGGCTGCTCGATGACTTCCGCTGCTCCCGGCTGGGCGCGATCGCCCTGGAGCTGGCGCCGGAGGTCGTGGCGGCCTCCGCCTGCAGCGGGGTTCACGCTGCTCCGGCCGGCATGGTTCTGCAGGATTGAGTGGCCGCGTCATGCCGCCGGCTCCAGATGTCGCCGCTCTGGCTGGCTGGTGCCGCCACCGTTCGCAGCCGCCTCGAGTCCGATGCGCCGGAGCGGGGCCGTGGCAGCCATGCCTGGAGATCGCCGCTGCGGCCGGGGGCATGCCTGGGGATCCCGGCCGTGGCGCTCTTCCTCGCCGGCCCAGCTGGCGTTGTCCCGTTGCCCAGGCCAGGGGGCCTCGTCGCCGTATTCCCTGAGGTCATGCCGATGGGGCGATCGGCGTCCACGACGAGCCGGTGCAGCGCCTGCGGTCTCCTGAGCGCCGGGCACCCTGCAGTCCTCCTCAGCCCGATGCCGGTCGCGCGGGCGTTGCATCCCCCGTCGCAGCGGCGGAGCACTCCATTCAGATTCCGCTGCGGCGCAGCCCCTGCACGGCGTCGCGCACCGCTGTGATCGCCAGCTCGATCTCCGCTGCCGTGGTGTGGCGACCGAGCCCGAAGCGGATCGAGGCCGCCGCTTCCGCCGGCCGCCGGCCGATCGCCGCCAGCACGTGCGAAGGACTGCCCTGGCTGCAGGCGGAGCCGCTGCTCACCGCCAGCCGTCGCCGCAGCAGGCGATGCAGCCGTCCCCCCTCCACGCCGGCCAACGTCACATTCAAGTTGTGGGGCAGCCGCTGCTGGCGATCGCCGTTGCACTGCACCCCGCCCAGGGCCGCCAGCTCCTGCCAGAGCCGCTCCCGCAGCGCCAGCAGCCGGGCCGAGCGCTGCGGCTGATCCTCCAGCGCCAGCTGCACCGCAGCGCCCAGCCCCACCAGCAGCGGCACCGCCAGGGTGCCGGCCCGCAACCCCCGCTCCTGGCCGCCGCCGTGCTGCTGGGGGGCCAGCGCCACCCCATCGCGCACCACCAGGGCGCCGCAGCCCTTGGGGCCGTACAGCTTGTGGCCGCTGAGGCTGAGCAGATCGATGCCGAGTGCGCCGGGATCGAGGCGGATGTGCCCCACCGCCTGGGCGGCATCGCAGTGGAACAGGGCACCCCGCTCGCGGCAGAGGCGGCCCACTAGGGCCAGGTCCTGCAGCACGCCGATCTCGTTGTTGGCCGCCATCACCGACACCAGCAGCGTGTCGGCGCTGATCGCCTCCTGCAGGCGCTGCGGATCCACCAGACCATCGCTGCACACCGGCAGCACAGTGAGGTTGAAGCCGTGGCGACCGAGCCAGGCCATCGGATCGAGCACGGCCCGGTGCTCGGTGGCCAGGGTGAGCAGCGATCGGCGCCGATCACCCCGCTCCCAGGCGGCTTCGGCGACACCCTTGAGCGCCAGGTTGTTGGCCTCGGTGGCGCCGCTGGTGAACAGCACCGCTGCCGCTGGCATCGCCAGGGCCTGGGCCACCTGGTCCCGGGCGATCTCCACCGCCGCCGCCGCCTCCAGGGCCGGGCGGTAGAGACGGCTGGAGGGATTGGCAAAGCAGCCGTTCCACCACGGTGCCATCTGCTCCAGCACCCGGCCATCGCAGGGGGTGGTGGCGTGGTGGTCCAGGTAGGCGAGCATGGCCCCATGCTGATCGCTCTTCGCTCCCTGCGCCGCTGGCCGGATCGGCGCCTGCCGGCCTGGCTGTTCTCCCCCGCGCTGCTGGGCGGGCTGCTCTGCCTGCCTGCTGGGAACCTGCCGCTGCAGGCGGCCACCGATCCACCTCCAGCCGCTGCCCGCGCGCCGCGTCCGGCCGATCTGGTGATCCTGCAGCGCCGCAGCAGTGTCCATGGCGAGCAGGAGGTGGGGGTGTTCGGCGCCAGGCCCGATCCGCTGCAGCCCGATCTCTGGAGCGTGCAGGTCTGGGAGGAAAGCGACGACCGCGTCACGATCGCCACGGATCGCATCCGCTGCAGCCCCCAGGCTCCGATGCGGATCACCGGCACCGCCAGCCGGCTGCTGGTGCGCGAGCTCAACCCCGGTGGTGCCATCCATGCCAGCAACCGCCTCGATCACCTGATCTGGTGGGCGGTGTGCCATCCCTCCCTGGCGGGCCGTGATCCCGCCGGCCTCACCCCGGAAGCGCGTCGGCTGGGCCTGAGCGGCACCCTGCCAGAACGCCAGGAGATCGTGCCGGCGCCCTCCGTGCGCCGCAACTGAGCGGCTCTTTCACCAGCGGTCACCAGCGATCACCGAGCCGGTGGCGTTCCCTCCGGCATCGGCTCAGCGCCAGTCGCCATGGAGCGTGAAGGCGGCCCAGTGGTAGGGCGCCCGCCAGCGCGGATCGGCCAGCAGGCTCAGCTGCGCCTGACGCAGGGCCGCCGCCGGTGTTCGGCCCTCCTCCAGCAGGGCGCGGTAGAAGGCGGCCATCAACACGGCGGTGCTGCTGTCATCGACGTTCCAGAGGCTGGCCAGGACCCGGCGCGATCCGGCATGCAGAAAACCGCGCGTCAGCCCCACCAGACCCTCGCCGCGCACCAGGGCGCCCAGGCCGCTCTGGCAGGCGCTCAACACCACCAGATCGGCCGCCAGCTGCAGGTTGTAGATGTCCGGCAGGCCGAGATTCCCCGCCAGCGGCCGGCCCTGCGGGTCCACCTGCGAGAGCACCAGCCTGGAGCGCTCCGGCTGCAATCCATCGGCTTTGCCGTGGGTGGCGATGTGCAGGAGGCGGAAGCCCCGCAGATCGCCTGCCAGCAGCGCCTGACGACTGGCCTGGAAGCCCAGGTTGCGCTGCTCGACGCTGCCCGGGGGCAGCAGGGCCGAGATCGCGGCGGCCTCGCGGGCTGTGCCGGGCAGACGCTGCCATTCGTCGCGGCTGGCACCCCGGCTGCCGGCGACCTGTCTGGCGACCCCAACCAGGCGCGGATCGCCGGGGCCGAACACCGGATCGGCCAGCAGCAGCAGCGAGGGTGCCCGGCCCTGCGCTGGTGGCGGTGTACTGCGCAGGATCGCCAGGGTGGAGGCCGACGGCAGGGTGACCAGCTCATGGCGGCGCACCAGCGGCTCCTGGCTGCCGGGTGCCGGCAGCGCCGCGAAGGGCAGGTAAAAGAGGCTGCTGTGGGGCACGATCGCCAGCCGCCGGCCCTGCAGTTGCGAGGCCAGGGGCTGCAGCAGCTGTCGCGACAGCTCCGCCGCTGCTCCGTTCTGCTGTGTCGCCAGGTCGGCGTGGAAGCGCGCCACCAGCGCCTGGATCCCGGCCCGGCCGGGCAGCGGCCGGCTCTCCACCTCCCGGCGGCTGATCAGCCACAGCACCCCGCTGTGTTCGCCCAGATGCATCACCAGCATCACGGTGTTGTCATCGAGCAGGGCCTGGATCGCCTGCACGTTCAGGGGCTGCGGTAGCAGCAGTGCCGCGTACTGGGGCGAACGGCGCCGCAGCTGCGTCTCCAGTTGTTGCTGCTGGCGCTGCAGCTCCGCCAGTCGGATTTCCAGGTCGGCCAGGGCGGTGGCCTGTTCCTCGCCGGAGCCGGCCGCCTGGCGCAACCGCATCCGACCGGCGAGCAGCTGGCGCATCCGGTCGTCGAGCTGCCGCCTGCGGGTCAGCAGGGCCGGATCCACACCGCTGACCACCTCGGCCCGGGCGGCGCTGAGCAGCTCCACCAGGCCCCGGGCCCGGGCCCGCTCGCTCACCTCCAGGGCCTGCAGATCATGGCGGCGCTGCGGCTGCTGACGATGCAGCTGCAGCAACAGCTCGATCCACCAGTCGTAGCGGTCCTGCACCTGGGCGAACTGATTCTGGCGCAGTTCGGCGGAGGGGAGGGAAGCGCGCAGGCCTTCGCTGATCGCCAGGCTGCGCTCGATCTGGCTCAGGGCCTCCTGCAGCCGGCCCTGACGGGCGCTGAGCCGGCTCTGTTCGTAGAGCAGCGCCGCCTGGCAGGCGGGATCGCCCATCTCCTCGCACAGCCGCTGCTCCTCCCGGTAGGTCTCCTGGGCGGCATCGAGTCGCCCCAGGGCGGTCAGCACCCGCGCCCGTACCTCCAGCGTCGCGATCAGGGGCGGCATCTGCTTCTGGGAGCGGAACAGGGCGATCGCTCCCTCCAGGGGCGGCAGCGCCTCGGTCGGTTTCCCCTGGGCCAGCAGCACGCGGCCCCTGAGCGCCTGGCCCGTGGCGCCGATCCAGCGGTCGCCGCGCTCGCGCCCCAGGCTTTCGATCTGCTCGGCGGCCTGCAGGGCTGCATCCAGCTCCCCGAGGCTTTCGCGGGCGCGGGTCAGGGTCGCCAGGGCGGAGCTCATCAGCAGCGGCATGCGGCTGCTGGTGCCGATCTCGAGGGCCCGGCCGGCCAGCTGCGCGGCCTCCTGGAGGTTCTGCTGTCTGCGGCGCAGGTCGGCCAGCGCATTGAGGGCCTGGGCCTGGCGGAACAGATCGCCGCGGGCCGTCGCCAGGCTGAGGGCGGCTTCGGTGCTGGGGACGGCCAGCTCCAGGCTGCCCAGGGTGGTCTGCAGGTCGGCCAGATCGAGCAGGCTCTGGATCTGCACGCTGTCCTCACCCACGGCGCGGGCCAGCTCCAGGGCGCGACCGGTGATCTCCAGCGCCTTCCCGTAGTCGCCCAGCGCTGCGTGGGTCTGGCCGATGTTGCGCAGGGAGGAGGCGGCCCGCCCGCGCATCCCCTGCTGCTCATACAGACCCAGGGCCTCCTGGTACAGGCTCAGGCCGCGGCGCAGCCGGCCACGGTTCAGCTCCACGGTGGCCAACGACTCAAGGCTGGTCGCGGCATTGGTCAGATCACCGGCGGCGCGGAAGCGGCGGATCAGCTGCTCCAGCTGCTCGGGTGACCCCAGCTCCTCGGGCCGTGAGCGGGTCTCCAGCGTGTTCAGCACCGTCTCGGCCAGGCTGGTTTCCCCCGGTGCCAGGGCCTTGCGGCGCTCGAGGATGCGCCGCACCTCAGCCAGCTGCCCCAGCGGCAGATAGGTCATCGCCAGGGAGTCGAGGAGGCGCAGCTGCTGGCCGGTGTCGGCGCGGGTCGTCGCCAGGTTGAGTGCCTGCTCCAGCCGGCGCACCGCCGCCGCGGGTTGTCCGGTGCGGGCATCCAGCTGGGCTTCCAGTTCCAGCGCCGAGATCAGCAGCCGCGTGTCATCGCTGCGCCGCCCCTCGGCGTTCACCAGCGCCAGAATCCGCCGTGCCTGGTCGATTTCGCCCAGGTTGTGATGCCCCATGGCCAGGCTGAGCCGCAGATTCGCCGCGTCGCCGGGACGCCCCAGCTGCTCGTGGATGCGCAGCGACTCGCTGTAGGCCTGATTCGCTTCGCGGTAGCGGGCCAGTGCGAACAGCACCAGCCCCTCCATCTGCCAGAGCTGGGCGAGCCTGGCGGCATCTTCGGGGCGTTGCAGCAGGGCGCGGGCGGCGGCCAGACGCTGCAGGGCCTGAGCTCTGGATGCGGCACTGCCCTGGGCGAACAACTGCCAGGCTTCGATCTCCAGCGCCTTGGCTGGATCCGCCGGCCTGGCTGGTGCCGCAGGGGCAGCGGTCGGGGCGGATGGGGAGCCGGCGGCAGCCGGGCCGGAGATCGGTGGAGTCGCCGCCGGGGCAGCCCCGGCTCCGCGCGCCAGGGCCAGGGAGAGCAACAGGGGTGTCAACACCGTCAGGGCCCGTCCGCGCGCCATCGTGATCCCTGGGATTGGCAGACTCCTTAGCATCGGCAACGAGAAGATTGTTGCCACCGTGCCCACCTCTGGTTCCAACGGCGATTCCGCGGCCGATGCCGTGAACCTGGAGACGGGCGATCCCGCGACCGCCAGGCCACCGGTGCGGTTGCTGCTGGTGGACGATGAGCCGGGCCTGCGCACCGCGGTGAAGGCCTACCTGGAGGATGAGGGCTTCCAGGTGACCACCGCCAACGACGGGGAGGAGGGCTGGCAGCGGGCCCAGGAGCTGCTGCCGGATGTGATCCTCAGCGATGTGATGATGCCGCGCTGCGATGGCTATGGCCTGCTCAAGCGTCTGCGGGCTGATGAGCGGCTGGGGGGCACACCGGTGATCTTCCTCACCGCCAAGGGGATGACCGCCGATCGCATCGCCGGGTTCAATGCCGGCGCCGACGATTACATCCCCAAACCGTTCGATCCGAATGAGCTGGTGGCACGCGTGCACAACGTGGTGCGGCGCCAGGAGCGGCTGCTGGCGGAGGCGGCCCGCTTCGCTGATGCCGACATCAGCGCCATGGCCAAGCAGATCACCGAGATCCGCTCGATGCTGGGCACCGGCGGCAACCGCAAGCCCGCCAGCTCCGAGGTGAAGCTCGATTTCACCCCCCGCGAAGCGAGTGTGCTGCAGCTGGTGGCGGAGGGAATGATGAACAAGGAGATCGCCCGCCGGCTCGAGACCTCGATCCGCAATGTGGAGAAATACGTGAGCCGGCTGTTCATCAAGACCGGCACCGCCAGCCGCACCGAGCTAGTGCGTTATGCCCTGGAGCACGGCCTGGTGGAGTGAGCGGCGGCCTGAACCCGGCCGCGGCGTCGCTGCTGCCGGAGGCGCTGAATCAAGGCTGGACCTATCGCGATCGCATCAGCAGCCGGGAAGCCGGCCTGTTGCTCACCGAGGTGTACGCCCGCCGCCATCGCCATTCGTCGCAGGCGGTCTGGCTGGAGCGGCTGGCGGCTGGCCAGATCCAGCGCAATGGAGCTCCCCTGTGGCAGGACACCCCACTGCAGGCGGGGGATCGCCTCAGCTGGCAGCGGCCGCCCTGGCGAGAGCCGGCCGTGCCCGCCGCCTGGGGTGTCGTCCATGACGACGGCGATCTGCTGGTGATCGACAAGCCGAATGGGCTGCCGGTGCTGCCGGCGGGGGGCTTTCTGGAGCACACGGTGCTGCGGCTGCTGGAGCGCCGGCACCGCCACGATCCCGCCGGGGTGCCGCGCCCGGTGCATCGCCTCGGCAGGGCCACCAGTGGCCTGCTGGTCTGCGCCCGCTCCCCCGACACCCGCGCCCGGCTCAGCCGGCAGCTGCGCGAGAGCACGGCGGTGGGTCGCGGCGATGGACCGCCGGATGGCGCCATGGCTGCGGGACGAGGCGTGCACAAGCTTTACCGGGCCCTGCTGGTGCCAGGTGTGCTGGCCCTGCAGCCGGGGCAGACGGTGGTGATCGACACGCCGATCGGCCGCCGCCCCCACCCCCGGCTGGGTGCCCTCTGGTGCGCCGCCGGCGACCCCAGCCCAGGGCAGGATTCCGCTGTGCTGCCTGCCCGCAGCCGCCTCACCCTGCTGGAGCGGCATCCGCAGGCCGATCTGGTGCAGGTGGCGATCGACAGCGGCCGGCCGCATCAGATCCGGATCCATTGCGCCGCTCTCGGGGCACCGCTGCTCGGCGATCCCCTCTACCGGCCCGGCGGCAGCGCCGATCCGCAGGCCTTGCCGGGGGAGGGGGGCTACCGGCTGCAGGCCTGGCGGCTGGAGCTGCCGCAACCGCAGGGGGGCTGGCTGCAGCTGGAGGTGCCGGAGCCGCTCAGCCTCGCGCCCGACAGCAGCGGGCCGCCGCGAGGCTGAGCGGCTTCCGATCGGGAGACTGAGGTGATGCCCGACAGCTCCGGCTCCCGGCCCCCCGGCGCCAACGCCACCAGCACCACGGAGGCCCTGAGCAGACAGCTCGATCTGCTGGATCCGCCCCCGCTGCCGGAGCCGCCCGGGGCGTCGCGGCCCACCCGGCCCACCCCGCTGGTGTCGCCGGTACCTGCTGCAGCGGAGCGGATCGAGCGACCGGGGCTGCGTCTGCGCCTCTGGCAGGACTGGTTGCCGCAGCCGGAGCAGGCGCTGCAGCTGCTGCTGGCGGAGGTGCCCTGGCGGCAGGAGGAGATCACGCTGTGGGGGCAGCGGCATCGCCTGCCGCGTCTCACCTGCTGGATGGCGGATCCGGGTTGCACGTATCGCTACAGCGGGCTGCAGCAGATCAACACCCCCTGGACGCCGCTGGTGTCGCGGCTGCGGACACAGGTGGAACAGGCGGCGGGCTGCCGCTTCAATGCACTGCTGCTCAATCACTACCGCGATGGCCACGACCGCATGGGCTGGCATGCCGATGACGAACCGGAGCTCGATCCCGAGGCGCCGATCGCTTCGCTGAGCCTGGGGGCGAGCCGCGATTTCCAGTTGCGCCCGCGCCGTGCTGATGACGAAGGACAGCGCCAGACCCTGCAGCTGCCCCTGGGCAACGGCACGCTGCTGCTGATGGATCCCCCCACCCAGCAGCACTGGCAACATCAGCTGCCGGCCCGCCGCCGTGTGCAGACACCGCGGCTGAATCTCACCTTCCGATGTGTGCGGCAGCGGTAGGGATCAGGCGGCGGAATCTCCAGTGGCAGCGGGGCCGTGCGTGCACGCCAGCTGGGAGGTCGCAGGTTCACAGATCACCGCGATGGCCTGTGCGCTGGGGTGCAGGCCACCAGCACATTGGCTCCAGATTCTGCAGCCGGGACGAGGGCGTAGATCGGGGCTGATCCACACCAGACTTTTCAGGGTTTGTTCTCGGAAGACTCCACCATGACCTGTCCCAGCCACAGCTGACTCAAGGAGACCTGAAAGCTGGCGCCGATGTTCTTTTTCTGCTCAAGATCCATGATTTCCAGCCGCTCTTGTCCGGATGCGCCTCCGAAATTGCGATAGAAAATAAAACTGGGATTAACCTGCATATTCTTGTCGCCAGGTAAATGCATGTTCAGGTAGGCTTTGACCTTCTCATGGCTGACTTCCGACCCAAACCAACCGAGGGGGCCGAGGCGCTTGCCCGCATCCGTGGTGGGAATCATCACGCGGACCTCCAGAATATCGAATTGTCCACTGATCACGGGAATCACGTGCTCAGCCTTGATTTGCTCCAAGGGTTTCAGGGTGTCGTTCCCAAACAGGGTGCCGACCCCGATCAGGGTACGACCATAGGCGTGATCAAGCAGGCGGCGCTTGGAGGCATCATCAGCCGATTTATTACGGCTGTCGTGATGGCCATTCATCAGGTAGGTGGTGCCGAACTCCCTCTCGGCCAGAACGGGCAGAGAATCATTGCTGCTAGCGTATTTCTTGCGCGGATAGTAAATGTTTGTTCCGTAGGCGATCCAGACGGGGTTGTGGATGTTCAGTGTCTTGCGGCTGCTGATGTTTTTGGCGGTGACGCTGAAGCGTACGGGTGTCACCCTTCCAGAAGAGAGATCAGACTCTGCAGTGGCGGCAATGGGAGCGGCCAGTGGCGCAGAATGATCAACACGAGAATTGAGATCGACAATAATATTGACGGGCACGGAGATGTCAAAAAAGAACTTCCAGATGCCCCAGGATGCAGCTGCAAGGCCGGAGACCGGTATCCACCAGTCGCGCGCGAATAGGAGCGCCTTCTTCAGCCGAACCTTCAAGCGTCGCTGAATGTCTTTGCGGTCTCGGGCAGTAGGCATGATGCGAAAATGCGGCAATCATTAAGACTTGTTAAAGACAAGCATAGCCCTGGCTTGCCCCTGGTATCCTTGGGATGTAATGATTGTTAATCAACAAACCATTCTAAGTCCTTCATCCTTGCTGCGTTCAGTTTCGCTGAAATTTTGCTCGGATCCTGCGCTGATTGGTATTAAGCTTCTTCATCGCCTCATCGTTTTCTTGGCTCTGTCATCAACGCTTCACGTCGCCTCATGAACACGTCATTCAAGCGCTCCGGCTCCTTCTTTTTTGCTTGTGGCCTGATGGGTGCATTTCTGTTGACTCTTGTCCTGCCTGCGGCAGCGGAATCCTGCTCTAATCGTGTTATCAATGGTGAGCAGGTGGTCATCTGCTGTGATGGCAATGGTGTGTGCTACCGGAGATGAGGCTGGCGACGCGATCTGCTCCATCTAGCCACTTTCTGGTCACCCGTTATTGACCTACCGGTTTTACTCCTGAATCACGTCGTGGTTTTATGCCATCACCACAAGCCACCTTGTCGCTTTTCTGCCTTGTCATGATGCCTCAGCTACCCTTGCTGGCGTGGCAGGTGGGAAGTTATCAGATCAGTGGTTACGCAGGTAGTCAGGCTGAGTTTTTGCTGGCAAACACCAAAAGTCGGGCTCAAGCTGCTGATAAAAATGGCAAAGGTAAGCCCGTCCCCAGCGATAAAGAAGGCGGTCAATCTGCCGGACAAGCCAACTGCATCGCCAGCGATGATCTACGTTCCTGCTCCAAGTAGCCGATCAAGATATTGATCGCCTGTCGTTAGTCATCGTAATCGTAGAAGCTCGTGGACAATCAAATCTGTGCCTCTCCCGCGTAGATGCTGCATGCCCAAATTCCTAGTGATGAGGGCCTCGCCGCAGCTTTGCACCACCGCATCGCTGATGCAGATTTGAGTGCCTAGATCTTTATTGAGTCCTTCAAGACGTGAGGCGATATTCACGCCGTCACCGATGGCTGTGTAATTGAGCCGGTCGGCTGAGCCGATCGTGCCTACAAGCACAGTGGCTGTATGCAAGCCAATCCTGACAACCAGCTCGGAATGGCTGTGATCTGCTTGCGTGCGATTATAGGTACCGATTGCTTCTTGAATCCGGAGCGCCGCGCGGGCTGCTCGAAGTGCATGATACGGGAGGGCTTCGGGAGCCCCCCAGAAGGCCATCACGGCATCACCAATGAATTTATCGACAGTGCCATCTTCCTCGTTGATGATCTGGCAGACAAGATTGAAATAATCTCGCAGATCAATTAATGTTTGCTCTAGTGGCTGGCATTCCGCCAAAGATGTGAAGCCTGCGATATCGCAGAAAAAAATCGTGAGCTCCTGCTCAACAACCCCTTCGGTAAAGCCCTCGCTTCGGTAGGCGATGCGTCGCACCAGATCATCGGGTACAAAGCGGGCAAATGCGCGCAGCGATTCAATCAGGAGCGCCAGGCCATGCTGAAGCATGGCCACCTCTCGCAGCCGGGAGAGTGAGCCGGCGATCGGTGGATCGAGCTGCAGCTCGCCGACCCGAGAGAATCCACCGGAGACTAGTTCGATTTTGCGAGTGATCCGCCAGGAAAAAATGAGGATAAGGAGCAAAACAAAGCCGATCACATAAAGTTGCTCCTGGGCCGTTGTCCAGGCGTTGTTGCGTTGTTCGCCCAACACACTGGCCTCTGGCGTGATCGAAATCAGCTGCCAATGATTGGGGGAAGAGCCGATGGCAAAGCGGCGCGTGCCGATGATCAATGGTGTGCCTCGGCTGTCGGTCAGCTGAAAAATGCCATTGGCAAGGAAGTCGGGATGCCCCAGAATTCTGGGTAGTATCTGATCGCGATGAAGACCTGCTGTTCGCTGGGAGGATGCAGCTACTCTCCCTTGGTTGTCCAGCAGGTAAATCTGGCTGTGAAGCCCATGATTCTGACTTCGCGCATAGTCTGAAAAGCCGCTGAGGGTGATGTTTGCACCCACAAAACCTTTGAACATTCTGCCTGTGATGATGGGCAATCCAAAGGTCACAACCTGCGAGCGTGTTTCTGGATTGGTGCGCACGGCTGTAAAAGCCAGTTGGCGTTTGAGTCGCGCTTCTTGATAGGGATCGAGCCGGCGAGGATCGATGGTGGCCGATTGCCAGCGAAGCGCCCCAATCGGTTGGCGCGCGTTATCAAAATACTGGGTTCGGCGCATGCGGATCCGACCGGCTTGCACGGGATCCTCCCAGTAGCGCTGCCATTGCGCCCGGATAGGGATCTGCTGTTTCGCACTGCGCCGCCGTGCCTGATCGATGCGACTGACAACATATTGAGAGCCATCTTCAAAAACCACATACACCACATCGAGGTAGGGAGAAATCTGGAGTGCTCTCCAAAGAAGATCGGCGCCGACATCGCGTCGCAACAGATCCGGTGTTCGCGCCGCTACTTCGCTGACGACGCCCAGAACATAAGATTCTTTGATGAATAGGCTCAGAGCTTGTCTGGCTTGCTCGACATCACGTTGAATGATCGCCTTGGTATCCGTGATGATCTGAGCCTCCGTTCTCGCCTGCCCCCGTTGGCGAACCAGAGCCATCGGAAGAACGCTGCACAACAGAAAGCCCGATGCCAGCACCAGAGACAGGGGCAGCGTGAAGGGTTGTCGCTTCCGGGGCAGAGCATCGGCGGGCGAGGCGTTTATGCCGCCGGGATCGGCCGTTCCAGAAAGCAGCCTCAACATCGCCTTCCTATCGGGTCGTGCCATGAAGAGTACTGAGATCATGCGGCCTGATGCAGGGTGTGTTCACGCTCTGCTGCTGCCTGTCTCAGGGCTGCGCTGGTCTTCGGCAGTGACGAAAAGCCGACGAGCCACAGATCTCGGCCCGTAGATGATGGCCACTGGCTGGATCGGCCGATACGGGCAGCCGGTTCCAAGGATTTCGCCGGCCGCCCGTCTGCTCCGGTCGCGCCCTGCGGGGGAGCCTCCAGGCCGGCCGCCGTCGCCGTCACGGTCGGCGAGCCCCCTCAGGCATGTGCAGCCCCCCCAGCCCCCTGCCTCAACCCGCCAGCAGTGCATCCAGCTTGCCGGCGCGCTCCAGGCTGTAGAGGTCATCGCAGCCACCGATCGGCTGGTCGTCGATGAACACCTGGGGCAGGGAGCGGCGACCGCCGGCCCGGTCGGCCATGGCGGCGCGGGCCCGTTCATCGCCATCGATGGCGTAGTCCTGATAGGTCACACCCTTGCGGTCGAGCAGTTCCTTGGCGCGGATGCAGAAGGGGCAGAAGCGCCAGGTGTAGATCTCAACCTTGGCCATGGCGGCAATCGGGCTCCGGGCCCTGTGAACGTGGCGGCAGTCTGGGCTGCCGCCGGCTGGCGATGATGGCCGGATCACCCCCCATCCCCTCAGCCGTGCCGGCCGATGCAAGAGTCCCGCGGGCGTCTGCTGAACATCCTCGGGGTGGCCTTCGGGCTGGCCGGGGCGGTGGGCGGCACGATCGGTGGCGGCATCCTGCGCACCCCCGGGCTGGTGGCTGCCCAGCTGCACAGCGCTCCGGCGGTGCTCGGCGCCTGGATCCTCGGTGGTCTCTATGGCCTGCTGGGGGCGGTGTGCGTGGCGGAGCTGGGCACCAGCCTGCCCCGCAGCGGTGGCTGGACCGTCTACAGCCGTCGCGCCTTCGGATCGGCGGCCGGCTTTGTGGTGGGCTGGACCGACTGGCTCGGTCACTGCGCTGGGGTGGCCTGGGTGGCGATCACCGCCGGTGATTACACCCGCGCCCTGCTGCCGCAGCTGCCGCTGAGCAGTCGCAGCATTGCCCTGCTGCTGCTGGCCCTGTTCACCGCCATCCAGTGGCTGGGGGTGCGCGCCGGCAGTGGCAGCCAGCTGCTGCTCAGCCTGGCCAAGACCCTCGCCTTCCTGCTGCTGGTGGCGGCCTGCTTTCTGAGCGCCGATCCGGCCGCCGCCTCCTCGCTCTCCGCTCCCCTGCAGACCCCCCTGGCCCAGGCCGCGGCCTGGGTGCTGGCCCTGCAGGCGATCATCGGCACCTACGACGGCTGGCACAGCCCCATCTATTTCTCCGAGGAATTCCAGGATCCGGCCCGCGATCTGCCTCGCTCCCTGATCGGTGGTGTGCTGGCCGTGATCGCCCTGTATGTGCTGATCAACCTGGCGCTGCTGCGGGTGCTGAGCGGCGCCGAACTGGCTGCCTCCAGCCTGCCCCTGGCCGATGCCGCCCGCCATGTGTTCGGGGCCGGTGGCGGCCTGCTGATCACCGCCCTGGCGCTGCTGTCGGTGCTGGGGCTGATCAACACCTCGATCCTCAGTGCACCGCGGGTGCTGTTCTCCCTGGCCCGCGATGGTCTGTTCCTGCCGGCCGCCACCGCCGTGAGCGCCGGTGGCACCCCCACGGTGGCGCTGCTGCTCACCGGTGCCGCCATGGCTCTGCTGGTGGCCTTCGCCGATTTCCCGATCCTGCTGGCGATCTCCTCCTTTCTCTATGTGGCGCTATACAGCAGCGGCATCGCGGCCCTGTTCGTGCTGCGGCGGCGGGAACCGGAGCTGGAGCGGCCGTTCCGGGCCTGGGGTCATCCGCTCAGCGGCCTGATCGTGCTGGTGGGTTCGGCGGCGTTTCTGGTGGGCTCCCTGCTGAGCGACACCGCCCACAGCCTCGGGGCCCTGGCCCTGATCGCCAGCGCGGCGCCGGTGCTGTGGCTGGTGCGCCTGCTGCAACCGGCACCGGAAGCCGCGGAGCCCTGAAGCGCGACCGGGGTCAGGGCTGGATCGCGTTCGGCCTGGCAGGGGCGCCGATCGGCATGGCCAAAGGAGCGAGCGCTGATCGTCCGTGGGCTCTTCATTCCGGGCAGGCGCGCCAGCCTTCCGCGAAGGGCCGTTCCCGGGCCAGCAGCAGCGCTACCCGTTCCGGCAGATCCGATTCCATCAGCGCCACCGCCAGACGGGCGGCCACCCGGGTTGTCAGCCCCTTGATCTCGGCGGCTTCCGCCGCGGCATCCAGGTCGCTGTCGCCACCGCGGCGCAGGGCTTCAGCGCAGAGCTGGGCCAGATCGGCCAGCAGCTCACCATGGCCCAGCAGAGCACTGACCACTACGGCATCGCGCCCGCCGGAGTCCGGACCGCCGGGCAGCAGATGGGGCAGCTTGCGGTGCACCCGCCAGGGCCCGGGGCAGGCGGCCTCATCGCGATGGAGGCGTTCGAGCTGCTCGGCCCGCACGGGATGGTTCCAGCTCACCATGGGTTCCGGTGCATGGAGGTCCCGATGGTGACGCCTCCCGGCCGATCGCGCTGCCCTCCGAGCGCTGCGATGGGCAGGCCAGCACCGGCGGTGGCTTCCCGGCCGGGATCTGGCGCCCTGCACCGTTGCGGCCTGCGCTCGGGCGATGGAGGCGCCGCTGCTGCCGCAGGTTCGTGCCGCCGCTCCGTGCCGCGGGCCCTTGCTGCCAGGGGAGTTCTGGCATGGGGTGTCGCTGCCCCATGGTGGTGCGGCAGGCCAGGACGTGCGCCGGTCGCTTGGCTCCGCGCTCAGCACCATGGGGAGCAGCGATTCTCCCGGCCGTGCTGCTGAGCCCCTCCCAGCCGATCTGGTCCCTCAGCCTGCCGCAGGCCTATGCAGCGCTCCAGAGCCAGAGCCCGGGTCTGGAGAGCGCCGAGGCCCTGCGGCGCCTGGAGCGCTTCGGGGCGAACCGGTTGCCGCCCCTGAAGCGTCGGCCGCTGTTGTTGCGCTTCACCGACCAGCTGTTCCATTTCATGGCGCTGCTGCTGTGGGTGGCGGGCAGCCTGGCCTTCGTGGCGCGGGCGCCGCAGCTGGGCTGGGCGATCTGGGCGGTGATCCTGATCAACGGGGTCTTTTCCTTCTGGCAGGAGTACCGGGCGGAACGCACCCTGGAGGCCCTGGCCGGCAACCTGCCGCCGCAGGTGCGGGTCTGGCGCGACGGCCAGCTGCAGGAGCTCACCGCCGATCAGCTCGTCTGTGGCGATCGGATCGTGCTGGAGGAGGGGGATCGGGTGCCGGCCGACTGCCGGGTGATCGAAGCCCATCAGTTGTCGGTGGATCTGGCGGTGCTCACCGGCGAAGCGCTGCCGGTGGCCCGCGACGCCGAGCCCCAGTCCCAGTCCCAGCCGGGTCTGCCCAGTCGGGAGCGCACCAATCTGCTGCTGGCCGGCAGCACGGTGGTCTCCGGCCGCGGCGAGGGACTCGTTTACGCGACCGGCAGCGAGACCGAGTTCGGCCAGGTGGCCCATCTCACCGCCGCCACGGCCCGTTCCGTCAGCACGCTGGAGGTGCAGATCCAGCGGATCGTGCACACGATCACGACGATCGCCCTGAGCACAGGGCTGCTCACTTTTCTGGCGGCGGTGCTGCTGGAGCGGATGGATCCGTTGCAGAGCCTGATCTATGCGGTAGGGATCATCGTCGGTTTCGTGCCGGAGGGGCTGCTGCCCCAGGTCACCCTCACCCTGGCGTTGAACGTGCAGCGGATGGCCCGCCGCCAGGCCCTGGTGCGACGCCTCTCGGCGGTGGAGACCCTGGGCTCGGTGAGCGTGATCTGCTCCGACAAGACCGGCACGATCACCCAGAACCGCATGGCGGTGGAGGACCACTGGCTGCCGCAGGCCGATGGGGAGCTGCATCGCCTGCTGCTGCTGGCCGCCAGCCTCTGCTCCAATGCCCGCCTTGAGCCGGACAGGAGCGGCGGCGGCAGCGAACCGTGGCGGGCCAGCGGCGATCCCACCGAGACCGCGATGCTGCTGGCCGCCGCTGAGGCCGGCCTGAGTCCCGGCGAGCAGCAGCGGCGTTTTCCGCGCCGGCGCGAGCTGCCCTTCGATTCCCATCGCCGCCGCATGACGGTGCTGCTCGAGCTGGTGGAGCCGATCGCGGGGCTGCCGCTGCACCACGAGGTCGCGGCTGCCGAACGGCTGGTGATCACCAAGGGGGCACCGCTGGAGGTGTTGCAGCGCTGCAGCGCCTGGCTGCTGCCGGGGGGCTTCGAGCCGCTGGATCAGGCGGCCCGCCAGGGGGTGGTGGCCGCCAATGATGCCCTGGCCGGCCGCGGCTTCCGGGTGATCGCCGTGGCGGTGCGGCTCGGGGGGGAGGGGTTGCAGGAGCTGGCACCGGAGGCCCTGGAGGGGGATCTGGCCCTGGTGGGTCTGCTGGGGCTCTACGACCCACCGCGGCCGGAGGTGCCCGAGGCGATCCGCCAGTGCCGGCAGGCGGGCATCAAGGTGACGATGGTCACCGGCGACTACGGCCTCACCGCCCAGGCGATCGCCCGTCAGATCGGTCTGCTGGATCCACCTGTGGCTGCTGGCAACAGGGATGTGCCAGGCAACAGCCATATGCCAAGCAACAGCCGTGGGCCTGGACATGGTGGTGAGGGCGGTAATGGGGGTGCCGATCCGGTGCGTGTGATCGAAGGGGCGATGCTGGCCCAGATCAGCGATGTGCATCTGCGCCGTCTGCTCAAGTACCGCAGCCGGCTGGTGTTCGCCCGTATGGCGCCGGAGCAGAAACTGCGGCTGGTGCAGGCGTATCGCGATCTGGGCGAGGTGGTGGCGGTCACCGGCGATGGGGTGAACGATGCCCCGGCCCTGCGGGCCGCTGATGTGGGGCTGGCGATGGGGCGCAGCGGCACCGATGTCGCCCGCGAGGCCGCCGACATCGTGCTGCTCGATGACAACTTCGCCACGATCGTGGAGGCGGTGCGCTATGGCCGCGGCGTGGTGGCCAACATCCGCAAGTTCATCACTTACATCCTGGTGGCGAACCTGGCCGAGGCGATGCCGTTCGTGGCGATGGTGGCCCTGCGTATCCCGGCAGCCCTCAGCGTGATGCAGATCCTGGCGGTGGATCTGGGCACCGATGTGCTGCCGGCCCTGGGCCTGGGGGCGGAGCAGCCGGATCCGGGCCTGATGCACCGCTCGCCGCGGCCGCGCGGGGCCCCGCTGCTCGATGCGGGGGTGCTGCGCCGCTCCTATCTGTTCCTGGGCCTGCTGGAGGCGGGCTTCGCGATGCTCGCCTACCTGCTGGTGTGGCATCAGGCGGGGGTGGATCTGCCCCAGCTGCAGGCCCTGGCGCCCCAGCTGCTGGCTCACACGGCGCCAGAGCCGATGCAGGCCCTGCAGCTGCAGGCCTCGAGCGTGGCCTTCGCCGCGATTGTGCTCGGGCAGGTGGGCGTGCTGATGGCCTGCCGCAGCGAATGGCGCCCCTCCTGGCGGCTGTTGCGTGAACCCAATGCGCTGTTGTGGCTGGGGGTGCTCAGCGAGCTGCTGCTGCTGGCCGCCCTGCTGCTGATCCCAGCCCTGGGGCGGATCTTCTCACTGGGGCCCTTCCCGGCGGCCTGGCTGGGGCCGATGGCACTGGCGCCGCTGCTGATCGTGCTGGCCGACGACGCGCGCAAGGCCTGGCAGCGCCGCAGCGGGGCGACAAGCAATGCCCCTGGCCATGAATCAGGGCCTGCCTGAACGCCTGCCCACGACGCCGGCGCCACCTGATCGTCACACCTGTATCACTCTGCCGCTGAGCCGCTGCGCCAGCCGGCAGATCCCCGGTAGCTTGCGGCTTTCAGTGCCGCGCCGGTGAGCTGGAGCCACGGTTACACCTCCCGCGAGACCTACACGGCCCATTTCCACAGTGAAATGGCGCCCAACTGGCTGGATTTCGCTGCGCTGGTGAAGGGCTATGCGCCGCCGCGCCGCCGTGAGGGAGCGTCGTTCCGCTTTCTGGAGCTGGGCTGCGGCATGGGCTTCGGCCTGTGCCTGCTGGCGGCGCTGTATCCGGAGGGGCGCTTCCAGGGCATCGACTTCCAGCCCGATCACATCGCCCACGCCCGCCAGCTGGCCGAGGAGCTGGGCCTGGAGAACGTCCGCTTCCTGGAGGCGGATTTCGTGGATCTGCAGGCCGACCCGGCGCCGCTGGGCTTCGGCCGCGGCGAAACCGGCATCTATCACTATGTGGCCGCCCACGGCATCGCCACCTGGGTGGTGGAGCCGGTGCAGCAGGCGTTGCTGGCCGTGGCCGCGGCGGCGCTGCTGCCGGGCGGCCTCTTCTACAACTCGTACAACACGCTGCCGGGCTGGCTGCCGCTGACCACCTATCAGCAGCTGCTGCGCCTGGAGCTGCGCCGCGGCGAGCCGAGCCTGCCGGCGGAGGCGTTCCGGCGGACCGCCAACACCCTCGCCGGCCTGCTGGGGGAGGAGGAGCAGCTCACCCCTCTGAGCAACCTGCTGCCGTCGCTGGCGAAGGAACTGGACGATCTGCGCCTCGACAACATCCCCTACCTGCTGGGCGAATACGACAACGACGGCTGGCAGCCGCTGTACGTGGCCGAGATGCACCAGCGCTGCGCCGCCCACAAGCTGCGGCCGATCGCCACCGCCAATCTGCCGGAGCTGTTCGAGGAGCTGCTGCCCGAGCCGCTGCGCAGCCAGGTGAACGCCGAGCCCGATCCACTCATCCGCCAGACCCTGATCGATCTGGCCTGCGCCCGTGGCTTTCGCCGCGACGTCTTCGCCCGCGGCAGCGTGCGCCTCAGCCCCGAGGCCTGGCGCCGCCGCCTGAGCGGCCTGCGCCTGCGCGAGACCCCCCCCGCCGTGAGTGGACCTTCGGCACCAGCTTCGGGCAGCTGAGTGTGCCGGCGGGGGTCTGCGAGGCGCTCGAGGCGGCCCTGGCCCAGGGGCCGCGCAGCCTGGCGGAGCTGGCCGAGGCGATTGACCAGCCGCCGGTGGAGGTGCTGCGGCTGGCGGCGCTGATGCTGCATCAGGAGCGGCTGGGCCTGGAGCGCGGTGAGGCGGGAGCCCAGGCCCGGGCCGGCTGCGAGCGGGTGAATGCCCGGCTGCTGCAGCGCATGGCCGAGGGGTGGCCCTACGGCAGCCTCGCCGCTCCGGCGGTGGGCAGCGGCGTCTCCTGCGACCTGATCGAGGCGCTCTGCTGCCTGGCGCCGGGCAGCGGCCCGGTGGGCAGCGGCGACGAGTCCTGGCTGCGGCAGCGGCTTGAGGATCTCGGCATCCGCCCGGCGGCGGCAGGCGGGAGCGATGTGAAGCCGGACTACGCTTTGGATGAGCAGACTCTGAAAACAGCCAACACCTTCCAGCGCGAGCGGCTCCCTGCTCTCCGCGACCTGGGCGTGTTCACGGCCCGATTCCAACCCCGGAGCCCCGGCCATGGCCTTCCCTCCTGACCTGCATCGCCTCCTCGGCCGCCGGCTGAGCGGCATGAGCCCTCGGCGCCTGACGCGCAGGCCTCCGCACGGCCGCCAGTGGGCGGGCCGGGTGGGCCACGGGCGGCGCCGCAGCGGCGGCAGCGCCCTGGTGCAGGCGCTGATGGCCGGGCTGATCGCCGTGATCGGTGCCCTGCTGCTGGCCAGCCGCCTGTTCTCCTCCCGCTTCAACAGCTTCAGCCGCAGCGACACCCTGGCGGCCCGCGAGGCGGCGGAATTCGGGCTGAATGAGCTGCAGGCGCAGCTGAACAGCAATCAATACGGCTATCGCTGGGTCACGAAGCGAAGCAGCTGGGGCAGCAACAGCCTGCTGTCTGCCCTCAACACCTGCAACGTCCAGGCCCTCGACAGCAGCGGCAATCAACTCACCGCGCTGCCGGCTCTGCCGGCCGGCATCAACTCAGCGCGAACGATCCGGACCGTCAACGGCGCCACGATCCGCTATCAGCTCCGAAGCACGAACGGGTTTCAGCCACCCGAGCTTCCCGATCAGGACGCCACCACCATCAAGCAGGAAGATTCTTGTGGCGTCGGCAGCGCCAACGCGGCCGCAGCTGCCAATTTCGGCAACCTCAACGGCGGCTCGGCGATCATCTCCGTCACCGGAACCGTGAGCCGTGGCAGTGGCAACAACGCCACGACCACCAACTTCACGATGAACCGCAGGGTGCACGTGCTGTCACCGGCCGAGGAGCTCAAGTTCTCATTCATCATTCTGGGCAATGCTTATAGTGCCACCTGCACATCAGGCGGCATCACCTTGCCCGGCTGCACACCAGATACCTCGCCGATCACACCATCCACATTCGGCGCCTTCAGCGACATCTCAAAACTGAATGTCCTCGATGGCAATATCTGCTACGGGACAGCTGCTGGCTGTTCAACCCCACTGGAACTCGCCACGATCGGCTGTGCCGACCTGGGCTCCTGCATCGTCAATAACGTGGATACCGTCAAAGACAAAACCCGGAAAGGCTTTTGCAAGCAATCCGTGAAGACCAAGAAGAAGAAAAAACATCAATTATCTGCAACGAGTTTCAGCAGGCCGCACCAATCGCTATGCCAGCATCGTTTCAGGTGACGCTTACACAGTGGAACGCACTAGACGAGGACATGAAATGCGACACGAAGAAAAGTAAAGAACCGACCGAGTGCGAAGGCAACAGCGGCGGCGCCAAAGTCTCCTGGTTTCCATACTACGACCGGACGACCACCCCGACCAATGCGCAGGTCAACTCCATGACAAACGCGAACCTGGTGAAGGGATGCTTTTTTAGCACAACAACAACCAACAGCACTGGATACAAAAGCGCTCCCAACAATAGCAGCTCATCCATCAACTGCTACTTCAAAGGGGAAAAAGTCGAAGTCAAGGATGGCAAAACCAGCGTCAAAGAATTCATTAAGGGCAAAGATAGCCTCATCGTCGAGACAGGCCCTCTGCCGGTTAATTTTTTCCTTTATGAACACACAAGATCAGGAGACAAATATGCCTACGACCTAGAGGACGCTGGCATCGAAAACAGCAATCCGAACGATTGGTTCCGCCTGCGAATCCTTGGCGAGCCACCAGAGCCAGTGGCCGAGGGCGATCCCATAAGCTGTGGCAAAACCCGGATCATCAACACCAAAGACAACAACATCAATGGCGCCTTCATCTGGCTTCCAAACGGCTGGCTTGAATACGCAAAGGTGGACAGCAAGGATTCTTCTTTCAATGTGATCTGGGTCTGCAAATTCACGGCCCCAACCAAAAAAGACAAGGGATATCAAATGATCACTCCCAAGACGTTTGACGCCACCGTTCGCTCCACGCTTCTGATCAACCTGCCTGGTTTCTCCACAGCTGCCGGTGGTACCCACCGGGCCTATGGATCGGAGGACAGCCCCGCTCCCTAGATGGCCACAACCCTCCTAAGCCCAGGCCGCACATCCCATGACGTCGTCTCCCGCTGGCCGCATCCTCAGCGGCGACGACCATCAGGTGTTGCCGGCGGATTCACCATCCTCGAGGCTCTGATCGGCGTGGTGATTCTCACGGCCTCCATCGGTGCGCTGGCCGTGGTGACGGCACGGCAGTGGAGTCGCTCCAGCGAGGTTGATGTGCTGGATCGGGTCGAGAACGCCGTGGCGAGCGATGTGGGCTGGCTGAAGACCTATGCCAAGAACTGGCGCCTGGCGAGCGGGCCTTACAACCTCAGCTGCACACAGGCCGGCTTTGCCGCGGACTGCGACGTGCGCGTGTTCTCCAACACCACCACGGACTACGCACCCGATGAAGCGCGCTGCGCCACCGCCACCGGCCTGGCCGATGACTTCGTGACCGCCGCCGCCGGCGCCACGATCACCCCGGCCCGTCCCTACGCCGTCGCCAGTGGCAGCACCACGCTCAACGTCTCCGGCCTGCCCAGTGGCACCAGCCTGACGCGCACGATCACCACCGGCAAGAACCTGGTGTTTCTCTCCTATGCCTTCACCGGCAGCAACGCCGCGGCCTATAACTTCGTGCGCGAGGTGGCCGTCAAGCCGGAAGCCGCGGCCTGGTGTCCATGACCCCGCGCCGCCGCCAGCATGGGCGTCAAGCCCCAGGCTTCACCCTGGTGGAGCTGCTGGTGACAGCCGCCGTGCTGATCGTGGTCTCCTCGGTCAGCTTTCCGAATCTGGTGCGCTTCTACGAAGACCAGAAATTGCGCCAGGCCGCCATCGAGCTGCAGAGCCATCTGCTGCGGGGGCGCACCCTCGCCACACGCCTGCAGGGCCGTTGCACTCTCGCAATCAGCAGTGGCACCGCTGGGGCGGCGGTGCAGGTGAGCGGCTCCGCAGACGTCACGAACATGGCTTGCGTTGCTGCCAACCTGCCGGCGCTCAATCTCAGCGCCGAGTCGGGTGTGCGGGGCCTGTGCGTCACCAACACCGGCAGCGGCTGCAGTGCTCCCGCAGCCATCGACTTCATCCCCCTCGGGGTGCTCGCGGGTGCCCCCCAGACTCTCTTCCTCTCCGGCACGGCGACCACCACCCAGTTCTGCGTGGATCTGAACCTCACCCTGATCCGCGTCGGCTTCCGCAACGGCAACAACGGCGCCTGCACCTACTCGCGCAGCTGAACCCACCGATGGCACAGCACCCTCTCCACACCCCCACATGCAGGCCTTCCGCCAGCCGTCGTCTGGCGCGCCGCCCCGGCCGCAGGCAGGCCGAGGCCATCAGCCTGGTGGAGCTGCTGATCGGGGTGGTGGTGTCGCTGGTCGTGCTGGGGGGAGCCGTGCGCGTGCTGGTCAGCCTGGTCCGTGATGGCAACGCCACCCAGGTGGAGCTCAACCGCAAGGACGAGGTGGGCCGGGTGCTGAGCGTCATGCAGGACGAGATCCGCAACGCCCGCCGCGTCGAGAGCGGCACCATCGCTGCCCCCCTGACCAACATTGACAACACCAATTGCCTGACACCGGGCCAGACGGTGCTGATCCTGCGTGGAGCCATCGCTGGCGAGGACATCTCCTATGGCCTGCGGACCCAGACCGCCGACGCCACCTGGCGCGGCCCCGCTGTTCTGGTGCGCTGCGGTCAGCGCTACGCAACCACGGGCAGCCTGGACACCGGCGCCAGCCGCAGCCAGCAGGTGGTGTTGGACAGCTTGGCGACCACTGGCTTCACGGCCGACACCCTGGGCGGCACGGGCATCAGCCGCAATGTGGCGCTGTCGCTGATCAGCAGCCCCGCAGCTGGTTCGATCACCAGTTCCGTGCAGGTACCGATCAACACAAACCAAGTCTATGGCCTGGCCAGCAGCGGCGCCAGCGGTTGCACCACTGCCACCGGCTGCACGGATGCGAATGGGGCTATTCATTACAGGCCAGCTCTGGGAGTTGGACTACCAACCATTGCAGGCAGTTCCAGCGTGGAAGACATTTTCTACTTCGATGGTCGGCGAGACGACTACACCCTCAGAGACATTGCCTCTAGCAGTAGTACGGGGTCCTGTACCCGCTCCAGTTGCACCGTAGTCCTGGGGGGCAACTCGATCACCTTCACCAACGGCGACGTGTTGGTCTTCCGGGACATCCAGATCCGCCTCTGAATCCCCGCGGCCGCACTCCGACGGGGCCCCCTGAGAGGCGCGGAAAGAACCTGCAAACCTGTCTACGCCGCTCGGCGGGCGGCCATCGAGGTCGCCGGATCATGGGGCAGCAGCTGACCCTTCGGCAGCGGTCGCGGCGCGAGATTCGTCCCTGCCCAGCCCCCCGGGCGCGGCCGCAGCGGCGTCAAGGCAGGCTGCGGCATCACAACTGCAGCAGGTTGCTCATGGCCCTGGGTGCGCACCGGCAGCGGCTCGTCTACCGGCAGCGCGGCAGGGCGGCAGATCCCGGCGCAGACAGTGGCATCACGCAGGCGCCTCCGAAATCCGCGAAAACACGGAGGCGCCCCAGGAAGTACACGCGTACCATCCAAGGGTCGGGTTCATTCCGGGGTCGCTACGGTGATGGGAAAACGCGTTGGCAACAGCCAATCGCCACCAGCACGCTCATCTTCAGAGGGAACATCTCCAGAAAGCTCATCTCCGCAGGGCTCGTCTCAGAGTTTCTACATCGATGGCCAGGCTCTGCTTACCTTCGTGGCCGGCAGCCTGCTGATCCTGATCTCCTACGTCACCAACTACAGCTATGGAGACATCCAGCACTTCAGAACTCTCAGCATCGAGCAGCAGATCGGAGTATCTCTCCACGCTGCCGCCCTGGCGGCGCTTGCTGGCGACGTTGAACTGGCGTCCCGCCTACGAATACGAGCTGCGCGCGATCGAACGGACGAGGCGCTTGCAGCAGCTCGAGAGCGACAGGATCAGAGAGAAGCTCGAGCACGAGAGGAGGCTGCGCGAGAGCGCGAGGCGTTTGAGGCAGCTCGAGAGCGAGATCGCGCAGCTGCAAGAGAGCAACGCCAGAATCGCGCGCTTCGAGCAGGAGCTCTTTTCCTGCTCGAACCCAACAGCCTCCACCGGCGATTCCTCGCCTCCATAGCCACCGAGCTGGCCTCTCCTCCGCAGGGCCCTGGCCTCATCTGAAGGCTGAGGCGGCCAATGGATCTGACGCCACTCCCAGCCACTGCCGCAGGCGCCATGCAGACGCCGCCAAAACCCGTGAAAACACGGAGGCGCCACAGGAAGTACAGCCGTACCATCCAGGGGTCGGGTTCGTTCCGGGGTCGCTACGGTGATGGTCAAACGCGTTGGCAGCAGACGTTCGCCACCTGTTCCTTCGCCTTCGGAGGACTCGTCTCCGGAGCCCCCGTCCCTGCGTTTCTGCATCGACGGCCAGGGCCTGCTCACCTTCGTGGCAGGCAGTCTGCTGATCCTGATCTCCTACGTCACCAACTACAGCTATGGAGACATCCAGCACTTCAGAACTCTCAGCATCGAGCAGCAGATCGGAGTATCTCTCCACGCTGCCGCCCTGGCGGCGCTTGCTGGCGATCTTGAACTGGCGTCCCGCCTACGAGTACGAGCTGCGCGCGATCGAACGGAAGAGACGCTTGCAGCAGCTCGAGAGCGACAGGATCAGAGAGAAGCTCGAGAGCGAGAGGCAGAGGATCGAATACGAGAGGCGGCTGCGCGAGAGCGACAGGAGGCTGCGCGAGAGCGAGAAGAGGTTGAGGCAGATCGAGAGCGAGATCGCGCAGCTGCAAGAGAGCAACGCCAGAATCGCGCGCTTCGAGCAGGAGCTCTTTTCCTCCTCGAACCAAACCCCCTCCACCGGCGATTCCTCGCCTCCATAGCCACCGAGCTGGCAGCCCCGCCATAGGGTCGTGGCCTCATCTGAAGGCTGACGCGGCCGAGTGATCTGACGCACTGGAAGCCATGTCCACTGAAGACCGCGGCGGCTGTGGACGTAGCTCCGGCAGTCATCGGCAGCTGCCGACTGAGGACGCTCATTCACCCTGGACCGGTTGCCAGGATCTCCATCAGTGATCCTGGTGGCGGTGATCGTGATCACCCTGCCGTTGCTCCGTCCGCCAGATTGCGCTTGCTAGGCCTCAGGCTGCCTCCTGCAATGTCTCGGCGACCCGCGGTCTGCCGATCCCCTGACGGCCGGTGCTTCTGGCGTGATCTCCGTTGAGCGATGGCCCGCCATTGCCCCAGGACCCGCGCTCTGCCCCGGCGCCGGGTTGGTGGCGGCAAGTCCCTCGGCAGCAGAGCCGCCCCGATCAAACAGGCCATCGAGGTAGTGGCGCGCCACAGCGCGCTCGCCGCTGCCCTGCTGAAACAGGAAGCCCGCTACGGCCACCTGCATCAGCCGGTACTGGTCCCAGTGAGGATGGGTGCGCACGAAGTGGCGCATGGCGTCGTAGAGATCTTCAGGAAACTCATTCACCACGCTCACGTAACGGGGAGCGGTATCGGGAGCCTGGCCCATGGCGACGCACTGCGGTCCCACCATCACGCCACGGCCGCGGTGATCCGTCAAAGCAGAAGCCCCGCGGTGATCCCAGCGCGGCGCAAGGCTGGAATCCTGTGCTGGGCAGCGGTCTGGGCAGGTGGCTGGCTCCATCGCCCGTCCCGGGGCCATGGCCCCAGCGGCGTCAAGGGGAGAGGCCGGTTTTCCACCCGAACCGGCCGGGAGCATGGAGCCCCGGCCCACGGCCGGGCAGCAACCTGTGGAAAAACCTCGGTTGAGATGGGGAAAACCTGGGGTGTCCGGGGAAAACCCCGATCGCTAAGCATTGTTGATCAGTCCCATCTCCTTGCCCTCTGGCCCTTGGCCCGGGCGTGTCTGTGAGGATCCCGTTACACCGCAGCCTCGCCGGCCGCCTCCATCGCGCGCTCCCCTGAGGGCGATCGCCGCTCGCCGCTCGCCGGTCCCGGGTTCGGCCTTCCCCGCCAGGCCGTGCGCCCAGCTCAGCTGTTATGACCTGCCCTGCCACTCCGGCTGGGCAACGGTCGCCTTCCATCACCGCTACAGAACAGGAAAGGTCTGGGCAGCAATGCCACAATCCCACCACTCTCCAGCGTTCTGACGCTGCCTGCCGGGCCCAAGAGCCCCCATCCACCCCGCCTGCGCTACCGCTCTTCCTCCGCCACCACCCTCTCCTCCCTCCATGCAGCCCCCCACCGGGAAGCCGCCTCTGCCTTCTCCCGCGCCACCGCCTGCCGGCCCGCCTCCCACCGATGGCGAAGGCCTGCAGCCGCGCCTCAACCGCCGCAGCCCGCTGCCGGAGGAGAGTCCGGGCCGCATGGTGCTGCCCAGCCTGCAAAGCGTTTATGTCACCCTGCACGACATCAGCCGCGGTGGTTGTCGCGTCGTGCGCAAGGGCAGCCTGGCCTTGCAGCCCGGCGATCAGGTTCGTATCGAAATCTGGCGGGAGGACATCTCCTCCAAGATCTCCCTGCCCGCCACCATCCGCTGGGTGCAGTCCTACGAGGAGGCCACCCATGCCGGTCTGGCCTTTGTGGATCATTCGATCAAGACGCAGCGCATGGTGGATGACTACCTCAGACGCAGCTTCCAGGGCGGCGCCTGATCTGCCTTATCTGATCTGCCTCATCTGAGCGGCTGATCTGCTGCACCGGGAGCTGTCCACCTGATCTGTGCCGCTTCAGCCTGTCGGGGCCTGGGCGGATCCCGATCCCGGGCTCGCTCCTCAGGCTTCGCCGAGCCAGCGCCGCCGCAGCCGATCGCTCAGCTCCTCTCCCAGCAGCGTGAGGGCGGCGTAGACCACGAGCAGGGCCGCCAGCTGATCCCAGGCAAACGAGCTGAGGCTCTCCAGCAGCTGGCTGCCCAATCCCGCCGCTCCCGCTATGCCCACCACCACCGTTTCACGCAGCATCACATCAGCCCGATAGGCGCCATAAGCCAGATAGGGCCGCGCCACCGCCGAGAGGCCGCCATAGAGCAGGGCCTGCTGCTCACCGGCGCCGGCCGCAATCAGGGCTGCAGGTACGTGGTCGCCGCGATCCTGCAGGCTCTCCTGCAGCAGGCGCCCCAGGATGCCGCCGTTGTGCAGCCCCAGCGCCAGCGCCGCCGGCAGCACCCCGGGTCTGAGCACGAACAGCAGCAGCAGCACCGTCAGCGGTGGCGGCCACAGCCGGGCCAGGGCCCAGCTGAACTGCACCGCCCGTTGCGCCAGCGGCCAGGGCGCCGCCAGCAGCAGCTGCAGGGGGGCCAACCCCACCGCCAGCAGTGCCGCCGTCAGGGTGAGCAGCAGCGTCGCTCCCACCAGCGCCGGCCAGGGGAGAGCCAGGGTGGTGCCCCAGTCCGCAGCCGCGAGACTTCCCGGCGGGATCTGCCAGCGCAGCAGCCCGGCCGGATCCACCCCGAGGGCTCCGGCCACCCCAAGGCTCAGGGGCAGCAGTGCCAGCACCACCACCACCATCTCCCGCCCCCGTCGCCCCACGCCGGCGCGCGTCAGGCCCAGCCGGCGCGGCATCAGCCAGCGCTGCCGCAACCAGCTCAGCAGCGTCTCCAGGGCCAGCATCACGGCCAGCAGCAGCCACAGGCCACACCACAGCTCGTGGAACTCCAGCGATTGCAGGGTGAGCTTCAGTTCGGTGCCGAGGCCCCCTAGGCCGAACACCCCGAGCAGGGTGGCACTGCGCAGGGCGCATTCGAGCCGGTAGCCGCTGTAGCTGAGCACCCCAGGCAGCAGCGGTGGCCCCAGGGCGGTGAGCAGGGCGGCCGGGCCTGAGGCGCCGGCGAGCCGCAACGCCTCCAGCTGGCGGGTGGGCAGCGTATCGGTGAGATCGGCCACCACCCGCGCCACCAGCGCCCCGAACGGGATCGCGATCGCCAGCACCGCCACCACCGGCTGCAGGCCCAGCAGCTGTAGCAGCAGCAAGCCCCACAGCAGCTCGTGAATCGAGCGCGGCACCGCCAGCAGGCGGCGGATCAGCTCGGCCGGCCAGCAGCGGCCCAGCAGGGTGTTCCACACGGTGCGCGAGCTGGCCAGGCCCAGCAGCAGCCCCGCCGCCAGGCTCACCGCCCAGCCGAGCAGCGCCATGCCGGCGGTCACCGCCAGCCCGCGGGCCAGGGAGGCGAGCAGCAGCGGATCCATCGACGGTGTCACCGCCGCCAGCAGAAATCGCCCGATCAGCTCCCAGCCGCCGCCATGCACCTGGCCGGGCAGCAGCCATGCCAGGGGCAGCAGCACCAGGGCCGGCAGCAGCGGCAGCAGGGGAGCCGCCGCCTTCACACGGATGCCCCCCCGGCCTCACCGCTGCCGCCGGAGCCGTAGAGCGCCTGCAGCTGCTCCGGTTGCAGCTGCTATTGCGGCAGATCGAACAGCAGCCGGCCGTCCCGCAGGCCGATCACCCGCTGGAAGCCGGCCAGCAGATCGGGGCGATGCAGGCTGAGCAGCAGCCCCCGCGGTGCCTCGCCGTGGCGCAGTAGCAGCTCCAGCACGTCTGAGGCCAGGCGTGGATCGAGGCTGGCCAGCGGCTCATCGGCCAGCAGCAGCACGGGGTTCTGGCGCAGCAGCCGCGCAATCGCCACCCGCTGCCGCTGGCCGCCGGAGAGGGCCGCCACCGGTTGATCGAGCAGGCCCGGATCGAGATCCACCGCCTGCAGCACGGCCCGGCAGGCGTCACTGTCCAGGGGCAGCAGCAGATTGAGCACGGCCCGCAGCCAGCCCCAGTGCGCCAGGCAGGCGGCGTTGAGGTTCTGCTGCACCGTCAGTTCCTCGATCAGGCGCAGGTCCTGCCAGAGGGTGCCGAGCCGGGCCTGCTGCAGTCGGCGCCGCCGCCGGCCGCTGGCGGGCTGTTCCCCCTGCCAGCGCACCGTGCCCGCTTCCGGGCGCAGCAGACCATTGGCCACCGCCAGCAGTGTGCTTTTGCCGGCGCCGCTCGGCCCCAGCAGTGCCACCCGTTCCCCCGGATGCAGCGTCAGCGACACCTGATCGAGCCGGGGGCGATCCCGGCCCGGCACCCGGATGCCACGCAGCTCCAGCAAGGGAAGCTCCGGCTGCGCTGTCTCCTGCAGCGGCACCTTCTGCAGCGGCACCGCCGGTAACGGATCGCTCATCACACCCTGCCCGCCTGCATCGCCCCGTCTCCTGCTGCGTCGTCAGCGGATCTTGCCGATCTGGCGACCCACTGCCTCGATCGCGGCGTAATCACTAGCCTGGGCCGTGGTGAACTGCTGGGCGCCGAACAGCGACAGGATCGTCTTCTGCTCCGGGTCGCTGGGCCGCCAGCTGAGGATCGCCTTCTGCAGCCGGGTGGTGAAGCCCTGGCCGAAGCGGCTATCCAGGGTGCCCTGGGCGATCCAGTGGTAATCGGGGTAGGCGGGGCTGCGCCAGAGGGCGATCACCTTGCTGCGCAGTGCCTTGCCTTCCCGCTGGCTGGTGCGCCACACCTGTTCGTTCACCACCCCGGCGTCATAGGCGCCGCTGGCCACCAAGGCGATGGTGGCGTCATGGCTGCCGCTGAAGCCCGGAGGCCCGGCGAAATCATTGAGCGTCACGCCGGCCTGGCGCAGGAACAGCTGCGGCATCAGGCGCCCGGAGGTGGAACTCTCCGACCCGAAGGTGAAGCGTTTGCCCTTGAGCACCTTCAGGCCCGACTGGGGGAAAAAGGGTTGCAGACCGCTCTTGGTGCTGGCGATGAAGATGCTGTGGAAGCCGGCATCGATGTCCCGCTGGGCGAGCACACGGGCTCCCGGTTTCTGCAGACGCGCCTGCACACCGGTGAGGCCACCGAACCAGACCAGATCGAGATCGCCGGTGCGGAAGGCGGTCACGGCGGCGGCGTAATCGACCACCGGCACATATTTCACCTGTACCCCCAGCTGACGGCTCAGTTCAGCGGCCACCAGCGGGTAGAGGCGGTTCAGCTTCTCGGGCTTCTGATCGGGAATCGCCCCGAGGCGCAGCAGCCGCTGGCCCTGGGCCAGGGCTCCGGCCCCCGGCGGCTGCAGGGCAGGCAGCAGGGTGGGAGCTGCGGCAGCCAGCAGCGCCGCCGCCATGGCGCCGCCCAGGCCGAGCAGGGTGCGCCTGGCCAGCCGCGGAGCCTGGTGGGGGGTGACGCGCTGCCGGACGGCCAGCGCTGTGTTGTCGCCAGTCGGCTGTGCTGGCGGGCTGCTGGGCCATATGCGTTTGCTAGGCAACAGCCGCTTGCTGAGCAACAGCCGTGGGCTGAGCAACAGCCGTGGGCTGGAGGCGGGGGTCTCGGGCATGGTCGGCTGTGGGGGAATAGCGGGTGTGCAGGGGGCCGGGCTGACAGCGTCGGTGCTCGTGGCCGGTGGCTGGCGCCCGATGCTGTTGCGGCGTGGTCGGAGCGGCCCCATCGCCGCGGGGGCGGTGGCGGGTTGGCTCCGATGGGGCTGGGAGCGGATCGGGCGGTTTCTGCTGGTGGCGCCGCCGGGATCCGCCTTCGCCGCTCCTCGTGCCGGACGCCCCAGGGCTTGCACCCGTTGATGGGCCGTGTCCGGCAGGAGGGATCCCGGACCGGGGAGCCATCGGGCGGAAGGCACCCTCGGCTCGTGGCTCCATCGTGCCCCAGAGCGGCCTCCGCCGCAGGCGGGTCGCCGCCGTTGTGTCGGGCGTGCTGCTGCTGCCCCGCAGGGGCCATCGCCGCAGGCTGGCCATCCCGTGATCAGGGCCGCGCTTCCCGGCGGCGATCACGGGTTGTCATCACGGATCACGATCACCGGCCGCAATCACCGGCCGCGATCCTTGGCCCCGATCAGCGGCGGCCATCGGGGGGGGCGTCGTCACGGTTGTGCAGAGCGGGTGTCGAGATCTCTTGTCGTGATCGTGTGTCGTGATCCATGGGGAACCGCCAGAGTGAACCGTTCTCCATCGGCGCCGATGTCCTCCCCCAGCGCCCGTTCCAGCGTCCCCTCCGGTGCGATGGCCGATGTCGCCGCCGCGCCGCCGCTGTTCCTGCCGCTGGAGGCCCTGCCGGTGCCCCTCCTCTGCGTTGAGCTGGGCGCGGAGCCACGGCTGCTGGCGGTGAACAGCCGTTTCCGGGAGAGCTTTGCGCTGCCGCCCCAGCCCCAGCCTCGCCTGACGCCGTGGCTCGCCCTCACCTATCCCAACCCTGACTACCGCCGGCGGGTGGAGGAGCAGTGGCACCGCGCCGTCCTGGAGGCCAGCCGTGGCGGCCGCGCCAGCCTGCAGTGCCGGCTGGTGAGTGTCGACGGTGAGCAGCGGGAGGTGCTGCTGCTGCTTTCCTGCCAGGAGGAGCGGCTGCTGGTGGCCGTGCAGGACGTGACCGCCCGCAGCCGGGCCGAGGCGCAACTCGAGGAAGCCCAGGCCAGCCTGGCCCGCACCGCGTTGGCGATCACCGAGGCGATCCCGGTGGGCACGTACACGATGGTGATGCCGCCGGATCGGCCCGTCGCCTACTTCAGTTTTCTGAGCGAACGCTTCCTGGCGCTCACCGGTCTGGATCGGGCCCGGGCCCGCGAGAACCCCCTCGAGGGCTTCGCCTGCGTTCATCCCGACGACTACGACGCATGGCTGCGTCTCAATGCCGAGGCCTTCGCCAGCAAGCGGCCGTTCAAGGGCGAACTTGATTACCCAGCTCGCTCCGCGAACGGCAAGCCACGGGGCTAGACTGGTACGCAAATGCCAGTCCGGTCATGGCTCGTAGCGCGATCCAGTTCCAGAAAGGTCTCTCCCTGCCTGAGTTCCAGCGGCTCTACGGCA
>JBJTQH010000064.1:0-22661 GCA_046075505.1 Cyanobium sp. | reverse complement strand
GCTTCACGGTGGCGATGGCGCGGCTGGGGGGGCAGACCCTCGACCTCAACCCGCAGGTGACCCAGGTGGGCCGCGGCGAGCCGGTGGCCGACACCGCCCGCGTGCTGAGCCGCTACGTGGACGCTCTGGCGATCCGCACCTTCGCCCAGGCGGAGCTGGCCGACTACGCCCACTGGGCCTCGATCCCGGTGATCAACGCCCTCACCGATCTGGAGCATCCCTGCCAGGCCCTGGCGGACTATCTGACGATGGCCGAGTGCTTCGCCGCCGGCGCTGACGGCGCACTGGAGCTGGAGCGCCTGCAGGGACTGACCCTGGCCTATGTGGGCGACGGCAACAACGTGGCCCACTCGCTGATGCTGGGCGGAGCCCTGCTGGGGGTGAACGTGCGCATCGGTGGCCCCGCCGGCTTCGAGCCGAGCCCGGCGGTTCTCGAGCAGGCCCAGCGGCTGGCGGGCGACCGCTGCAGCATCGCAGTGGTGCAGGACCCGGTGGAGACCGTGCGCGGGGCCCATGCCCTCTACACCGATGTCTGGGCTTCGATGGGACAGGAGGAGGAGCAGGCGCAGCGCCAGGAGGCCTTCCGCGGCTGGTGCCTCGATGAGGATCTGCTGGCCGAGGCCGACAGCCGCGCCATCGTGCTGCACTGCCTGCCGGCCCATCGGGGCGAGGAGATCAGCGCCGGCGTGATCGAAGGCAGCGCCAGCCGTGTGTTCGATCAGGCTGAGAATCGCCTGCATGCCCAGCAGGCCCTGCTGGCGGCCCTGCTGGGCGGCCTCTGAGCCCCGCGCAGAGGGGCGGTCGCCCCCTTGGGGATCCTCCCAAGCGCCGATCGGCGACCACCGCCCGAGGAGGCAGCAGCAACGGTGCCGGTGCCAGCTGTAGCGGCAGCGCCAACAGCCGTAATGGCAGCGCCAACAGGAGCAATCACGGTCGGGGCAGCCGCGCGTCCCCAGCGGCGGACACAACGCGACGCAACAGCCAGGCCAGGGCGGCACAACCCCGGCGACGCGGCAGCCGGCAACGGTTCTGGACAGCCCGCAGCCGGACAGGGCCCGGCGGGGCATCGGTTCGCCCGGACTCGCGAACACCCTGGGCGAACCGGGAGTGATCGACGCCCGCGCAGGGCATCGGGAACCAGGAGACCCAGGGGTCTTGCCAGAATCACCGCGAAACGGTACAAATGTATCCAGTCGATCGCTTTCCGGTGTCCAACAGGCCAACCACCACCACCAAGCCACCGCTCAAGGAGCTCACCCCAGCCCAGAAGGAGCTCTACGACTGGCTTGAGGAGTACATCCGCAGCAATCAGCACAGCCCTTCGATCCGCCAGATGATGGAGGCGATGGGGCTGCGCTCCCCCGCACCGGTGCAGAGCCGGCTGCGGCATCTGCAGCAGAAGGGCTGGCTCACCTGGAAGGAGGGGCAGGCACGCACGCTGCAGTTGCTGGGAGGAATCGCCGACAGGGGGATTCCGGTGCTCGGCAGCGTCGCGGCCGGCGGCCTGGTGGAGCCCTACGACGATCTGCAGGAGCGACTCGATCTGATGCCGCTGCTGGAGACGCGCGGTCTCTACGCCCTCACCGTGAACGGCGATTCGATGGTGGAGGCGCACATCGCCGACGGCGACGTGGTGCTTCTGGAGCCGGTGCAGACGCCGGACAGCCTGCGTGACGGCACGATCGTCAGCGCCCTGGTCCAGGGCAGGGGCACCACCCTCAAGCACTTCCACCGCCAGGGGGACACGATCACCCTCGAGGCCGCCAACGCCAGCTACGAGCCGATCGTGCTGCCGGCCGACCAGGTGAGCGTCCAGGGTCACCTGGTGGCCGTCTGGCGCCAGGTGTAGGCAAAACCAGGGGCGGCCCGCCGCCCCCAGCCCGCCAGGCCAGCCCCGACGCCCAACTCACCCTGAGCGCACACCCAGTCCCCGACCCTCAGGCCTACCCGCCCAACGCACCCCAGGCCGGGGCGCAGCCTCACCGGTGCCGCACCCCCCAGCCGCGGCACCCCCATGCCACATCTCCCCCCGAGCCCCTGGCGGGAGTGAGCCGGGCGACGTTGTAAGATTCAGGGGTGCTCGCGAGGCCAGCTCGGCATTCCTCCCGGAAAGCCAGCCGCAGCCCAAAAGCACTTCGTCACTTCCAGATGACGAACCACTGATGTTTTAACATCAGCTCGAACGATAAGATTCGTTCACTATGGGGCCATAGCTCAGCTGGTAGAGCACCTGCATGGCATGCAGGGGGTCAGCGGTTCGAGTCCGCTTGGCTCCATTCAGTCAGACTCCTTGCATCGCAGGGAGTCTTTGTTGCTCAGGCCATCCGCAGAGCCGCAATCAGGCCCAATAGCGCAAAATCCAGCGCAAAACTGAGGCACGCAACTGCCCTTGAACCAGGGCGCGGATCGCCTGGCCGGCAGCGCGATGGGCCAGCAGGAGATTCCAGGCGGCTGCCGGGCGGATGGTGACCTGCTGCTTACCTCCAAGACGTACCGCTTCTGGTTCCGGCTGCGGGACAGATAGATCTGCTGCACCGGCATCTGGGTGGTGGCTGAGGCCCGGGGCATTGACCGCGGCGGCGCCTGCTCCTTCAAAACATCCTGCTCTTTTAAAACAGTCCGCTCTTTAAAACAGCCATGGCGGCTGGATCCGTCCTGATGCGTGCTGTTATGTCGGAAGCCTATGCGAGTGTCTGACACCCTGCTCACGGATCTCTTGCCATCACAGCCGTTGCCGGCATAACTTGGCTGCGCTGACGAGCTGCTCCGCTCGTCGGCAATAGAGACTCCATTGATCTCGCCAAAATCAGGCAACGAGATGATTCAGTGCGTGTCTACGGCCACAATGATGCTCTGCGTGGATGAAAAGGTCAATACATGAAGGGATGTCAGGTGATTGACCTCAAGAGCAAATCGTAAAACATTCCGATCGTGAAAGTTTTACCTTGAGATGAGCAACCAAGAGGGCAGTCCCATCGACCCTATTGATGTGTTGAACAAAGGCGCCAAGCAAGGAGCGACATCAATGAAGACCTTCAGGAGGTGCTCCTGTCCTCAGCTGCCAAAGAACCATCCATAGGAATGCAGCCCGATCCCCAGCAGGTTGACGCCGATATAGCAGACGGCGATCACCACCAGGCCCACTGAGGCCACCAGGGCCGGGCGACGGCCCTGCCAGCCGCGGATCAGGCGGGTATGCAGATAGGCGGCATAGACCAGCCAGCAGATCAGCGCCCAGGTCTCCTTGGGATCCCAGCTCCACCAGCTGCCCCAGGCCTCGTTGGCCCATACGGCACCACTGACCAGTCCCACCGACAGCAGCAGGAACCCGACTGTGATCGTGCGGTAGCTGAGGCTGTCCAGTTGTTCGCTGGTGCGGAACGGTGTGCTGCTGAGCGACAGCTCCGGACCGCCATCGCCGGCCAGGGCCGCCTGGCGGAAGCCGCCGCTGCCGATCGAATTGCTGCGCAGCTCCAGTGCCTCACGCCGATCGGTAAACAGCACCGCCACACTCAGCAAGGAGCCCACCAGCAGGGCGGCATAGCTGAGCATGATCACACTCACATGCATCACCAGCCAGCTGGAGCGCAGGGCCGGCACCAACGGGGACGCCTGCTGCAACTGATCCGGCAGCGCAAAGCTGGCGAAAGCGACGCAACCGAGCGCCATCGGAGTGGCAGCTGCCGGCACCAGGGGGCTCGGCCAGCTGCGTTCCACCAGCAGCTGGGTGATCGTGCAGCCCCAGGCCAGGAAGCAGAGCGATTCATACAGATTGCTGATCGGGAAGTGTCCCGAATCCCACCAGCGCAACACCAGCTGGGCCGTCAGCACCAGATTCGCTCCTGACACCATCAGGCGGACCGCCGTGCTGTTGCGGCCTCCGCTGAGGGACCAGAAGGCCAGGGGCAATACCAGCAGCAGCAGGGCGAAAGCCGTGAGCCCCAGGGCGACAACCGAATCGTTCACACACCACCTGTCGGACCGGCCCAGTCTGCCGTCCCGCCTGGCCAGGCGGCGGGTTGTGGCAACGAGCGGCCCAAACCACAGCTGCGACGCCGGCTGGAAAGGCCACCTGCCGCTGCGCCACCTGCCCCCTGCGCCGCTGGCGGCTTCAGCGGCTGGCCTGATGCAGCAGCCAGCCGCCGGCCGCCAGACCGATCAGCACCGGCAGCCAGGCGGCAAACACCGGCAACAGGGTGCCGGTGATGCCCAGGGAACTGAACATGAAAGCCATCAGGTAATAGCCGAAGATCAGCAGCACGCTGATGCCGAAGCCCTGGCTGCGGCTGGTGCGCGCGTGGGGACGAACCCCAAGGCTGCTGCCGATCAGGCCGAAGACCAGACAGATCACCGGAAATGCGAACTTCTCCTGGATGCGCACCCGCAAGCGCCGTGATTCCTTGATATTGTTGGCTTCCCGCAAGAGGCGTTCGGCACGTCGCGCCTGCCCGACCGTCATCAGTGAGGCATCGGTTGGAAGCCTGGCCACTTCCTGAGGATCCCGGTTGAGCGGATAGAGATAGCGATCAAACTGAGCGGAAGTGGTGCTGCCATTGCGTTCATCAATATTGATGATGCGGCCATCCTTGAACTCCCACACCGCTTTGTCATCATTCCAGCGCCCGCTGTGGGCGATCAACATCTGCCGTTGCCCAAAGCGCGAAAAATCGATGACGGTGATGTCCTCCATCAGGCCGCCATTAAAACTACGGGAATAAAAGATGTGAGTAAGACTGTTACTCTTGTCTCCGTCTGCAAGTCTTATTTGACCGAAGCGCGAATAAAGGATATTGTCTCCCTTGTCGCCTGTGAGTGATTTACCCAGTGCCCGCTCCAGTGTATTGGTGGCAGCCAGGTTGGCCCGAGGCACGATCAGATCATTGAACACAAACGTCAGGCCACTCATCAGCAGGGCCAACACCAGTGCCGGCAGCACCATCCGCACCGTGCCCACGCCGACGCTGCGCAGGGCCGTCAGCTCGCTGCTGCCCGACAGGCGGCTGTAAGCCAGCAAGGTGGCCATCAGCGTGGCCATCGGAAAGGCCAGCACCAGAAAACCGGGCAGCCGCAGCAGCAGCACGATCAACGCCGCCAGCACCGGCAGGCCCGACTCCGCCACCCGTCGCACCAGTTCAAACACCACCCCCACCGACAGCGAGACAGCGGTGAAAGCGGCGATGCCGAACAGCAGGGGGCCCAGCAGCTCGCCGGTGAGCCAGCGATCGAGCAGTGGCAGGCGCCGCAGGCGAGCGATCAACGGCATCGGCCGGCCCCAGCCCAGCCGCAGGCCGCGGCGGCGGCGTGCAACACGGGTCTGCGCTGCCGAGGGCGCCGTGGTGTCCTCAGCCGTGAAGTCTGGGGCCGTTGTGGTTTCAGGGCGGCGCACAACCGCCGTTGCACTCCGACTCGCCGACGGCTGCCCGGCGGCATCAGCGCGATAGGTGGGTGCTGTCAGCAGGGAGAAACTCTCGCCCAGGTAGTGGCGCCGCACCAGAGGATCGGCGGCCACCTCGGCGGAACTGCCCGAGGCGAGCAGCGATCCATCGGTGAGGATGTAAGCCCTGTCAATGATCGCCAGCGTTTCGCGCACGTTGTGATCGGTGATCAGCACCCCCATGCCCCGCAGCCGCAGCACGTGGATCAGCTCCTGCAGATCCGCCACCGCCAGCGGATCCACCCCGGCGAAGGGCTCATCAAGCAGCAGATAACTGGGGCCACGCTCACCAACCGCCAGAGCCCGCGCCACTTCGCAGCGCCGCCGCTCACCACCGGAGAGTTGATAGCCGAGGCGATGCTGAAAAGCCTCGAGATGGAAATCGGCGATCAGTTGTTCGAGGCGCTCCTGCTGCTGCTGCCGCGGCGTTCCGCTCTCGGCCATCACCAGCCGCAGGTTGTCGCGCACCGACAGTTGCCGGAACACGCTCGCTTCCTGGGGCAGATAGCCGATGCCGCGCCGAGCCCGCAGGGGCATCGGCTGTTGCTTCACCGATTCGCCGTCAAGCAGCACATCACCGCGATCCGGTCGCAGCAATCCGGTGACCAGGTTGAAGGTGGTGGTCTTACCGGCACCGTTGGGTCCGAGCAGACCGACCACTTCACCGAGATGGAGCTCGAGGCTCACATCACCTACGAGCTGGCGACCCCCGAGGGTGATCGCCACCCGATCCAGCTCCAGACTCATGGCAACAGGGTCGGAGCCGCCGTGGCACCGGGCCGGGGCTGCAGCCGCAGCCGCGTGATCACCTGACGGCCGCGCCCGGGTTCCGCCTGCAGACGCTCACTGTCCAGCAGATACACCAGCCGTTCGGCGCGGATGCGCTGGCCGTCGGCATCGAGCACATCGACATCGCCGCTGAGCACCAGGCGGCCTTCGCGGGAGTAGTACTGCGCCTGGCGGGCGGTGGCCAGCATGCGGCGGTCGGGATAGGTGATGCGGACATTGCCGGTGGCCGTGATCACACCGGTGCTGTTGTCGGCCTGCTGACTGTCGGATTCGATCTGCACCAGGCCGTTGCCGGCGGCGGCCGGACTGGCCGGTGGCGCGGCGGAACGGGGGGGTGCCGCGGCAGCCGGCGCAGCCGATGGCGTGCCCGTCGTTGCCGCAGGGGTGGGTGCTGCCGCCTGGGGATCAGCGCCCCCAGCCGCCGCTGGCCGGGCGGTCGGGGGGGCGGCCGACAGACTCGGGGATGTCACCAGGAGCCCGCTGCCGAGCAGCAGGCCCGTACCGGCAAGGCCGAACAACAGCGGGCGCTGCGGCGATCGAGGCTGCCCGCTGCTTCCCTGAGCGGAGACCCCGGAGCGCCTCAGGCGCCCTGACAGGGCCGGGATGGTCCGCAGCAGGTGGCGGCTCAGAGGCGAGACGGAGAGCCATCCCAGCGGGCGCAGCAGGCGGGCCGAGGGCCGGATCAAGGGGCGAACCTGCATGCGCTGCGCCGGGCAGGCGGGGAGAGAAGGGCTCAATTTACCGGTGGGGGTTGCGGCGTTCGCTGCAGCTGAAGCGGCGGCAGATCGCCGAGGTCGCCTCCGTTCTGGAGGCTGGCCAGCCAACGGCTCAGGTCGCTGCGCAGGGGGATCAGGCTCAGGCCGAGGCCCTGGGCCCCACAGCGCTCAAGGCGCCCCAGACCCTCCCCCAGCAGCACCGTGGCACCACGGCGGTTGTCGCGCTCGAGATGGAGCATGGCGACCGCCACCTGCAGCAATCCCTGCAGCAGGGGCCGGATCGGCCCCTGGGTTTCGTGCCAGAGCGCCTCGAAGGCATCGTGGCAGGGGTACCAGTCGCCCTGGTTGAACAGGGCGATCGCCTCGGCCAGGCGTGGATCCGCCAGCAGGATCCGCTCCTGGGGATCGAGATCGAGGTCCGGCGGCTCAGGAGGCAGGCCCGGACCGGGGGCACTGGCCGTCGGTGTCAACGCTTGGCCGGCTTCCTGGCAGGCAGCTTGCGCAGCCGGATCGACTCGGGGGTCACTTCGAGCATCTCATCGGGACCGATGTATTCCAGAGCCCGCTCCAGGGTCATCTGCATCGGGGCCTGCAGGGTGTCGAGTTCCTCCGCGCCGGCGGAGCGCATGTTGGTGAGCTGCTTGGTCTTGCAGACGTTGATCTCCAGATCCTGGGGACGATTGTTCTCACCAACGATCATGCCCTTGTACACCTTGGTGCCCGGGGTAATGAAGAATTGGCCACGATCTTCGGCGTTCTTAAGGGCATAGAAGGTGGCGGTGCCTTCCTCGAAGGCGATCAACACGCCATTGCGACGGGTATCGAAATCGCCCTGCATCGGGCGGTAATCGAGGAAGGAATGGCTCATGATCCCTTCCCCGCGGGTGGCGCGGATGAATTCACCGCGGAAGCCGATCAGGCCGCGGGAGGGTACGACGAACTCCAGCTGGGTGCGGCCGTCGTTGGTGTTCTCCATGTTCTGCATCTCGGCCTTGCGGATGCCCAGCTTCTCGATGCAGGCGCCCACCGATTCCTCCGGCACATCGAGCACCAGGGTTTCGAACGGCTCGGAGGGTGTGCCATCGATCGTGCGGAAGATCACCTGCGGCTGGCTCACCTGGAACTCATAACCCTCGCGGCGCATCGTCTCGATCAGGATGCCGAGGTGCAGCTCGCCGCGGCCGCTGACAGCCCAGCGATCCGGCGAATCGGTGTCATCCACGCGCAGGGCCACGTTGGTGAGCAGTTCCTTCTGCAGGCGATCGCGCACCTGGCGGCTGGTGACGAACTTGCCTTCCTTGCCGGCGAAGGGGGAATCGTTGACCACAAAGGTCATCTGCAGGGTGGGTTCGTCCACCTTGATCAGCGGCAGAGCTTCCGGATTGTCCGGGCAGGCGATCGTTTCACCGATGTTCACCTCGTCGAAACCGGCCACGGCGACGAGATCACCGGCGCGTGCCTCTTCGATCTCAACGCGTTGCAACCCCTGGAAACCGAGAAGCTTGCTGATGCGACCGCGCTTGACGCTGCCGTCATCGCGGAGCAGGGCGACCGGCTGGTTGGCCCGGATCGTGCCGTTGTGAATGCGGCCGATCATGATGCGGCCGAGGAAATCGCTGTAGTCGAGCGTGGTCACCTGCAGCTGCAGGGGCTTGGTGGGATCGCCCACCGGCGGCGGCACATGGCGCAGGATCGCGTCGAACAGCGGCTTCATGTTGTCGCTGTCGGTCTTCATGTCCGGCTTGGCATAGCCGCCCATGCCGCTGCCGAACAGATACGGGAAGTCGCACTGGTCGTCGTCGGCCCCGAGTTCAAGGAACAAATCGAGCACCTTGTCGACGGCCTGCTCCGGGTCAACGCGGGCCCGATCGATCTTGTTGACGAACACGATCGGGCGCAGGCCCTTCTCCAGCGCCTTCTTGAGCACGAAGCGCGTCTGGGGCATCGGGCCCTCGTTGGCGTCGACGATCAGCAGGCAGCCATCCACCATGCCGAGCACCCGCTCCACTTCACCACCGAAATCGGCGTGGCCGGGGGTGTCAACGATGTTGATGCGGATGCCTTCGTAGTCGACAGCGGTGTTCTTGGAGAGGATCGTGATGCCGCGCTCCCGCTCGAGGTCGTTGGAATCGAGGATGCAGGTGGGGACGGCTTCATTATCGCGGAAGATGCCGGACTGGCTGAGCAGCGCGTCGACGAGGGTGGTCTTGCCGTGGTCGACGTGGGCGATGATCGCGATGTTGCGTATCGGTGTGCCTTTGTGCTCGCCGCTCATGGGCATCGGTTCCTGTAAGGATTGTGATGATGTGAATCTTGATCTTACCGCGCGACCCGCCATGCTCAGCCGCTACACCGCCAGCTGTTGTGGTGGTTGCCTGACGGGACGGGGTCAGCGGCCCAGGCGCTGGGCGGGCTCGAACAGGCGCAGCGCTTCCGTGGAGCCCTCGTAGCGCCAGTGCCACGGTTCGTAGCTCACCCCCTGGGGGTTGCTCCGCGGGAAGGAGAGCTGGAAATGGAAACGGGCCGCATGACGGGACAGCCAGCGGTAGGCCGCTGTCTCCTCGAAACGGGGGGAGAGGTTGGTGCCCGGGGCGCTGCCATCGCCGAGATCGACGGCATAGCCGGTGCTGTGCTCCGAGAAACCCGGAGGGGCGCTGACCCTGGCGCGCAGGCTGGCGCTCTGATTGCGCTCCGCCTTGACATCAAAGAACAGTTGCCGCTGCAGCGCCACCGGCCGGAAGGCACTGAGCAGCACCAGCTCGATTCCCTCCTGGCGCGCCGCCCGCTGCATCGCCTGCAGGGCAGCGGCGGCATCGGGCCGCAGACTCTGGCCGGGTGCCAGGGCCACCAGCTGCGAGGCCGGCGCCTCCGGATAGGGGAAATGACCCAGCAGCCGCCCATCGCGGCTCAGGCGTGCGTTGAGGCCCGCCACCGGTGGTGGCGTGATCAGCGAACGCAGCGGTCCGAGCAGCAGCAGGCCGATGCCGCCGCTGAGCAGACCGCAGGCCAGGACCAACCAGGCCAGGCGGCGCATCGGTGAGCGGCGCGGCGGCTGAGCGGGCTGACTGCGGCGCGCCAGAGGGATATCTTCCGCGAGGCGGGAGGCCGGCACGAGGACGGGGCCAGGGTCTTGGGGGCAGTGGGATGGTATAGCCGCCACCAGGCCCGTCCCCTGGGCGCCGCTTCCCTGGCTCACCGCCGCTGTAGGGGGCGGCACGACCGCCAGACGCCCGGGCGGCACCGCTGCGCCTGAGCCGAGACGCTCCGGCCCGGCCAGCACCGACGTGGAGTTCGGTGACAGCCCCCCTTGCGGGAGAGGGCCCGGCAACACAGCGACCGGAGCTGCGGTGTTAGTTTTTTTTGTGGCGATCCATTGCGTTGCAGGTTTCAAAATGTTGCGAGTCGCGGTTGTCGGTGGCGGCCCGAGCGGGTCCTGTGCGGCTGAGGTGCTGGCCAGGGCAGGAATCGAAACCTGGCTGTTCGAGCGAAAACTCGACAACGCCAAGCCCTGCGGCGGGGCAATCCCCCTGTGCATGGTCTCGGAATTCCATATCCCCGAGGAGATCATCGATCGCAAGGTGCGGAATATGAAGATGATTTCCCCCTCCAACCGCGAGGTGGATATTCATCTCGAAAACAGCAATGAATACATCGGTATGTGCCGGCGTGAGGTGCTCGACGCCTTTCTTCGCAACCGCGCCGCTGATCTGGGCGCCCATCTGATCAACGGCCTGGTGCAGAAGATCGACACCGGCACCGGCCGCCAGGGCCCCTACACCCTCCATTACGCCGACTACAGCAGCGGCGAGGCCACCGGCGAAATGCGCACCCTTGAGGTGGATCTGATCGTGGGCGCCGATGGTGCCAACAGCCGCGTCGCCAAAGCGATGGATGCCGGTGACTACAACGTGGCGATCGCCTTCCAGGAGCGGATCCGCCTGCCGGCCGAGGAGATGGCCTACTACGAGGATCTGGCCGAAATGTATGTGGGAACGGATGTTTCCCCTGATTTCTATGCCTGGGTCTTTCCCAAGTACGACCACGTGGCCGTGGGAACCGGCACGATGCAGAAGAATCAGTCGTTGATCAAGGGCCTGCAGCAGGGCATCCGCGATCGCGCCGCCAAGCGCCTGCTCCAGGGTGAAGTGATCAAGGTGGAGGCCCATCCGATCCCGGAGCATCCCCGCCCGCGACGGGTCGTCGGTCGCATGGCCCTGGTGGGCGATGCCGCCGGATACGTCACCAAGAGCTCTGGCGAGGGCATCTACTTCGCCGCCAAGAGCGGCCGCATGTGCGCCGAGCAGATCGTGGCAGCCAGCGCCGGCGGCAGTCGCGTTCCGAGCGAGAAGGACCTCAAGGTGTATCTCAAGAAATGGGATCGCCAGTACGGCGCCACCTACAAGGTGCTCGAGATTTTGCAGAACGTCTTCTACAGCAACGACCCGGCCCGTGAAGCCTTCGTCGAGATGTGCGATGACAAGGACGTGCAGCGTCTCACCTTTGACAGCTACCTCTACAAGCGGGTGGTGCCGGTCAACCCCTGGCAGACGATCAAGCTGACCCTGCTCACCCTGGGGGCCTATCTGCGCGGCCAGGCCTTCGCCCCATCCGGGTATCGCCCGGTCCCCAGCGCCGTGCGCTCTCTGGAAGAGGTGGAGCGGCTGCAGCAACAGCCCAACAGCGCCATCCGCGGTGGCATCCGCCGTCCCGGGTCGCGGCCGGCCGCAGCCGATGCCGCCAGCAGCGAGCGCGAACCCGCCCTGGCCGGCAAGGGCTGAGGCTCATTGGCCTGAAACTGCTCAAAGGCCGCTCGCCAACCTCGAGCAGCCTCACGGCCCCCACCATGAAGGTGGGGGCTTTTGCATGCCGCTTCGTGCTGATGCGTCTGCCTGATCCGGTTGGCTGTGCTGCAACTGCTGCGCTGCTCAGGCGTTCAGACAGGAGAAATCGGCCAGCACCGAAGCCTGATTGCGCAGCAGGGCCAGCAGGGCGAGGCGATTGGCGCGTACGGCCAGATCGTCGGCCATCACCAGCACGCTCTGCTCGCCATCGAAGAACGCCGCCAGGGTGGAGGCGCTGTCCCGCAGCGCTGCCGCCAGCAACCCATAGCGTTCACTGCCCGCGCCGGCGGCGATCGGTTCAAGCCGTTCCAATACCGCCAGCATGGCCGCCTCGCTGGGGGAACTGAACAGACGCGCATCGACCAGATCGCGGGGGGAGAGCACCGCCAATGGCACCTCCCCTTTTTCCGCCAGACGCGAGGCCCGCTGCACCACCGCCTGCACCGCCTGCAGCGCCCCGTCCCGGCGCAGTTGCTGCAGCAACGTGGCCCGCTGGCGTGCGTCGAGGGGGTCGGCCAGCAGCCGCTGCAACGACACGCTGGCGCCGCTGACAGCCTGGACCAGATCGGCATCGATGCCCTCCTCCTCCAGCAGGCTCTGCAGGCGCTGGCGCAGGAACTCGCCCAGGTCGTCCGCCAGGGCATCGGCCTTGAGCGCAAAGGCGGGGAACAGCTGCTGCCAGTGGCCGCAGGCCCGCTGCAGCAGCGCGGCGAGATCCGGCGACCAGCCGCGGTTGCCCAGGATCTGCAGCAGACCGTTGCCGGCGCGCCGCAGGGCATAGGGATCGGAGGAGCCACTGGGGCGTTCGCCCCGGGCAAAGATGCTCAGCAGCAGCTCCAGGCGCTCCGCCAGGGCCAGCACGGCGCCGGCCGCCGAGGTGGGCAGGGTATCGCCGGCTCCGCGCGGCAGGTAATGCTCCAGCACAGCCAGGGCCACCGCCCGCGGCTCGCCTTCGGCCAGCAGATATTTGCCGCCCATCTGGCCCTGCAGTTCCGGGAATTCGCCCACCATCTGGCTGACGAGATCGTGCTTGCACAGATGGGCCGCCCGGCGGGCGTGGCCGGCATCCGCCGCTGCCAGGCCCAGGGCCGGCACCAGGATGTCGACGCACCATTCCAGTCGCTCACAACGGTCGCGCAGGCTGCCGAGGCCTTCGGCGAAGGTGACCGTGGCCAGCTGATCGCGGCGGTCGATGCTGGCGACCCGCCGATCGGCAGCCACAAAGAACTCGGCATCGGCCAGGCGGGCCCGCAGCACCCGCTCATTGCCGCGCCGGATCGTGGCGCTCGCCGCCTCCAGTCCGTTGCCGATGCACAGGAAGCGGGGCAGCAGACTCGCCTGGGCATCCAGCGCCAGGGGATCGACCGCCGCGCCGATGCGTTGCAGGGGGACATAACGCTGATGGGCGCGCATCACCGTGCACAGCACCTCCGGCGGCAGGGCCAGGAAGCGCTCCTCGATCGACCCTTCCAGCAGCCGCGGCGCCTCGACCAGATCCACCAGCTCCTCGAACAGACCCTCCGGCAGATCCGCCTGGCCGCCGCGTGCCGCCGCCGCCGCCTCCAGCTCACGACGGATCAGAGCGGCGCGCTCCTGGCGTTCCACCAGCACCCCGGCGGCAGCCAGAGTCTCGCCATAGCTGGAAGCAGTGGCGATCGCCACTGCGCCACCGTCGCCGCTCGCGCCATGCAGGCGGTGGCCGCGGCTGCAACGACCGCTGTGCAGCGGCGGATCACAACCATCGAGCTGCACCGGCACCACCTCAGCATCGAGCAGGGCCACCAGCCAGCGGATCGGACGGCTGAAACGCTGCTCCCCCTGGCCCCAGCGCATGAAACGCCGACCCTGCAAGGCGCTGATCCACTGCGGAATCAGCTCCGCCAGCACCTCGGCGGTGGCGCGACCCGAGGTCACGGTCGTCGCGAAGACGAAGGGGCCCCTGGGGGTGTCGCGCACCTCAAGGGCAGCTGGATCCAGGCCGCAACGGCGCGCGAAGCCGATCGCCGCCGGTGTGGGCTGCCCGTCGCGGAAGGCCTGCTGCGCCGGCGGGCCCTTGCGCTCTTCACAGGCATCCTCCTGACGCAGCGGCAGACCCTCCACCTGCAGGGCCAGACGCCGGGGCGTTCCCGTGGTCTTCAGGCCGGAGCAGGTCAGACGCTGCTCGCTCAGGGAGGCCGCGGCGATCTCCCGGAGCTGGGGCAGTGCCAGCCTGGCGAAATCGGCGGGGAGCTCCTCGGTGCCGATCTCGAGCAGGAAGGTGGCCATGGAACGAATCGCTGCCGGGCGACTGTATGCAACCACCGCCTCCACAACCCCGGCCCCGGGGGGGTTCGCTAGCTTCGGGACACTGTGCGATCGCGTGCCTGGCAATGTCCGTGATGACGTCTGACCCCGCTGCTCAAACCGCTGTCCCCGCAGCTGAAGACGGAGTAGCCCGCGGGGCAGCGCCACCGTCACGCTTTGAAGCCCTGAAGCAATCCAGCGGCCATCTGCGCGAACCGCTGGCCAGCGAACTGGAGAACGACCGCCTCAACTTCAGCGAATCGGCGGTGCAGATCCTGAAATTCCACGGCAGCTATCAACAGGACAACCGCGATAACCGCCGCAAGGGAGAGGAGAAGGATTGGCAGATGATGCTGCGGCTGCGCAGTCCCGGCGGTCGCATTCCCGCCTCTCTCTACCTCGCCCTCGATGATCTCTCCGGCCGTCTCGGCAACGGCACGCTGCGGGCCACCACCCGCCAGGCGTTCCAGATGCACGGCATCGCCAAGGCGGATCTGCGCGAGGTGATCGGCACCATCGTCCGGTCGATGGGCTCCACCCTGTCGGCCTGTGGCGATATCAATCGCAATGTGATGGCCCCGGCCGCGCCGTTTCAGGGGGATGGTTACCCCGCCGCCCGCGCCCTGGCCGATGAGATCGCTGATCTGCTCACGCCGGAGGCGGCGGAGGGCTCCTACCTCGATCTCTGGGTCGATGGTGATCTCTCCTATCGCATCCGCCCTTCACGCGCCACCCGCAAGGTGAAGGAGCGTCAGCGCCAGGGAGCGCTGTTCAGCGGTGATGCGGCCGAACCGCTGTATGGATCCACCTATCTGCCGCGCAAATTCAAGATCGCCGTCACCGTGCCAGGCGACAACTCGGTGGATCTGCTCACCCAGGACATCGGCCTGGTGCTGTTCTGCGATCGCAGCGGCCGGCCCTTGGGCTGCAATGTCTACGTAGGCGGTGGCATGGGCCGCACCCACAACAAGGAGGAAACCTTCGCCCGCACCGCCGATGGGCTCGGCTGGGTGGCGATTGAGCATGTGCTCGATCTGGTGCAGGCGATCGCGGCGCTGCAACGCGATCACGGCGACCGCCAGCAACGGCGCCATGCACGCATGAAATATCTGATTCACGACCGTGGTGTCGCCTGGTTCCGCCAGGAATTGCAGCGCTATTTCCCCCATCCGATCCGGGGGCTGCGCCATGAACCACGCGCCCGCCTCAGCGATTACCTCGGCTGGCATCGCCAGGGGGACGGGCTCTGGTTCGTCGGCCTGCCGCTGCTCTGCGGCCGTCTCGACGGCGAGCTCAAGGTGGGGCTGCGCCAGCTGGTGGAGACGTATCAACTGGAGGTGCGCCTCACCCCCAACCAGGACCTGCTGCTGTGCAACATCGCCACCAACCAGCGCGCCGGTCTGCGCCAGGCCCTGACCACTCTCGGCTTCGAGGCGCCTGAGGCCCCTCCCCAGCTGGCCCGCCATGCGATCGCCTGCCCCGCCCTGCCCACCTGCGGTCTGGCGATCACCGAATCGGAGCGGATCCTGCCGGCGGTGCTCGATCGCCTTGAAGCCCTGCGTCAGCGCCTGGGAATCAGCAAGTCTCTGCTGATCCGCATGACCGGCTGCCCCAACGGCTGCGCTCGCCCCTACATGGCGGAGATCGGTCTGGTGGGCAGCGGTGTGGAGAGCTATCAGCTCTGGCTCGGCGGCACCCCCGGTCTCACCCGCCTGGCCCGGCCGTTCCTGGAGCGGATGCCCCTGGCCGATCTGGAGACGACGCTGGAGCCGCTACTGCGCGCCTGGCAGGAGGAGAGCGGTCCGCGCACCAGCCTCGGAGACTGGATCGCCAAGGTGGGTGATGGGCGGATCGAGGCGCTGCTGGGCGCCGGATGAGCGCTGCGCCTCATCGCCGGATGCCCTGGCACCGTGCGCTCCGGCTCCGGGCGGACCAGAGCGCCCAGCCATGGGCTGGTGGACGCCGGTCGGTCAGCTCCAGGCAGGACGCCAACCGCGTTGCTGCTGCGATCGCCATGGTCCCCACCAGCCGCGATGCCAGCCCCCGGGTTGTCACCGGCGTGCGGCCACTGGTCCGCTGCAGCCGGCCATCGCCGCTGGGGCTGCTGCGATGCGGGCCGCTGCTGCTGTGCATCGCCTGGCTGCCCGTCCTGCCGCCGGCTCTGGCAATCCCTGCGGAGCGGCGACCGGCTCCACCCCCGGCGCCGGTGGAGCACTACGACCCCGATCCCCAGATCTGCCGGCCCCAGGCGATCCGCCAGGCCTTTGAGCGCCAGCTGCAGCCCTGGAGCGACCAACCGGAAGCGGTGCTGGCCCGGCTGCGCCGACTGCAGGCCGAGATGACCCTGGCCACCCTCCGTCGTTGCGTCCGCCGCGGCCTGCTGCCGGAAGCCGAGGCGCTGGCCGTGGCGCGCCAACTGCAGTTGCTGGCCCCCGTCCCTGCCGTCGCCTCCCCCACCCCGGTTCAGGCGGCGCCGACGGCCGTGCCGCTTTCCCCCTTGCTCTCAGCACCGACTGCGCCATCCCAACGGCCGTAGTGCGCCGTCGGCTGGCCCTGCCGCCAGGCCCAGAGCTGATCGCCGTGGCTGAAATGCCACCACTCGTTGGGATGCTGGGCAAAACCGGCGCCGACCATCACCTGGTGCAGCAGCTGGCGTCGCTGCTGCCAGCGGGCCTGCGGGCCGTCGGGATCGGCGGCCGCGGCCGCCGCGTGATGGTCGAGCTCAGACACCGGGCCGATCGCATCGATCTCCCCTCCCATGTCCAGCACCCTGCCACCGGCATCCGCCAGGGTGAGATCCACGGCTGCTCCGGTGCTGTGGGGCGGCGGTGTGGCGGGATCGTCGCTGGGGGGAGCCCAGAAGCGTCCCACCTCCTGGTGCACCGCCTGTTGCGCTGGCCCCTCACCGGCGGGATCAAGTCCGCGGCTGCGGCATTCGCTGGCATAGGCATGGGCCACCATGAAGCGCTGCACCGTCACCGGCCGCCAGGCATCGAAGATCGCCAGCCGCCAGCCCGGAGCCTGGGCCGCCAGGGCCCGCTGCGCCTGCTCCAGCCGCCGGATCACCCCCTGCCGCAGCCGGAACGGACAGCCGTCGGGACCGTAGGGCGCCCCAAGGCTGCGGTAGGGATGGGGCTCGATCCGCTGCAGCAGCGGCGGCAGGGGCAGCAGCGGCTCACCGTTGTCGTGAATCGGGATCGGACTCCAGGGGCGCATGGTTCAGGACCGGGATCGGGCCGGTCGGCTCAGGGATCACCCCCCGATCCTGCGCGGCGGCGGGTTCAGTTGAGACGCCCGCCCTGCAGCGGCCGGCGCTGCTGCTCCTCCAGAGCCTGGCGCAGACCCGTGTGCTGCTCCAGCTCCGGATCCTGCTCCAGCAGGGCTGTGGCGGCTGAGCGGGCCCGTTCCAGCAGATCGCCATCCTCGCTGAGGCTGGCCAGGGCCAGATCCGGCAACCCCGACTGGCGTGTGCCCAGCACCTGGCCGGGACCGCGCAGACGCAGATCCATCTCGGCGATCTCAAAGCCGTCCTGGCTGTTCACCAGCACCTCCAGCCGCTGGCGGGCCTGGGCGGTGCGGCCCTCCTGGATCAAAAGGCAATGGGAGGCAGCCGCCCCCCGGCCGACGCGGCCGCGCAGCTGATGCAGCTGCGCCAACCCGAAACGCTCGGCATGGTCGATCACCATCACGCTCGCCTCCGGCACATCCACCCCCACCTCCACCACCGTGGTGCTCACCAGCACCTGCAGCTCCCCGGCGGCGAAAGCCCGCAGGGTGTTCTGTTTCTCCTCACTGCCGAGGCGCCCGTGCAGCAGCCCCACCCGCAGGTCGGGGAACACAGCGCTCTGCAGATCGTGATGCACCGCCACTGCCGAGCGCAGATCCAGCTTCTCCGATTCCTCCACCAGCGGCAGCACCACGTAGGCCCGCTGCCCCAGGGCCACCTGCTCACGGATCAGCTGCCAGGCCCGCGGGCGTTCGCTGCCGGTCAGCAGCGCCGTGCGCACCGGCGTCCGCCCGGGCGGCAATTCATCGATCTGGCTCACGTCGAGATCACCATGCACCGCCAGGGCCAGGGTGCGGGGGATCGGTGTGGCGGTCATCGTCAGCAGGTGGGGCTGCAATCCCTTGGCCAGCAGGCGGTTGCGCTGCTGCACCCCGAAACGATGCTGCTCATCGACCACCACCAGACCGAGGCGGTGAAACTGCACCGGGTCCTCCAGCAGCGCATGGGTGCCCACCAGCAGATGCAGCTGGCCATTGATCAGATCCTGCAGCAGGTGCCGCCGCTGCCGCACCGGGGTGGAGCCGGTGAGCAGGGCCACGTTCACCTGCAGCGGCGCCAGCAGCGGTGCCAGCTTGCGCATGTGCTGCTCGGCCAGCACCTCGGTGGGAGCCATCAGAGCCCCCTGGCAGCCGGCCTCCACCGCCGTCAGCAGGGCGGCGAGCGCCACCAGGGTCTTGCCGCTGCCCACATCCCCCTGCAGCAGCCGGGCCATCGGCTGGGGGCGGGCCATGTCGGCGCGGATCTCGGCCAGCACCCGCTGCTGGGCGCCGGTGAACCGGAACGGCAGCTGCTCCTGCAGGCGCTCCACCAGGTGCAGCGACCCCGGAGCGGGCACCAGGGCGGGGGCCGGCCGGCGCCGCAGCCGCTGGCGCTGACGCCCGAGGCTGAGCTGCAGCAGCAGAAACTCATCGAACACCAGCCGCTGCCGGCTGGCCTGCAGGTCTTCGCGGCTTTGGGGCTGGTGGATGCCGCGGCGGGCGGCCGCCAGGGGCAGCAGTCCCTGCTGGCGGCGCAGGGCCTCCGGCAGGGGATCGGGCCAACGTTCCACCGCCGGCAGCAGGGCCTGGATCGCCCGCCGCAGCCGATCGGCCCCCAGGCCTTCGGTGAGGGCGTACACGGGCACCAGCCGACCGATCTGATCGGAACGCACCGCGGCGCCGGGGCTGTCGAGCACCTCGATCAGGGGATCCTGGAAGCAGGGTCCGTAGGGGCTGTCCTTCACCAGGCCGCTGACCGCCACCGTGGCGTCGACAGGAAACTGGCGCTGCTGCGCCTTCAGCCAGCCGGGTGAGGCAAAGCGGCGGCCGGCCAGAAAACGCGACACCCGCAGCCGGCCGGTGCTGTCCTGCAGCTGTAGCTCCAGGATCGAGAGGTTGGGATTGCGGCTGCTGGAAAAGGCATGGCAGCGGCGCACCCGGGCCACCACCGTGGCGGTGCGGCCCACCTCCAGGGAAGCGATGCGCACCAGATGGGCGTAATCGAGGTAATCGCGCGGGTAATGGGCGAGCAGATCGCGGGCCACCAACAGCCCCAGGCCCGCCAGCAGGGTGGCGGTGCGCGGTCCGACGCCGCTCAGCTCGGCCAGGGGGGATTCGGGCGTCAGGGTGCGAGCGGTGCCTGCCGGGCGCGATGGCGGCGCCTCAACCAGGCGCAGGCGCGGCGGCGCCGCAGGGGAAGCGGGCTGCAGCTGGCGGCGCCAGAGATGCAGCTGCCGCCGCAGGCGGGCCACCAGCTCACGGCGGCGGGCCGGGCTGTGGTCGCCGTAGCCCCGGAACCCCTGCTCGAGGCTGCGCCATTCCGCAGCCGGCGGCGCCGGGCTCTCCCAACTGGCCGCCTCATTCAGGGAGCGGCAGATGAAGGCGCTGAACCGTTCCTGACGCCCCTGCAGATCTTCGAAGCCGCGATCGCTCTCCAGCTGGGCCGCCTGCTGCAGCCTGGCGCACCAGGCCTCGCGTGCGGCGGGGCTGAGCTCAGAGGGGCAGCTCAGCTCTGGGGCGGGAGGCTGCTGCGGATGTCCTGCAACCACAAGCGTTCGGCGTCATGGGCCTGCTGGCGGCGCTGCAGGCGGCGGTACTGCTGGGCCATTCTGCGCACCTCCTGACGGTGTTGCTGCCAGCGGCGCCGACAGGTGCGCAGGCGCGGTTCCTCCATCTCCAGATCGGCCTGGCGCAGCAGGATCGACACGGCCTGCAGCGGCGGGGCGCCCGGCCGCAACCCGAAGGGCAGCTGCAGCCGCAGCACATTGGCGGGGGACGCCATCGTCTCGATCTGACCCTGCAGCACCGCATCGAGCAGGTTGAGCGGCAGCAGGCCGCGGCTCATCCCGAAACGCAGCAGATCGACATTGATGGCATGGGAGAGGTTGCGCAAGCGCCGCGCCAGGGCCTTCTCCAGACCTTCGAGCCACTCGAGCAGCAGAAGCGGATCATCCGGCAGGCCGGTGCGGTCCCAGGGGGGAGGCAAGGCAGCGGGCTCCTCCTCGGCGGCGGCCAGCTCCTCAGGGGAGCGGCGGCGGGACGCGGTGGATGCCGCCTGCAGGAAGTCCTCAGCGTCCAGCGAGGCATCGTCGTTGCCCTCGTCACCTTTGCCGTCCTCGCCCTCATCGGCATCGCTCAGGTCGGAGTCGGGGGCCATCTGCAGGCTGGCGCGGCGCCGCGGCGGCGGCCGCCGTCCCATGCCGGAGGCAGCAGCGGCAGCGGCGGCAAAGATGGCTGCAATCTCGGCATCGGCTGCCGCGGAACTCTCCGTCCGGCCCGGCTCAGCCTGCGGCCCGGGCGGTTCAGCCTCGCCCTGCCGGGATGCGCTGCGATCGGAGCCGAACTCCGGAAACCGCCCCTGCCGAGGCCGTCCGCCCGACTCCAGACCCGGCTGATCAGGAGCGTTCCGATCGTCGGCCTGCCGGAACTGTGCTCCTCCTGCCGCGCCATGACCGCCGCCCGGGGCGCGATCCGCGCCATCCCACCTGGAGGATTGCGGCGCGGCATCGAAGTCCTGGGTGTCGCGGTACTCCTGGGCCTCTTCGTCATCCTGGTCCTCGCCGTTCAGCGCCTCGAAGCGTCGGCGCTCGTCGGCGTCAGCGGCCTCAGCGCGATCCCGGGAAGAGGGGCGATCCTCCTCCTCATCGTCGGGCTCGAGCGCATCACCATCGAGGTCATCGCCGTCGAGCTCATCGTCCGCAGCCATCGCCGCGGCCGCCTGGAAGGCACCGGTGAGCTCCGACCAGTGGAGGGCTCCACCCTGCAGCGGTGGCGCAAGATCGAGCCGCACCGATCCCGGCGGCAGCTCACGTGTTGTGAGCGATGCCTCGCTGACGCCGTTGCCGGCACCGTCGTCTTCAGCGGAATCGCTGCGGCGGGCTTCGCGGAGCAGCCGGGCCAGCAGCTGCTGCTCGCGCTCGCTCTGGTGCTGCTGCTGCTCACGCACCATCTGGCGCGCGAGCGCTTCGAGCTGCTCGACGGTGAGCAGGCTGCAACAACGGCGCAGCAGGGCATGGCGATGGCGATGCAACGCCAGGCGTTCACGCCGGGAGAGACGCAGGTAGCGGGAGGCATGCACCTGGGTGGCCAGATGGAAGCAGGCCTGATGCACGCGCTCCGGCAACACATGGCGCAGCACCTGGAGATACAGGGCCAGGTGGCGGTAAAGATCCGGATTGGCGGCGGCGATGGCCGCGCGGATGCCCTCCAGATCACTGGGAACATCCGCAGAGCCGAAACTGCTCACCGTGCCGGGACCTGAAGGGCGATCAGCCTGCCTTGCCCATCATCGCCACTTCGGTGGCGAAGTCGAGCTTTTCAACCTCGATGCCCTCACCGAGGGTGTAGCGGGTGAAACGGCGCACCTGGATATTTTCGCCCGTCTTGCCGGCGGCCTGCTTGACCATCTCACCGACGGTGATCGTGTTGTCGCGGATGTAGGCCTGATCGAGCAGAGCCAATTCCTTGAGGCGCTTGGCGATGCGCCCTTCCACGATCTTGGCCTTCATCTCCGGCTTCTTGCCGGCCAGATCGTCGCGACCCATCTCGATCGACTTCTCACGATCCACCACATCCTGGGGGATCTGATCGGTGGTCACATATTCGACATTGGGGCAGGCGGCGATCTGCATGGCGACGTTGCGCACCAGCTCTTGGAACAGATCACCGCGGGCCACGAAATCGGTCTCGCAGTTCACCTCCACCAGCACGCCGACGCGGGCACCGGTGTGGATGTAGCTGCCCACGGCACCCTCAGCGGCGGTGCGGCCGGCCTTCTTCTCGGCGCTGGCGATGCCCTTCTGGCGCAGCCACTCGATCGCCTTCTCGGTGTTGCCGTTGGTTTCTGCAAGGGCCTTCTTGCAGTCCATCATTCCCGCGCCGGTCTTGTCGCGCAGTTCCTTGACGAGCTTGGCGGAGATCTCAGGCATGGTGGAGAGCTGGGGAGTGGGGAAGGGGAAGGGGGTTCAGCCGGCGAGCCGGCACGCCCAGCGGCAGGGCATCGCTGCGGCAAAAGGCCGGCAGAGCCGGCCCGGGGGATCCTGGTCAGGCGGCAGGGACGGCAGGCGGATCAGCCTTCGTCGTCGCCACCGCGATCCTGGGCGCCATGGCGGCCCTCATTGATCGCATCGGCGAGGCGGCCGAGCACCAGCTGCACGGAACGCACAGCGTCGTCGTTGCAGGGGATGGGCACATCGCAGAGATCGGGATCGCAGTTGGTGTCGAGCATTGACACCAGGGGGATATCCAGCTTGCGAGCCTCGAGCACGGCGTTGGTCTCGCGGCGCTGATCCACCAGGATCACCACATCGGGCAGACGGCGCATGTTCTTGAGGC
>JBJTQH010000063.1:0-30978 GCA_046075505.1 Cyanobium sp. | reverse complement strand
GGGCACCTCGAATAATCGGCGTTTAACAAAGCATCTGCAGACAACAAAAAGCCGCCACTTAGGCGGCATAGCAAAGATCCTAGCACGACTTTCTCGCTAGAATATCAAAGAGAGTAAGTCCATTTTTGCATCCTTATGCAGCTGCTGTCAGGTTGGAAGTACGCTGGAGATACCTGAGAAAGGGCACCTCGAAAAATTGCCTTTCCCGAGGATTCGGGCTCAAGGCGGGCCTGACGGGGCAATGGGTCTCAATTGCTGGTTGTTCCTGGAATCCGAATTCTTCGAGGTGCCCTTATGTCTCTTGTTGGCCAGCGGGAGCAGCTGTGGGCCCTCTGCGGCACCCTGGAAGGCAGCAACCGGCCCCCTCAGACGCCTGTCCACCCCCGCCGGCGATGCGGACACCCTGGTAACGATTACCTCAGCCGAGACGACTGGCACGATGTGGCGCTGTTACTACGGGACGGCCCCACAAGCTGGGAGCGCAGCTATCCGCCCCTGCCGGAGATGACCAATCTGGTCGCTGAGCTAGTGGTTCGCTGCGATGGCGACCGGGTAGAGGGTTGCTGAAGCCTCACAGAATGTTAGCCACCGGCGGAGCTGTTGAGTGGCCAATCGATCAGGCCGCAGAGGATCAGATCTGATCCCCGGCTGACCTTGTCAGCGATTCGGAGAAGATCCTCCAGCTTCAAGAAAACGGGCCTGATCAATCAAAAGAGCCTAACTCGACACTCAGATTCTTTGCATCGGCCAAGCCATGAATATCTAAAAGTGCAACAAGAATGCATTCCGCAATTTCTCGCAATCTTGAATCGGCCTCAAAATAGCGCTGAAAATTATCCTTTTTCTTTTGACCTTTTTCAAATCTAAGCTCCCTCAAGGTATCTACCTGTCCAACAGTCAAAGGGGGATCGGCCAGCGCAACACCGACGCTTTCAATAAGCAAGTTCTCACTGGCAAACTGTACAAATCTATTTTCAAGGCCAATTACCACAAAAATAGAAAACCCACGCCTTGCTTCCATGGATTCCAGAGATGACATCACTATATCGGCAATTTCTTTGACGCTTTCAGTGTTAACGCCAGCCCTGGAAAGGCCTCCAATCCTATTCACAGCATCTGCCCAGCTCTCTTCGCGTCCACAGACTTCCGGATCTTCGATTGATCTCAAGAAGCTGTTAGCCGCTTTGTTTATGGCCTCCACACTCCCGTCGCATGCGCTAAAGCGAAAAAGCTTTACTTCGGAAGCATCCGCATACATCCTTGCCTCATTTGTATAGCCTCCCAGGGAAAAGAAAAAGGCCTGCCTTCCGTCAAAAGCCGCTCCCCTAAGTCGCTGAACATGCGGCCTCCCGGTTTGCTTAGTGGTTGCCTTTACCTGTGCAATCGCGCGGTCCGACTCGACATCAACCCCGCCATCTGCCCCTTTGCTCGTTGTAAAGGCATCAGAAAATCCCCAGCTAAGCATCCAATCTCGTGCAGCATTCTCGAAATCTTCTGCGGTTCGACAAAAACGCGGCTCAAAAGTGACCATTTGCCTCCTAACACTGTCTTCTCTACCACTAACACGCGCACCGCCTCAGTGGCCAGCACCACGAAAATGGCCCGGAACCCTGTTGAAGCCGCCGCCGTTCCCTTGCCTGAGGCCTTCCTGGCACCGAAGCTGGCGGAGCTGGCTGGACCACCCCCGCCAGCTCCGCCAGCGACTGTGCATCTGGCAGGTCGCTCACAGCGTCACGACTTCCTTGATACGAGGGACGCCGGCTTCCTCCACAAAGAACCCCATCCGGCGCCCCTCCTGTTCTTCCTTCCGCGCGAAGGCCAGCAAGGCGACGGCACGCCGCACCACCTCCGCCCGGCTGAGACCCTCCGCCTCCGCCAATTCATCCAGACCCTCAAGGAAGGCGTCGGAGACGCGCAGGGCCAGCCGTTCTGTCTTCATGGTGTGCGTACATCTGTTGCCACAACTTAGGACGTTCGGTGTGCATTAGGCCGTCACGGGTGGCCGCCGCCAGCCGTAGCGGGCAGCCCCTGGCACGGCTGGGCCTGCAGACCACTGCCCAGGCTGCCGGCCGCTATGGCATCAACGCCCATGGCCAGTGGATTCGGGCGGGCCCTACTGCAGGTCCAGCTGGCGGTAAGCCGGTGCTGGGACCCACCGCGGTAGCGGGGCTGATCGCCCAGCCAGAGTGAACTCTGCAAGCCAGTTCCCCAGCAGGTATGCACCTCGGTGCCGTCGGGCTTGCCGGCGATCTTGGTTGTAGGCGGTGCCACCAACACGGTGCGGAGAACGCTGGGGGGATCGCGCTCGCTGCAGAGCTGTCCAGCCCAGGCTGATCGGCGAGGGGAACACCAGAGGCACGTTGGTTAGATCTCAGCATCGAGTGGGCCCTGCCGCGACGCTCACGGCTGGAGAGGCCATGGGCGCGGAAGATCAGCTCTGGGCTGGGGGCTGGAAGGGATTGATCAGGCTGAGGCCAGGGATGGCTTCGAAATCCTTGAGATTGCGGGTGATCAGGGGGAGGTTGTGGTGGCGAGCGGTGGCGGCAATCAAGGCATCGATCGACTTGATCCTGCTGCTTGAACGCAAAGCAATGGCTTGATCAAGAATGGCATCATCGATCGGCAACTCCTGAAACAGGCGGAGGATGTCCTCGGCGTCCTGCCGCTTGGGAGCAGACAACGGGTAGCCAAGAACCTCAAGCCGTGAAATGGCAGAGTAGGCACTACCGGAAGCGATAGCCCGTTCGAACAAACGATTGCCATCTTCCGTCAAATCGTCATTCAGATAGTAGATGAAGACATTGCTGTCAAGAAGGAACATCGCGGCACTCCTCCCAGGGCTCACGCCAATCATTGCGGCGGCTTTCCTCGATCATGCGGTCGATCTCATCGGCGCTCATGTCCCCCCATGACCCTCTGGCCTTCGCCAGCACCCGCTTGATGTGCTCCGGATCGCGGTTGGGCGTGGCCCAGGAAGCTGCCACCGGTTCATCCACGGCTTCGAGCGTGACCTCCAGCCGGCGATGGCGCAGATGGGCAGGCAAGGGGATGTGCAGGGTGTCGTCGCTGGCTTCGACAATCAGGCGCTGGCGGGGGGTGGTCATGGTGTTGAGGGGGTGGTTGGAAACGTCGAGGCTGCGAAGGTTGCGCGGTGGGAGCTGATCGCTGCATGCAGATCCGCCAGGGCTTCTGATGCATTGCCGCCCTGGGCGACCACCACGCCGTTGCTCGCTTCAGGATAGGCCAGGCCACCAGCTTCCGCCTGCTTGCGCACAACACGCAGTCCTGCTTTTGCTGCATCCCCGTCCTCCCCAGGCTCCCGCCGGCGGCGATGCCAGCAGGGCAAGCCCTGCAGCGGCCCTCGCAAAGGCATGCGGTGATAGAAGGCAAATCTGCTATGGCATTCCAATGCAGATGCGCTTCTCCCGCGCCGATGCCGCATGGCTCGCCCCCAGCGGGATGGCGACCTCGATCAGCGTCTGGCGGCGTTGGACGGGGAATGTGGTCCGATGGAATGGGTTTTGAGGGGCTATTACGGCTTCGCGGCCGAGCAGGTGCTGCTGGTGTTTGACCAGCTGCTGCAGCACCCCTGCCTTCAGGTGGGAGACCGCCCGGTACTGGAGCAGGGAGTGGCAGGCCTTCGCTCCGGCCTCGATTTCGCTGACGCCCTGGATCACGCCAGCTGCAAAGGTTGCGCAGCGATCGCCTCCTTCGACGACCGCGGCTTCGCCCGGCGCATCCGCCAGCTCAACCTGCCGCCACGGGTGATGGTTCCCGCGGCGCTCGGAACAGCCGCGGCTCTTTGAACCTCCACAGCGCTCTGAACAGCCACGGCGCTCGGAACAGCCATTGCGCGTTGAACCTCCTGCGTTGATTGGAGCGTCACTGCCCCTGGCGACCCGCTGCTGGTTCGCCGTAGACCCGCTCTATGCGGTGCCCTCCCAGCGGCCACCAGGGCACCGCCCTTGAGGTTCGGCACCTTGGCCGTGATCTGCACTTCTGCCTGCAGCTGGGCCAGGCGTTGCTCCAGCCGGCTCACCAGTACCTCGGCCCGTTCCCTGGCCACCTGTGCGGGGAGGCGCACCTGTCTGCCGCCTGCTCCTGCAGCTGCAGTTCGGCGTAGCGGCGGCTCCAACAGGGGTGGCTGCTCGCGATGCTGGGTGCCGGCGGCTGCTCAGCAACCAGAGGCGGTGAGCCCGGAGTCAGCCCAGGTGCTGGGGGAGCTCGACGGGACCCCGGAGCGTGCCGCTGCCGGTCAGGCCAGAGCCGCTCGGCTCAGGCGACATCGGAAGCCGGCCCTGAAGCGGGGCCGACGCTGGGACCGTCCAGATGGGCGCGGCCGGCTTCGGTGAGCACCCGGCCGCGGGGGGTGCGCTGCAGGAATCCCAGCTGCAGCAGATAGGGCTCGATCACCGTTTCCAGCGTGGTGGGATCCTCCCCCAGTCCGGCCGCCAATGTCTCCAATCCCACCGGCCCGCCGCCGTGGCCGTGATGCAACAGATGCAGCAGACGCCGATCACTGGCATCGAGGCCGCGGCCATCGACGCGATGCAGGCTGAGGGCCTCCTGCACCAGCGCCGCCGCGATCCGCTCCTCGCCGCGTACCGCCGCCACATCGCGCACCCGCCGCAGCAACCGGTTGGCGATGCGGGGTGTGCCGCGGCAGCGGCCGGCCACCTCACGGGCCGCCTCCGGCTCGAGCGAGAGCTGCAGCAGCACAGCAGCCCGCTCGACGATCGCCTGCAGATCAGCCAGCTCGTAGAACTCCAGCCGCTGGATCAACCCGAAACGATCCCGCAGCGGTGAACTGAGCGCTCCGGCGCGGGTGGTGGCCCCCACCAGGGTGAATGGCGGCAGCTCGAGGCTGCGGGTGCGGGCTGCAGTGCCCTTGCCGACGGTGAGATCAAGGCGGAAATCCTCCATCGCCGGATAAAGCAGCTCCTCGGCCACCCGATTGAGGCGATGGATCTCATCGATGAACAACACCTCATGGGCCTGCAGGTTCACCAGCAAACCGACGATGTCACGCGGGCGCTCCAGGGCGGGAGCACTGGTGATGCGGCAGCGCACACCCAGCTCCTCGGCCAGCACCAGGGCCATCGTCGTCTTGCCCAGGCCCGGCGGGCCATGCAGCAGCACATGATCGAGGGCTTCACCACGGCTGCGGGTGGCCTCCACGGCGATCGCCAGCACCTGCTTGAGTTCGTTCTGGCCGATGTAATCGGCGAGGCGGCGCGGCCGCAGCCCATCCTCACGGGGAAGACCAGCCGCTTCTGGGGGTGCCGCCGGCGACACCTCTCCCAGCGCCATTGCCTCCGGGCTGGCCGCAGCCCTGCCGCCCGCTGGGGGCCGGCGATCCGATGCGGGGCGCACACCGGCCAGAGCGCTCTCCTCATCCGCTGCCGCGTGAGGATCGAGCAGCTCGGAGCGGCGTTGCCGGGCCGCCCGGCCGGCCTGCGGGGGACTGGCCTGCGAGGGATCGTCACCGGTGCGGCCGGTCCCGGTTCGTTCAAGACGATTGCGGCCGTCGCCCCGCCCCGCCGGGGCTCCGCCGGAATGGGAGGAGACGATCGCCATGGGCTGCAGGGTACCCGGGCCGCCCGAACACTCGCCGAGACCGATCGCCATCGGGCCGGCCCGTGTGGCGCAGGCGGATGGCGCCTCAGATGCCCCCTAGGGTCGGGGGGTGAGGCGCACAGGGCAGCGGCGATGGCGAAGGGTCCGGGCAGGAAAGGCAATGGTGGCAAGGCGAAGGACCCCGCCCATCGCCTGCTGGCCGACAACCGCTTCGCGCGCCATCAATACGAGATCCTCGAAACCCTCGAGTGCGGCATCGAACTGCTGGGCACCGAGGTGAAATCGATCCGGGCCGGCCAGTGCAACCTGCGCGATGGCTTCTGCCTGATCCGCGGTGGCGAGATCCAGCTGCACAACGTGCACATCTCGCCCCACAGCCACGCCGGCCGCTTCTTCAACCACGAGCCGCTGCGGGTGCGCAAGCTGCTGGCCCACCGCCGCGAGATCGAAAAGCTGCGCATCGCCCTCGAGCAGAAGGGCCTCACCCTGATCCCGCTGAACATGCACCTCAAGGGTTCCTGGATCAAGGTGACCCTGGGCCTCGGCAAGGGCCGCAAGCTGCACGACAAGCGCCACGAAGAGAAGCGCAAACAGGAGGCCAAGGAGACCCGCGCCGCCCTGTCGCGGATCTGATCGCTCGCATCCCCCTGGCCCGTGGGCATGCGGCGGTGGTGATCCGGACGGCTGGGGGCTGCAGCCGAGCGACGGCTCCGGGAGGCTGTCTCAGGGCTGAGGTTGGGCAATGCCACCCGCAGCGCCGGGGTCCGCAGGGGCATCGGCCGGCGTGTCCGGGGCGGGCTCCATCTGACCGGCCGCCCCGGGTTCCGCCCCCGTCGCCGGATCGGGCAGCCGCGGTGCCACCCCAGGCAGCTGGGGGGCGGGCTGGGCGGCCGCCGGCGGTGGATCGGCCCGCAGCGACAGGCTGATCGGTGCCGGCGCCACCCCCTGATTGATCACCAGCAGCTGCACCGGCGAGGCCGACTGGGGCGGCAGGGTGACCACCCGCAACGCGCCGCGGGACTCCAGCAGCGTGCCATCAGCGCCGTAGACGCTCATCTGCAGCAGCGGCGTCCCACTGACCCCCAGGGCGAGCCGATGCTGGGCCGGCAGACGGATCGGGAACAGGCGGGCCCCACCGGCCGGCACCTCCGCCGCCAGGGTCTGCAACGTGGCGCCGACGCGGATCGGCTCGATGCGCAGGCTGTCGAGCACCTGCTCGGCTGCGGCATACCACAACTGACGGAAGGGCTCGGCCGGGATCTCCTCGCCAGAACGAGCGGGCAGCAGGCCCTGGGCGCTGGCGGAGATCAGCTGCTGCAGCACCGGCGGGGCGATGCCCTGCTGCACCAGCCCCTCCTGGCGCTGGCGCCAGTCGCCCTCCGAGAAGCTGCCGAGCCGCTGTCGCAACGGCAGCGGCAGCTGCTGGATGCGCGCCAGCCATTCCTCCGCCTCCTGGTTCCAGACCTGCCGCAGCGGGGCATCTTCCGGCCCATCGCCGGGCAGGCGGCCGCGGCGCTCCGGGTACTGGGCCAGCAGGGCCGCATCCACGAGCCGCAGGAACCAGTTGCGATTGATCTGCAGCGCCCGGAGCCGATCGATCAGCTGCCGCCGCTGATCCACCTCATCAGCCGGCAGGGTGCGGCTCAGTTCCGGTTCGCTGCCGGCCGGCGGCGTCTGCGTGCGGTCACGACCGAGCCACCACCAGCCGATCGCCGTGCCCACCACCGCCGAAAGCACCAGAGCGATCAGCACCGGCCAGAGCCCCCCCTCAGCCGCCTCCTCCCGTTCCTGATCCCTGCGCCGGGCCAGGGCCGCCGGCGACAGGGGCTGGAGTGGCGCCACCGCGGCCTCGGGCAGCGCGGCCCCCTCCGGGATCTCCGCCCCGGCCGGCCCGGGCTCCGGGGTCGCCCTATCTGCAGCAGCCCTATCTGCTGCAGCCGTACCTGGGGGGGGTGACCCTGAGCCCTCATCGGCGGGCCCGCCACCCGGGACACCGTCACCGCTGTGGCCACCGCCTGCGACAGCAGGAGCGGTGTCCTGCGCCACCTCCTGTGCCACGTTCTGCGCCACAGCCTCGGCCATGGGGGCGGGATCCCGCAGCGACAGCGGCCGCTCGCTGGGGGGCACCAGGGCCACGGTGCGATCGGCACGGGCCACCGGACCGGTGCTCTCCGGCATCGGCAGGCTCTGGAAGGCCTGCAGGGCCTGGGCCGCTGTGGCGAAACGCCCCGCCGACCGGGGCTCGAGCAGGCGTTGCAGCTGGGCGCGCAGGGCCGGCTCGCGATCGAGGGCCACCGGCCAGCGCCAGGCGAGGCTGACCGGATCGAGCAGCGCCGCCGGCGGATCACCGCTGAGCAGCACCAGCGCCACCACCCCGAGGGCGTGCAGATCCATCCAGGGCTGGGCGGCCTCGCCCCGCAGCAGGGCCGGCGGCGCATAACCCGGTGTGGCCGCGGCCGGCTCCGCTGCGCCGGTGGTGCCTCGCAGCAACCCGAAATCGAGCAGCACCGGCAGACCATCGCTGTCGCGGCGCAACAGGTTGTCGGGGCTGAGATCGCCATGCAGCAGCTCCTGGCTGTGCAGGGCGGCCAGCACCGGCAGCAGCTGACGCAGCAGCAGCAGCACCTCTCCGGCCCCGAACACCATCTGGCGCTCGGCGCGGGCCGCGAGCATGTGGCCGTAGGTGCGGCCGGCCTGCCAGTCACGCACCAGCCAGAGGTCATCGCCCTCCTGCAAGGCCGGACCGAGGCGCGGCACCTGCGGATGGAGCACCGCCTGCAGGCGGGTCCACAGCTGGCGGGCGCGCTCCTGATCCAGATCCGGACCGAGGTGACGCAGGGCACAGGGGGCCTCGGCCGCCAGCTGATCGCGCGCCAGCCACAGCTCACCCTGGCGGGCGCTCCAGGCGGCCTGATCCGGCGGAACCGCCTCGCTGAGGAGACGTTCCAGCCGGTAGCGACCGCCAATCAGCTGGCCGGGAACCAGCCCACCATTAGGCATCAACCCTCCTCTCCTGCAGCACGCTGCGGCTGAAGCAGACCGCGGCCGGCCAGCCAGGCGCCGTCATAAAGGCGGGAGCGATAGCGGTCTCCCCCATCGCAGAGCACGGTCACGATCCGATGACCGGGACCGAGCCGGCGGGCGGTCTCCACCGCCGCCGCGACATTGATGCCGACCGAACCGCCGAGGAAGAGGCCCTCCTGCCACAGCAGCCGGTAGATCGTGTCCAGGGCCTGCTGGTCATCGATGCGCACCGCATCGTCGATCGGGGCATCGGCCAGGTTGGCGGTGACGCGGCTGTTGCCGATGCCTTCGGTGATCGAGCTGCCCTCACTGCGCAGCGCACCGGTGGTGGCCCAGCTGTGCAGGGCGCTGCCATGGGGATCGGCCAGCACGCAGCGCACCGCCGCACTGCGCTCCTTAAGGAACAGGGCGACGCCGGCGTAGGTGCCGCCGGTGCCGGTGGCCGCCACCCAGGCATCCACCTGGCCCTCGCACTGCTCCCAGATCTCCGGGCCGGTGCTGTTGAAGTGGGCGCGGCGGTTGGCGAGGTTGTCGAACTGATTGGCCCACACAGCGCCTGGGGTCTCCGCGGCGATCCGACCGGAGAGCTTGACGTAGTTGTTGGGATCGGCGTAGGGCACCGCCGGCACGGTGCGCACCTCGGCGCCGAGGCTGCGCAGCAGGCCGATCTTCTCGGCCGACTGGGTTTCGGGAATGACGATCAGGCAGCGGTAGCCGCGGGCATTGCAGAGGTGGGCCAGGCCGATGCCGGTGTTGCCGGCGGTGCCCTCCACCACCGTGCCGCCGGGCCGCAGCTCGCCGGAAGCCTCCGCCTCCTGCAGGATGCCCAGCGCCGCCCGGTCCTTGACCGATCCGCCGGGATTCATGAATTCGGCCTTGCCGAGGATCTCACAGCCGGTGAATTCACTCAGGGCCCGCAGGCGGATCAGGGGCGTGTGGCCGACGGCATCGGTGAATCCTGCGCAGATGCCGCCCATGTGCTGGCCCGTCCGGTCGTCGTGGTTGGCGGATCGTAGGGAACATTCCTAGGGTCGCTCCAGTCAGGCCACGGTTGATGGGCGCTCCGCCACCTGCGATCGCCGGGCGGGGAGCGGCACCGGCGGGGCTGCCGGGCACCGCCGGGACCACCGCCCATCCGCCTGCGGAGCCCGCCCGGGAGCTTGAGGTCCTGGCCGAGCGGCTGCTGCAGGTGCGCCGCCGCAGCGTCGAGCTGATCGCGCCACTGGAGCCCGAGGATCTCTGCCTGCAGGGCATGGCCGATGCCAGCCCGCCCAAGTGGCATCTGGGCCACACCACCTGGTTCTTCAGCAGCTTCGTGCTGGCACCGTACGGGGCGCAGCTGCTGGCCGGCGACCTCCATCGCGATCGGGCCGGCGCCTGGCAGCCCCCCGATCAGCGCTGGAACTACCTGTTCAACTCCTACTACGAAGCCCTGGGCTGCAGGCAGCCCCGGCCGCAGCGGGGCCTGCTGACGCGGCCACCGATCGGCGCGGTGCTGACCTGGCGACAGCGGGTGGATGAGGCGCTGATGGCACTGATCGCCAGCCTGGAGCGCTGCGACGACGCCAGCCTGGTGCAGGAGCTCACAGCGCTGCTGGAGCTGGGCCTGCAGCACGAACAGCAGCACCAGGAGCTGCTGCTGATGGATCTGCTCGATGGCTTCGCCAGACAGCCGCTGGAGCCGGCCTACAGCCGCGAGGAGCAGGGTCCGGAGGCCCTGTGGCGGAGCCGATGCGCCGGCCAAGCCGCCAGGCCGGGCGACTGGCTGGCGTTTGACGGCGGCCTGGTGGAGATCGGCCACCCCGCCGTGCCGGTGATGCCGCAGCAAGGCGATGCGGCCATGGCTGTCGCGGCCATGGCTGTCGCGCCCACAGGTCCGATTCCGACAGATCCAAGGCTGACCGACCGCTCAGGGACAGCCCGATGGGCGACGACCCACCTGGAAACAGGCCCGTTGGCGACTGACCGACCGGATCCTGAGCGACCGCAGCCCTCAGCCGGCACCTGTCCCGATGGGCAGAGCACGGCCTTCCACTTCGACAACGAAGCCCCCCGCCATCGCCAGTGGCTGGAGCCGTTCGAGCTGGCCGCAACGCTGGTGCGCAACGCCGAAGTCGAGGCGTTCATCGCCGATGGCGGCTACCGGCGGCCGGAGCTGTGGATGAGCGAGGGCTGGGCGGTGCTGCAGCAACGCGGCTGGCAGGCCCCCCGCTATTGGCGCGGCGATCAGGAGTTCACGCTGGCGGGCCTGCAACCCCGCGATCCCGCGGCACCGGTGCGCCACCTCAGCTGGTTCGAAGCCGATGCCTTCGCCCGCTGGGCCGGCGCCCGCCTGCCGACGGAGGCGGAATGGGAACACGCCGCGGCCAGCGGCGGCCTGCCGGAGGCCTTTGATCGGCTGTGGCAGTGGACCGCCAGCCCCTATCGGCCCTATCCGGGCTTCCAGCCGGCCGCCGGGGCAGTGGGCGAGTACAACGGCAAGTTCATGACCTCCCAGTTCGTGCTGCGCGGCAGCTGCTTCCTGACCCCGGAGGGCCACGCGCGCCTCACCTACCGCAACTTCTATCCACCGGCGAGCCGCTGGATGGCCTCCGGCCTGCGCCTGGCCCGCTGATGACGCTCTCTCCCGGCCCGGCGCGGCTGCAGCTGCTCGATCTGCATCCACCAGCGGCGGACATGGCACGCCTGGTGAGCGAAGGGATGCAGCGCAGCCCCAGACAGCTGCCGGCCTGGCTGCTGTACGACGCCGAGGGCTCGCGCTTGTTCGATGCCATCTGCGAGCAGCCCGAATACAGCCTCACCCGCACCGAGACCGCCCTGCTGGAGCAGCGGGCCGGCGATCTGGCGGCGGCCCTGGGGCCCGGGGTGCTGGTGGAGTTCGGTGCCGGCAGCGCCCGCAAGGTGTCGCCGCTGCTGCAGGCCCTGCAGCCCCAGGCCTATGTGGCCCTCGACATCAGCGCCGCGCATGTGCACAGCGCCTGCCAGACGCTGCAGGAACGCCATCCGGCTGTGCCGATGCTGGCGATCTGCTGCGACTACAGCCTGCTGGAGCGGCTGCCGCCCCATCCCTGGCTCGAGCGAACGCGGCACCTGGGCTTCTACCCAGGCAGTTCGATCGGCAACTTCGAGCCGGGCGAGGCCGAGGCGCTGCTGCTGCGCTTCCGCCTGCTGCTGGGCGAGGACAGCCGTCTGCTGATCGGCATCGACCAGCCGCGGCAGGTGGAGCGACTGGAGGCCGCCTACAACGACCGCGCCGGCGTTTCAGCAGCCTTCGCCTTCAATCTGCTGCAGCGGCTCAACCGCGACCTGGCGGGCGACTTCCAGCTGGAGCGGTTCCGCTACGAAGCCCGCTGGCAGCCACAGCACAGCCGCATCGCCATGGCGCTGCGCAGCCTGGAGGAGCAGACGGTGCAGCTGGCCGGCCAGCGCTGGCATTTCGCCGCCGGCGAGCCGCTGATCACGGAATACAGCGTCAAGTACAGCCCCGCAGCCTTCCTGGCCCTGGCGGCACGAGCCGGCTGGCGCGGTACAGACCGCTGGAGCGATGCCGCCGGCGACCTGTCGCTGCACCTGCTGGAGCCCGCCTGAAGCCGGCCGGCTGGCCGACACCCCCACCCCGACCGCCGCCGGAGTGTTGCGAGCGTTGCCGCCGATCACGCCACCGAGACGACACCGGAGCACCCCAGGCAGACTCGAGCACAGCCCCCGGCGCTGCGGCGCCGTCCACCAGGCCTGAGCGAACAGCTATGAGCAGAGAGGAACAGCGGCAGGCGATGCGCCACCTGCGCGAGGAACTGATCGGTGAGCTCGAGGATCTCTACCGGCGTGCCTTCGATCGCATCAGCGAGCAGGACCTGGGAGAGGGCGCGATCGCCCGGCTCACCCAGCTGCTGCTGCGCTCGCGCGAGGCGGCGATCACACCGCTGCAGCAGGAGATCGAGGCACCGCTGATCACCCGCGCCCCTGGCAGCGCCACGAACGAAGGTGAGGCCGGGACGGCCCGATGAGCTGGATCGACGACCTGGAGGCGCGGCTGGACAGCCAGCTGCAGGACTTCCTGCGCTCCAACCCCGACCAGGAGGCACTGCTGGCGGAGCAGGACCGCCGCGACCGCCAGGAGGCGCTGCGGCGCCAGCATCTGCGGCTGCAGCAGGAGGCGGAGCGGAGCCGAGCCGATCTGCTGCAGCTGGCCAGCGAGATCCGCAGCTGGCAGGAGCGGGTGCAGCGGGCCCGCGGTGCCGGCGCCACGGAGCTGGCCCACCGGGCCGAGATCCATGTGGCTGAGCTGATGGAGCAGGGGCGCCAGCGTTGGCAGGTCCTGGGCGAACTGGGACAACGCTTCAGCCAGGTGGAATGGGAGCTGAGCCAGCTGGAACAGCAGAGCGCCCCAGCAGCCGGGAGTGCCGCAACCCCAGGCTCAGCCAGCACGGCAGACGCCGCCGACAGGAGCGGTGCCGCCAGGGCTGAGGGCAGCAGCGACCAGAGCGCCGATCTGCGCGACGCCTGGGCGGCCTTCGAGGCGCAGCAGGAACTCGACGCGCTCAGGCAACGGCTGCAGCGCTGAGCGCGGCGCACCATCCACCGCCCGACAGAGCTGAGGTGGCAACGACGGCACAGCAACCCGCTCCCGCCACCGAACCGATCCGGAGACTGCAGCCCACGCAGCAAACCTGTTGGCTCGCGCCGCCGGCATCGCGGCAAGGGCCTGTCGCCCATGGCCCTGCAAGGGCCGATCCCCCCCCTGGCCCTGCACAGGCGCCCTCCAGCGGCAGCGCGGCAGCCATGCCGTGGACCACGGCAGCCATGCCGCCGTCGCTGCGATCGCCGTCCAACACTCCGCCGCCACTCCCCGCTGAACCGCCGTTGGCCTTCCTGCTCTCCAAGCTGCTCCCCCTGGCGGTCTATCCGCTCGGCCTGGCCCTGCTGCTGCACCTGGCTGCTCTGCTCGGCCACCGCCGCCGTTGGGCCCCGTGGCTGAGCAGTGCCGGCCTGGCGTTGCTCTGGCTGGCGGCCACGCCGCTCGTCAGCCGTGAACTGCTCTGGGGCCTGGAGGAGCAGGCGACGCGCCTGACCCCACGGACCCTGCCACGGGCCGATGCCGTGCTCGTGCTGGGAGGGGGGCTGCGGCCAGCCCTGGCTCCGCGGCGGCGGGTGGAGCTGGCGGAGGCAGGCGATCGGCTGCTGACCGGTATCGACCTCCTGCGCCAGGGGCTCGCACCGGTGCTGGTGGTCTCCGGCGGCCGGGTCAGCTTCACGAGCTCGGACCCCGCCCCCCCGGAAATGGACGCAGCCGCCAGGCTGGCTCAGGAGCTCGGGGTGCCGGCCGGGCGGATCCTGCGCAACGCGGGCCTTGAGCCCGACGGCCCGCGCACCACCGCCGAAGAGGCCCAGGCCATTGCCAGGCTGGCGAAGCAGCAGGGTTGGCGGTCCCTGCTGCTGGTCACCAGTGCCACCCATCTCCCCAGGGCGCTGGCCAGCTTCCAACGGCACCTGCCGGCCGATTCCGGGGTGCGCCTGATCCCAGTCGCCTGCGACTACCAGTTGCCGCAGCGCGATCAGATCGGGCGAACGACAGCCGCCAGCGCTGTGCTGAGCCTGTTGCCCAATGCCGACAGCCTCGCCAGCACGACCGCAGCCCTCAAGGAACACATCGGCCTGCAGGTGTATCGCCTGCGGGGCTGGGCACGCTGATCGGCGCCACCAAGGCGGCCATGGCCAGGACAGCTCAGTCAGGACAGCTCAGCCAGGAAAGGGCCGTCTTGACGGCCGTGGCCCGAGGAGAGGTCTGTGCCTCGAGGCGGCCCGCGCCCTCAGGCCCGACCAGGGTGCCGACCTCAACGACGATCGGTTCAGCAACACCTCAGGGGAGCGCGGCTCGCCGGCATCACCGATCGTGAGCAGGGTGGCGCGTGACTGTTAATGACCCGGGGGCCCTCAGCCGGGGCCCTGGACCCTCAACCGGACTCTGGATGGAGCCAAACCGCAACGGCAGGTGATTCCGCCCGGCGGCGTTCAGGCCTTGGGGGCCGGCGGCACCAGGCTGACGCCCTCCGGCGGCGGGGTGGGATCGGGGTCGGCGATCAGCATGTGCTGCAGCACGATCTCCGGCCGCTCGCTGTCGCGCCAACGGATGCGGTAAGCCGGCATCTTGGTGCCGCGGCTGGTGGTCTGCTCCACCGGCTCCATCACCCAGCCGCGGCGCGAACGCCCCTGGGGATTGCGCTTCACCACGGCATCCGCGTGTTTGAAGCGAAAACCGACGCGCTCGCCGCTCATGTCCGATGATCCCGCTGGGGGTGATTGCCTATCTGCCCCATTATCCCACTGCGTCGGTTCCCTTCAGAATCCCGTCGCTTCCCGCCGCCAGGGGCCGCCGCTCAGGGCCCGTCGGCCTCGTCGGCGGCCCCCTCGCTGCGGGACTCCGGACGCAGCAGCGGGAAGGCGATCACATCACGGATCGAAGGGCTGTCGGTGAGCAGCATCACCAGCCGATCGATGCCGATGCCCAGACCACCGGTGGGCGGCATGCCGATCTCGAGGGCGTGCAGGAAGTCCTCATCGACGGTCTGCGCCTCCGGATCACCGGCGCGGCGGCGCTCCTGCTGGGCCTCCAGCCGCTGGCGCTGATCCAGCGGATCAATCAACTCGCTGAAGGCATTGGCGGTTTCGCGGCCGACGATGAACAGCTCGAAGCGCTCCACCAGGCCCGGCTTGCTGCGGTGGGCGCGAGCGAGGGGCGAGTTCTCCACCGGGTAATCGAGCACGAAGGTGGGCTGGATCAGGTCGGCCTCCACCCGCTGCTCGAAGGCCTCCACCAGCAGTCTCCCGACGCTGTCGGCCGCCTCGGGCACCTCCAGACCGGCCGTGACCATCGCCGCGGCGGCCTGCTCGCGGCTGCTGAAGCCACTGAAGTCGAGGCCGGTGGCCTCACGCACCAGATCGTGCATCGTGGCGCGCCGCCAGGGGGGCGCCAGCTCGATGGCCGTGTCCTGATAGGTGATCGCCGTGGTGCCGCAGGCCGCCTGAGCGCAGGCGGCGATCAGCTCCTCGGTGAGCTGCATCATGTCGTGGTAATCGGCATGGGCCTGGTAGATCTCCACCGAGGTGAACTCGGGGTTGTGGCGGGTGCTCACCCCCTCGTTGCGGAAGATGCGGCCCAGCTCGTACACCCGCTCAAAGCCGCCCACCACCAGCCGCTTGAGGTGCAGCTCGGTGGCGATGCGCAACGTCAGCGGTAGATCAAGGGCGTTGTGATGGGTCTCGAACGGGCGGGCATCGGCGCCGCCGGCCTCCGTCTGCAGCACCGGTGTCTCGATCTCCAGGAAACCGCGCTCATCCAGCCAGCGCCGCATCGTGCTCACCACCAGGGCGCGGCGGCGGAAGGTCTCACGGGTGTGGGGCGAGACGATCAGATCGAGATAGCGCTGGCGGTAGCGCTTCTCCACATCCGCCAGGCCATGCCACTTGTCGGGCAGGGGCTGCAGCGATTTGCTCAGCATCTGCCAGCGGCTCACCTTCACCGACAGTTCGCCGCGATCGGTGCGCTTGAGACTGCCGTGCACCCCGATCCAGTCACCGGCATCGGTGAGTGTGGTGAGCTGCTTGAAGATCTCCGGGTTGCCTGGATGGGCGGCTTCGAGGGCGGCCCGCTCGATGTAGAGCTGAATCGGGCCGCTCTCATCAGCCAGGGTGAAGAAGGCGAGCTTGCCCATCACCCGGCGGGTCATCACCCGGCCGGCGACGGCCACCGCCGCGTCGCGCTCCTCACCCTTGGCCAGGTCGGCGTGCTGCTGCTGCAGCTCGGCGGTGCGATGCGTGGGCTCGAAGCGCAGGGCGTAGGGGGCCTGACCAAGGGACGCCAGCGTCCGGGCCTTCTCCAGACGGGTCTCGCGCAGATCCGACAAGGCTGGACTGGGAACGGAGGATCGGGCCCATCCTGAAGGAACGCCCGCTCGGCCGCTCAGCCGCTCAGCCGGCCACCGCCAGGTTGGCGTCGCCGAGCCGCTGGGAGGCGTAGCCGGTGCCGCGCACGGTGAGGATCAGCTCCGGGTTGCGCGGATCGGGCTCGAGCTTGCCCCGCAGCCGCGCCACATAGACATCGACAACGCGCAGATCAGCGGCACGACGCGGCGGATAGCCCCACAGCTGCTCGAGGATCTCCGCCCGCGGCACCACCCGGCCCGGTTCGCGGAACAGCAGCTCCAGCAGGCTGAACTCGGTGTAGGTGAGGGCGATGCGCTGGCCATCGCGGCTCACCTGGCGGCGGTTGGTGTCGACCACCAGATCACCCACCCGCAGCACACCGCTGCCGGCATTGGTCTCCCGCGGTTCGGCGGTGGCGGAGCCGCGGCCCACCCGGCGCAGGATGGTGGCGACGCGGGCTTCCAGCTCCTTGGGGCTGAACGGCTTGGGTAGGTAGTCGTCGGCGCCGAGATCGAGGCCGGCCACCCGCTCGGCGATCGCATCGAGAGCGGAGAGGAAGATGATCGGCACGCAGGATTCAGCCCGCAGCCGCCGGCAGACAGCGAAGCCATCCAGCTTGGGCATCATCACGTCGAGCACGACGAGATCGGGCTGCTCCTGCTGAAACAGGTGGAGGGCCTCCTCGCCATCCTCGGCGCAGACCACCCGGTAGCCGGCCATCTGCAGGCGCATCAGCAGCACGCGCCGCACCGCGGCTTCGTCATCGACCACCAGCACGGTGGCGCGATGCTCGGAGGCCTGGGGGTCGTCGGCGCCGGGAGGGGAGACGGAGACCTGATCCCCCTGCAGCGGGGACGGCTTGGACGACTCCTCCAGGGGCATCAGCGCAGGTTCGAAAGACAGACCCGCTGCGGGCATCGCGGTCCGAGCAGCGGGTGAAGATTCGCAACCATACCGCTCGAAGCCGGGATGAGTCACTCCCGCAAACCCCTGCGCCACGGCCGATCCGGGCAGATTTAAGCTTTTCTACGGAATGATGCCGAGAAGCGTCGCGGCCTGGTCCCGAGGCGAGACACCACTCCGGGTCGCCTCAGTGGCGACAGCGTGGCGGCAGTGCGGTGATCGGTACGGCGACCGGTGCGGCAATCGGTGCGGCGTTCCATTCATCGGCAGTGCAGCGACGGGGCGACGGCACGGCGAAGCATCGCGATCGGCATCGCGATTGGCACAGCGGCGGTGCGGCGATCGCTCGGGGCCAGGCCGGCGCGCGCAGCCGATCCCCCCGGCGCCTGTTCCTCAGTCACAGGGCGATCGCCCTGGTTCACCGGCTCCATCGCCCAGGTCGGCCGGGCGCGCTTCAGGGCCAGCGCGCCTCCGCATAGCGATCCCACTGCCGGCGCGCCTCGCCCACAGCCGCGTCGCTGCTGATCTCACCGAGCATCGCCCGCTGCAGCTGCGTGTACACAATCGCCTGCAGCCGCTTCACCCCCGGTGTGGCCGGCACCAGCACGCGGGCCCGCTGCAGCCCGTCGGCGGACAGGCGCCGCGCCTGCTGCACCAGCGCCGCCTCGCCGGCGACGGGACGGCTCAGATCGCGCTGCAGCTGCAGCAGGGCCTGACGCGAGGAAGGCAGCACCCGCGCCTCGCGGGCGAAGGCGAGCTGATTGGAGGCATCGGTGAGGAACAGGGCGAAATCGAGCGCCTCCGCCGCCCGCGGGCTCTGGCGGGGCACCACCAGGTTCATCACCGCCACATTCACCGCCCCGTCGGCACCGCTCAGGGGCGGCCAGGCGCGGGTGGCGGCAGCGATGCCGGGGGCATTGGTCTGCAGATTGCGCAGGAAATCGGGGCCGGTGGCCACCTGGGCCAGATCACCCGCCTGGTACAGCTCGATGGCGCGGCGATAGCCCTGGCTCACCACCTCGCGCGGCAGCAGCCCGCGGCGGTAGAGATCGGTCCAGAACGCGAAGGCACGCCGCCCGGCCGGCGAATCAAACGCCGCCCGCCGCCGCCCGTCGAGCAGCTGCACCCCCATCTGCACCATCGACTCCAGCAGCTCGGCCGAGTCGTCGGGCACCACGGTGACGAACAGCGCATAGCGACCGGTGCGACGCTTCACCGCTTCGGCATAGGCGGGCACGTCCTGCCAGCGACGGGGCGGCGCCGCATAACCCGCCTGCTGCAGCAGGCTGCGGTTGGCCATCGTCACCCGCGTGGTGAGATACCAGGGCAGGGCGAACTGCAGGTGCTCCTGGCGGCCCGCCGCCCAGATGCCGGCGAGATAGCGCTGGGGGGCCCCATCGGGCAGCAGCGGGGTGAGATCGCGCAGCCCCCCCTTGCTGGCCAGGTTGGCGGCAAAAGGCGGATTGAGGTTGACCAGATCCGGGGCGGTGCGCGCATACACCGCCGCCAGCAGCTTGCGTTCCACCGAACTCCAGGGCACATCGGTCCAGCGGACCGTCACGCCGGGGTTGCGGGCCTCCCAACGGCGGATCACCGCCTGCATGAACGGGCTGAAGCGGGGGGCCAGATCCAGGGTCCAGACCGTGATCTGCCGCCGCCCTCCCCGCTCGCCCCGTTCATCGGCACGGGGCGCACAGGCACCGAGGCTGAGCAGCAGCAACAGGGCAAGCCCCAGCAGCGGCCGGCGGGCCAGGCGGACGGAGGGCGGCATCGGTGTCATCGTCTGGGCCCGATCATCGGCGAGGCGGGGTCAGAGACCGGAACGCGGCGCCGCACCCAGCTGGCGCCACAGCAACAGCAGCAGCGAGCAGAGCAGGGGGGCAAGCAGGGCGGTGAGCAGGGTCTGGGCCAGCATCAGCCGCAGGCCGACACTGCTGAGATCCTCCCAGCGCCACAGCGGCAGGGCCAGGATCGCCGCCGGCGGCCCCGCCAGGCGCAGCAGCGGCGAGCCACTCGCCATCCCCTCCGCCACCGCCGGCACGCTGCCGGCCAGCCGCCACGACTGCAGCAGCCATTGCAGTAGCAGCCATTGCAGCAGCAGCGTCAGATCGAGCAGCGCCGTGCCCAGCAGCGCCAGCAACCCGAGGCTGAACCCCTGCTGGATGGGATCCTGGCAGCGGCCGAGCCGCCCCCACCACCAGGCCAGCAGCACCAGGCCGGGCAGCAGGCTCACCGGGGCGGGATGGAGCCCATCGAGCACCAGCGCCAGCCCCACCGCCCCCACCAGGGCGCTGCCGATCCCCTCGGCCAGGGCCCAGGGCAGCAGCCACAGCACACTCCAGGCCGGACCGATACCCGCCAGCCGCAGCCAGGGGGGCGAGGCCAGGCTGAGCAGCACCGCCAGCAGGGCGGTGAGCAGCGCCAGCGGCCGCAGCGACAGCAGGCCGGTCATGGCCGCACCACCTGCACCCAGTCGACCGCATCGACCGGGGCGCTGAGCTGCACCAGGGCCTCCGGGGCGGGATCAGCCGCCGCATCCAGGGTCTGAATCACCCCCACCGGCAGATTCGGAGGCACCAGCGTGCTGGCCGGGGAGGTGTACACCACATCGCCGGGGCGCACATCGGGATCCTTTTCCAGAAAGCGCAGCACCGGTCGGGCCGTGCCGATGCCGCTGAGCAGACCGCTGTGGCGACTGCGGCCCAGCCAGACCCCGACGCGGCTGCCGGGATCGGTGAGCAGGCGCACGCTGGCGGTGCTGGGGGTGGTGGAAGCGACCAGACCGATCAGACCGCCGGGGGCGAGCACGGCATCGCCGCGATGCACCCCCTGCAGGCTGCCGCGACCGATCAGCAGCTGCTGCCACCAGCCGGAGGGATCGCGGGCGATCACCGGCGCCGGCAGGGCCTGGCCGGAACCGGTCGACAGCCCCAGCAATCCCCGCAGGCGCCGGTTCTCCCGCTCCAGCTGGCTGAGCCGCAGCTGATCACCGCTGCTGCCGGCCTGGCGCAGCCATTCGCTCTGGGCCGGACCGGGCCAGAAGGGGCGGCTGAGCAGGGCATAAAGATCCGCCACCCCGGCCCCCTTGCTCCAGCGCACCGCCGCCAGGGCCAGCAGCAGGGCGAGCCAGGGCCAGACCCTCAGGGCGGAGAGAAGCAGGCCGGAACGCGGCCAGCGCACCGGCGCCATCGGGATCAGGCCGCCGGCCGGGCGTAGTCAGGCGTATCGAGAACGGTCTGCCAGCGGGGGAAATCCTCCAGCACGATGCCGCAGCCATTGACGACGCAGAGCAGCGGCTCCTCGGCTACATGGGTGAGGATGCCGGTCTCGTGGCTGATCAGATCGCAGATGCCACGCACCAGCGCACCACCGCCGGCGAGCATGATGCCGCGATCGACGATGTCGGCGGCCAGCTCGGGAGGCGTGCGCTCCAGGGTGCGCTTCACCGCCTCGACGATCACATTGAACGGTTCGGCCATCGCCTCGCGGATGTCACCGGCCCGCACATTGATCGTGCGCGGCAGACCGGAGAGCAGATGCAGACCGCGCACATCCATCGAGGTGGCGTCGTGCTCATCATCGGGGAAGGCGGATCCAAGCCGGATCTTGATGTCTTCGGCGGTGCGCTCACCCACCACCAGGTTGTGCACCTTCTTGAGATACACGCTGATCGCCTCGATCAGCTCATCGCCGGCCACCCGCACCGATTCGCTCAGCACGGTGCCGCCGAGGCTGAGCACCGCCACCTCGGTGGTGCCACCGCCGATGTCGACGATCATCGTGCCCACCGGATCGAGCACCGGCAGGCCGGCACCGATCGCAGCCGCCACGGGCTCATCGATCAAATGCACCTGGCGCGCGCCGGCCAGACCGGCCTGATGCACCGCCCGGCGCTCCACGCCGGTGACCCCGCTCGGGATGCCGATCACCAGGCGACGGGCGACGACACCACGGCCCTCGTTGCCCTTCTGGATGAAGCTGCGGATCATCAGTTCGGCCGCATCGAAATCGGCGATGACGCCATCGCGCAGGGGCCGCACCGCACGGATGTTGCCGGGGGTGCGGCCGAGCATCAGCTTCGCCTCATCCCCCACCGCCAGGGGCGTGCCCCGCTCCAGATCGATCGACACCACCGAGGGCTCCTGCAGCACGATGCCGCGGCCGGAGATGTACATCAAGGTGTTGGCCGTGCCCAGATCGATGCCGATGTCGCGGGAGAACTGGAATCGACGCAGCAGCACGGGATGTCCCTGGACTCGGTTGCGGGGATCTTAGGAGTGGCGACCCGGGGCCACCCCACCGTGTAAGCAGGCCCGCAGCGACGGTGGTGGGGCGGCAGCGACGGCAGAGGGAACGGCAGAAAGCGCGGCAGGGGAGCGCGGTTGAGGCCCTGACGGCGGCCCTCCCCCTGTGACAACCAGGAGCGATGGTGGAACTGGACAGGTGTGGGGCCTGCCACAGCTGCCCCATGATTGATCCATCCGTTCCACAGACCCCATGGGCGTCAACTCCATCACCCTCGTCGGCCGCGCCGGCCGTGATCCCGAGGTCAAGTACTTCGAATCCGGCAGCGTCGTCGCCAACCTCACCCTGGCGGTGAACCGCCGCAGCCGCGACGACGAACCCGACTGGTTCAACCTCGAGATCTGGGGCAAGCAGGCCCAGGTGGCCGCCGACTACGTCCGCAAGGGCTCGCTGGTGGGCATCATCGGCTCGTTCAAGCTGGAGCGGTGGACCGATCGCGCCAGCGGCGAGGAACGCAGCCGGCCGGTGATCCGCGTCGACCGGCTGGAACTGCTGGGCAGCCGCCGCGACGGCGAAGGCGGTGCTGGTGGCATGGGCGGGGGCATGGGCCGCGGCAGCTATGGCGGCGGTGAACCCAGCGCCGAGGAAGTGCCCTTCTGAGGCCCGGGCCCCAGCCCCTGGCCCCTCCCGCCACCGGGATCCGCGGCCCGCGGGAGCCCCGGGGGCTTGTGCCACTCGCTCAGCCGGGTTATCAAGCGGCACGAAGCCAGCCGGGGCGTCCCTTCGGGGGCGCCTTTTTGCTGGGCTGTATTTCAGCTCGGCTGTCTGTTGGCTGGGCTCTCCTGAGGCGGGTCTGTCCTGTCGGTGGTGTGTCGGTTGGCTGGGGTCGCCACGGCTCGGATCCCCGCCCGGCTCAGATCCGGTTCAGTGGCCGTCGTGGCGCCGGCGCCAGCTGCGCAGGCCCAGCCAGACCACGCCACCCACCACCGCCGCCACCAGCAGCACCTTCACCACCTTGGCGATCGGCTCGATCCACTGTTCGACGTTGCTGTAACCCTCCCCCAGGGCCAGGCCCGCCAGGGTGAGCAGCAGGGTCCAGATCAGGCTGCCGGCCGTGGTCCAGAGCAGGAACGGCCCGAACGGCATCATCTCGATCCCCGCCGGCACCGAGATCAGGGTGCGGATGCCGGGCACCAACCGCCCCCAGAACACCAGCAGGGTGCCGTGGCGGTTGAACCACTGCCGGCTGCGCTGCAGCTCCTGCGGGCTGATGCCGATCCAGCGACCATGGCGCTCCAGCCAGTGTTCGATGCGGCGCTCGTTCACCAGCCGGCCGATGCCGTACCAGGGCAAAGCACCGAGCACGGTGCCGAGCAGTCCGGCGAGCACCACCGGCAGCAGCGCCAGCTTGCCCTGCTGCACATAGAAGCCCCCCAGGGGCATGATCAGCTCCGAGGGGATCGGCGGAAACAGGTTCTCGAGGAACATCGCCGCGAAGATCGCGCCGTAGCCCGCGCCGGGATTGGCTTCCACCGCCTGCCCGATCAGCTCCGGCAGTCGCTGCACCAGTTCGATCGCCATGCCCTGCGGCCCGTCGGTGGCGCAAGTCTTCCACGCCGCTCCCGACCCCGCCCAGGGCTGAGCGCTCAGCCCTGGGGCGGCAGGCGGCGGATCACGTTCAGCTTCAGCAGCCACAGCAGGGAGCGGAACAGCAGGGCGCGGCGCTGGGGTGGGGCCGGCGCCAGCAGGGCCTGAGCCGTGGCGCCCCGGGGCCCGATCGCCTGCAGCAGAGCGATCAGCTCCTGCGAGCTGGGCAGCAGCGCCTCCGCATAGCGCACCATCTCCAGGGACCCGAGCCGCCGCAGCCGCTCTGCGGCCGCTGTCACCTCGCCATCGACCAGCCCGAGCCGGGTCTCGAGCCCGAAACGCTCGCTCGGGTACGCCGCGAAGGCCGCGTAGGGATCGGGGCGCGCCGGCCAGGCCCTGACTGCAGAGTCCGTGTCTGCGCTGCGGGTGCGGATGGCATTCAGCTCCCGCCACAGCTCCTGATAGCGGGGCAGAAGCGCGCGCCAGTCGAACTGCTCACGCGCGCGCTGCCGGCCGGCCTCCCCCAGGGAGCGCCGCAGCTCCGGCGAGCGGAACAACCGGGTGAAGGCGGCCGCCGTCGCCTCCACATCCACCGCCACAAAGGCGCAGGTGTTGGCGATGTACTGGTCGTAGTTGTCCTGGCCCAGGGCATGGCGGGCGGCCAGATCGCCTCCCAGACCGGCGTGGGGCATGCAGGTGGGGATGCGGAAGCCATCGAGGCCATCGCGCACCGTGTCGCGGTAACCATCCCAGTCGCTCACCACCACCGGCAGCCCGGAGGCCATCGCCTCCACCGGCGTGATCCCGAACGTCTCCTGAATGTTGTCGACGAGGGAGCAGAACACATCGGCGCCGGCCCAGGCCTGGCGGCGCTGGGCGGCATCGAGACCATCGAGGGTGGTCACCGCCACCGAGGGGCAGGCGATGCGGGCGGCCTGGGCATAGGCAGCGAGGATCGGCTCGTTGGCATGCCAGCCGCATTCCACCAGATGCACCGGCACGCCCGCCGCCTCCGCCGCCCGCTGCAGGGCCTGATACAGCGCCAGCGGATGGGCCTTGGCATGAAAGGAGAGGCGCCCGATGAACAACACCACCAGGGTGTCGTCGCTGACACCGAGCTGGCGGCGGGCGGCATCGCGATCCGCCGCCGTGGTCTGGAAGTCCTCGCAGTGCAGCCCGAGGGGGAGCACCGGCAGCTGGGGCAGCGTCACCCGCGTGATGCCGAGCCGCTGGCGCAGCCACTCCTCCTGGGCCGCGAGCAGCTGCTCCACCTGGGCGCGCACCGCCTGGCTGGTGCAGATCAGGGCATCCCAGGGCTGCACCGGAGCGGTGAGAAAACTGGTGATCGCATCCATCACCCCGGCGGTGCAGGTGGTGTGGGTGAGCCCGCACAGGCTCCAGCTGCGGTCTCCGAACAGGGAGCGATGGTGCGCCTCCCGCGCCAGATCCGGACCGGAATGGAAAACCACCCCCGCCTGCCGCAGGCGGCCGAGACGATGGCGATCGACCACGTGCAGGGGTTCGGTTCGGCCCAGGGCGCGGGCCTGCTGCTCAAAGCCGGCTGCATGGCGGGAATCCTCGAGCTGGATCCAGAGCTCCTCACCGCAGGTGGCCTCGAGAAACCCGCGCAGAAAGGACGCACCGGCCGCATGGCGCCCCATGATCTGTCGCCCCTCGGTGACATAGCCATCCGGGTGGTAGTAGATGCAGGCGGAGGGTGAAGCGGCAGCCATGGGAAACGATGGCGAACAGGGCGGGCTGACGGCGTGAGGTCCGGCCTGACGTCCTGACAGGCATCCTGCATGACCTGCAGACAGGTGCTCTGGCGAAGGGGCCTGCAACGGGGGTCGAGGCGCCGCAGGGCCGCTGGCCGAACGGAACCGACCAGCAAAAAGCCCCGGGGGACACCCGGGGCAGAACGATCCACGAAGCGATTCAGAACGACACCACCACACGGTGGAGCCCTACCCGGCAAGGCGGATGCGGCCGAACAACAGCGGGCAGGCCCAGCGATCACGACGGCAGGCCTTCACGACAGCTGGCCATCCCTGCGGCTGCCATCACGGAGGAGAGGCCCCCGGCGCAGCGGAACGGCAACCGCCCCACCACGACCGGGAGCGGCAGTCGATCAGTAGCGGTAGTGATCGAGCTTGTAAGGACCCTGCACCGGCACGTTGATGTAATCGGCCTGCTCCTGGCTGAGCACCGTCAGCCTGGCGCCGAGCTTGTCGAGGTGCAGGCGGGCGACCATCTCATCGAGATGCTTGGGCAGCACATACACCTGCTTGTCATACTGCTCGCCTTTGGTGAACAGCTCGATCTGGGCCAGCACCTGATTGGTGAACGAATTGCTCATCACGAAGCTGGGGTGGCCGGTGGCGCAGCCCAGGTTCACCAGACGCCCCTCCGCCAGCAGGATGATGCGGTTGCCACTGGGCAGCAGGATGTGATCCACCTGGGGCTTGATGTTTTCCCAGGAATACTGCTTCAGGGAGGCCACATCGATTTCGTTGTCGAAATGGCCGATGTTGCAGACGATCGCCTGATCCTTCATCCGGATCAGATGCTCGTGACGGATCACCTGGAAGTTGCCGGTGGCGGTCACGAAGATGTCTACATCCTCCACCACATCTTCGATGCGAACGACGCGGTAGCCCTCCATCGCCGCCTGCAGAGCGCAGATCGGATCGATCTCGGCAATCATCACCGTGGCGCCGAGGCCGCGCAGCGACTGGGCCGACCCCTTGCCGACATCGCCATAGCCGAGCACCAGGGCCTGCTTGCCAGCCACCATCACATCAGTGGCCCGCTTGATGCTGTCCACCAGGGATTCACGGCAACCGTAGAGGTTGTCGAATTTGCTCTTGGTGACCGAATCGTTGACGTTGATCGCCGGGAAGGGCAGCTCACCGGCCTTCTGCATCTGATAGAGGCGAGCCACACCGGTGGTGGTCTCCTCGGTGACGCCCTGGATGTTGGCGTGGATGCGGGAATAGAAAGTGGGATCGACAGCCAGCCTGGCGCGGATCGACTGGAACAGTGCGATCTCCTCTTCGCTGCCGGGGTGATCGAGCACGGAGGCATCCTGCTCTGCCTTGGTGCCGAGCACCACCAGGCCGGTGGCATCGCCGCCATCGTCGAGGATCATGTTGGGGGTGCCGCCATCGCCCCACTCGAGGATGCGATGGGTGAAGGCCCAGTATTCATCCAGGCTTTCACCTTTGTAGGCGAACACAGGAATGCCACCGGCGGCAATGGCCGCAGCGGCGTGATCCTGGGTGGAGAAGATGTTGCAGGAGGCCCAGCGCACCTCGGCGCCGAGGGCCACCAGGGTTTCGATCAGCACCGCCGTATGGATCGTCATGTGCAGCGATCCGGCGATACGGGCCCCCTTGAGGGGCTGCTCCGCGGCGTATTGGCGGCGGATCGCCATCAGACCGGGCATCTCGGTCTCGGCGATGGCGATCTCCTTGCGGCCGAAGTCGGCCAGGCCGATATCGGCAATCACATAGGTGGATGTGGCCTGCAGGCCGGCGAACACAGCCGTGGGGCTGGGGGGGGAAGCCACCATGAATACAGATGCTCCGAAAGGAGGAGAACTACGAAAAGGAAAGTGCTGCGGAGTCTCCGAGGCTTCGGGCTCGCTGCCGACAATCTACAGAGAGCCGCCGTGGCGTCGCGCCAGGCCCACCCGAGCGTTCTGGACGACGGTTCTGCGCGAGCGTTCTGCCGTTGTGCGCAAGGGTTCTGGACGACGGAGCTGGACGACGGACGGTTCTGACCGACTGACCGAGCGAGCGAGCGAGCGACTCACCGAGCAATCGAGCGACTCACCGAGCGAACGACTGACCGGCTGACCGGCTGACTGACCGAGCGAGCGAGCGACGGCCTGAACCAGCGGAGCGAGCATCCTGGGGGCGCGGCGCCGCTGCCCGCTCGCAATCGCCTCCTCGCCATGGCTGAACCCGCCCACCATTCCGCGCCCGATGGTCCCCCGGGCAGCCACGACCCGCGCCCTCTGCCCGATGCCGAGGCCACCGCGGAGCTGGGGCGGCAGCTGGCCCAGATGCTGCTGCCGCACTGCCGCCGGGGCCGGGCCGCGCTGCTGCTGTTGCAGGGGGATCTCGGCGCCGGCAAGACCTGCCTGGTGCAGGGGCTGGCCCTGGAACTGGGCATCGAGGAGCCGATCACCAGCCCCACCTTCGCCCTGGCCCAGCACTACCAGGGCAGGCGGCAGGGGCAGCCGACGGCGCTGGTGCATCTCGATCTCTACCGGCTCGAGGAGGCCGCCGCCGCCGATGAACTGCTGCTCCAGGAGGAGGAGGAGGCCGCGGCACTGGGGGCGGTGCTGGCGGTGGAGTGGCCGCAGCGGCTGAGCGCCCTGCCCCAGGACGCCTGGAATCTGCGACTGACGCTCACCGAAGGAGGCGATCCGGCGGCAGGCCGCCTGGCCTGGCTGCAGAACCCGGACATCTGACGACACACCTGCGAACGATCCGCACCGCGTGGGGGCGCGGCAAGGCCGCGGGCAACGGCTGCCCTCTCAGGCCACGTCTTGCCGTACCGCCGTAGCCAGTGCCGCTGTAGGCAGAACTGCCGTAGGCAGTGCCGCCGCGGCGTCCACAGGGATCGCGGCCACCAGGGGATGGCGGCGCAAGGCTTCGATGATGCGGGCGTTGGCAGCCGGGAAGGGGTAGGCATCGAGCGCCGCCGGCGCCACCCAGCGCACCTGCTGACTGGCCAGCGGCTGGGGTTCACCGCTGATCCAGCGGCAGAGATGCACCACAAACCGCAGCCGCTTGTGGCTGTAGGCGTGCTCAAGGCTGATCAGCGCCTCACCCACCTCCACCTCGATCGCCAGCTCCTCGCGCAGTTCGCGCACGATCGTGGCTTCGATCGGTTCGCCGGCTTCCTGCTTGCCACCGGGAAACTCCCACAGCCCCCCCAGCAGACCTTCCTCGAGGCGTTGATCGATCAGCACCTCACCGGCGGCATTGAGCACCACCCCCACCCCGATCACCTGAAACGGCACGGTGCGGGGGCTCTCCTTCACGGGAAAACGGGCGGGATCGCCGGCAGCGTAGGCAGCGCAGTGCCCCTGCCAGGGACAGCGGTCGCAGGCGGGGCTGCGGGGGGTGCAGACCGTGGCCCCCAGATCCATCAGAGCCTGGTTGAAGGCCCGCGGCCGATGCGGATCGAGCAGCTGGGCGCTGAGGCTCCAGAAGCCGGCCTGATCGCGGGCCGGCGGCCGCGGTGCCGCGATCAACCGCGCCAGCACGCGGCGCACATTGCCATCGAGGATCGGATGGGGCCGATCAAACGCGGAGGAGAGGATGCTGCCTGCGGTGCTGCGGCCGATGCCCGGCAACGCCAGCCAGCCCTCCAGATGCCGCGGCCAGATCGCGCCTGGATCCACCGCGCCCGGAACAGACCCCAGGCCTGCCGCCGGAGGCGGCGCGACAGTCCCGGGGCTGGCTGGTGCGGCAGCGACGGTGGGCGCTGGCATCACGGTCCGGGGTGGCGCTGACGGCGCCAACTCGGTGTCGACGGCGGCGCCGACCCGGGCCTGAGCGAGCAGCCGGCGCGCCCCCTGCCGCAGGCGACGGGCGCGCGAGTAATAGCCCAGCCCCTGCCAGAGCAGCAGCACCTCCTGCTCGCCGGCCGCCGCCAGAGCCTCGAGATCGGGGAAGGCAGCCATCCAGCGCTGCCAGTAGGGCAGCACCACCGCCAGCTGGGTCTGCTGCAGCATCACCTCGGCGACCCACACGCCCAGACCACACAACGCCTCGCCCGATGCCGGCCAGCGGCCATCGGGCGTGAACATCCAGGGCTTCTGGTCGATCCGGCGCCTGCCATGCACCTCCCACCAATCCAGGAGCTGCTGGCGGAGAAGCGGAGCCTGTGCCCTCAGCCTGTCCAGATCGGGGTCGGCCTGGGGGGATTGCACAGCCTTCGACATGGTTCTGACAGGCCTCAGGCGGCAACCAGGCCAAGGGGGTTGAGCCTGGAACGCCATCCTCACCTTTTTGCCTGCGCCCATCTGGGCACGACGCTCCGTCATGGCCTGGCGGCCGCGGATCACGCAGTCTTGGCGGATCGCCCCTGAGGAGTCTTGGCGGAGGTGAGCATGGGGGCCTGGTGGCGCGCCCGGGCCAGATGGGGAGCACTGTTTTTAGGCTTTTATGGCTGGGCCATAATTATTGTGCCAGGAACAAAGTCCTAATCCTTGCCCGAGGTCTTCCGCCGCCCCCTTCTTGCCGCCGAGTTGGCTGGCCGCCTGCTGCGCCCGGGGGTGCTGGATGAGGGTCTGCGCTCCGGTCTGTTCCTCTCAGGCTTGCGCCGCACGGGCAAGACCACATTCCTGCGCACCGATCTGGTGCCCGAGCTGGAGGCCCAGGGTGCCGTGGTGATTTACGTGGATCTCTGGAGTGACACCAAAGCCAGCCCCGCAGCACTGGTGCAGGCAGCCGTGCGCCAGACCCTGAGCCAGCTGGTCACCCCCTCCTCACCGCTACTGGCGCGGCTACGCCGGATCAAGGGGCTGGATCTGGGTGGGATGGGCTTTCGTTTCGGGTTCCAGCTGGACCAGCTCGGCGAAGCCGGTGGCGCCACGCTCGCCCAGGCGTTCACCGAGGTGGTGGATCAGAGCGGCAGCGATGTGGTGCTGATCATCGATGAGGTGCAGCAGGCGATCACCACCGATGAGGGCAACCAGATGCTGCTGGCCCTCAAGGCCGCGCGGGATGCGATCAACCCCAGACCCGGCACCCCTGGTACTTTCCTGTTTCTGGGCACCGGCTCCCATCGCGCCCTGGTGAGTGAGCTCACGGCTCGCCGCAATCAGGCCTTTGCCGGCGCCACCTCGCTGCCCTATCCAGTGCTGGATCAGGAGTATGTGCGGCATGTGCTGGAGCGGCTGCGCAGCGAGGGAATGGAAGCCTTGCCATCCGAAGAGGCAGCCTGGACGGCCTTCGCAACCCTGGGACACCGACCCGAGGAGTTTCTACGGGCGCTCGGCCAGCTTCGCCTCAGCACGTCGTCCGGAGTGGCCCCGGATCAGCTGTTGCCCGTGATCGCCGCCACACTGCGCAGTTCTGCGGCGGACCTTGAACTGCAGAAAGTGGAACAGATCGGTGGCCTGGCCATGGCGATTTTCGGCCGTGTCGCCCAGGAGGAGGGCCCGGCCAAGGGCCTGTTCTCAGCGGAGGCCGCAGCGGCCTATGGCGAAGCGATCGGCAGGCCGGTGCGGATTGAAGAGATTCAGCCGGTTGTGAATGAACTGCTGGCCGACAATCTGCTGATGCGGGTGGGCCACGGCCTCTATGACGTCGCCGATCCGTTCGTGCAGGAGATCTGGCGGGACCGGCACCGCTGAGCGATTGAGCTATGGCATTTCCTGAACCCTGAGTCGGCGCCGAGCCGTGTCATCCCAGCCGAGGCCGATCAGGTAGCTGCGCAGGATCGCCTGGAGCAGGGCGGGGTTCATGCGTTCACGCAGCCGCACCGTGGCGAAGGGGGTGAGCGGATCGAGTTCGACCCACACATCCACGTCGCTACTCACCGTGGCCTCGTTGCGGGCTGTGGAGCCGAACAAGCCGATGCGTTGCAACTGGTAACGGACCCGCCAATCGTTCTGGTGGGCGCGCATAAGGGCCAGCACCTGCTATGCGAGGGCTGGAGAGGACAGTGGAAGTGGATCAGCCATGGCTGAGAAGCCTC
>JBJTQH010000062.1:0-12414 GCA_046075505.1 Cyanobium sp. | reverse complement strand
TCGCCGCCGCCCAGGCCGCGGCCGAGGAGGGGGCCGCCGAGGAGGGGCTGTGCGCCCCCACCTTGCTGGCGGTGACCGTGCTGACCAGCTGGGACCCCGGCCGCTTCCGCCACGAGCTGGCCATCGAACCTCCGCTGGAGGCCTACGCGGGTCAGCTGGCGGCGCTGGCGGCGGCCGCCGGCCTCACCGGTGCGGTCTGCTCGCCCCTCGAGGTGGGCCGGCTGCGGGCCGCCCATCCCCGGCCCTTCACCCTGGTGACCCCGGGGATCCGCCCCGCCGGCAGTGACACGGCCGATCAGCGGCGGGTGATGACACCGGCGCAGACCGTGGCGGCCGGCGCCAGCCAGCTGGTGATCGGGCGGCCGATCAGCGCCGCCCCCGATCCGGCGGCGGCCTTCGCCGCCTGCTGCGCCGAGCTGGCCGGCTTGCCCCAACCCGAGGTCGACTGAAGGCCTGCTCGCCCAGCGGTGATGCCCTGCGCCACACGGAAGCGCCACCGCGACTCCACCGCAGCGGGCCTGCACCTGGAACGCCGCAACCCTGCTGCCGCCAGCGGCCCAGCTGGCGGAGTGGCCGCGATTGCAGGGCAGCCAGGGTCCGGCCATGGCAGGTTTGCGCCGTTCTCCGCAGCCCTGGCCCGTGCAAGACAGCGGAGCCGGTCTGACCGGCAGGATCAGCTCGATCTCGCAGGCAGCGGGCCTGGCGGTGATGGATCCTCACCCGGCTGCAGCCGATCCCAGCGCGGACACAGCCAGCGAACCCAACCTGCACGCCATCGTCAGCCGCTTTGCGGTCGACACGGCGATCGAGCGGATCGAGCCCCTGGGCAACGGCAACGTCAACGCCACCTGGCGCGTCGTGCTGACAGCGGACGGGGGAGCCAGGCGTTCCCTGGTGCTGCAGCGCCTCAACCGCCAGGTGTTCCGCCGGCCCGATCTGGTGATGGCCAACATCGAGCGGCTCGGCGCCCACCTGCAGCGGCCCGAAGTGCACCAGCGCTGCCACAGCCGCTGGGAGATGCCCGCTCTGCTGCCGTTGCGCGAGGGCTCCCGGACCTGGCTGGAGCAGGACGGTGACTGCTGGCGCCTGAGCACGTTCATCGCCTCCAGCCGCAGCTGCGACACGATCGACGGCCCCGATCAGGCCCGCGAGCTGGGGCGCGCCCTGGGCACCTTCCACGCCCTGATCCACGATCTGCCCACCGACGAGCTGGCCGACACGCTCGAGGGCTTTCATGTCGCCCCCGGCTATCTGGCCGCCTTCGAGCGGGAGCTGCGCCGCACCAGCGTGCCGCTCACCCCCCAGGCGCAGCACTGCATCGCCTTCATCCGCGACCGCGAAGCGTTCCTGCCGGTGCTGGAGCGGGCGCGCCAGGCCGGCCGGCTGCAGCTGCGGCCGATCCACGGTGATCCCAAGATCAACAACATCCTGTTCGCCGCCGACAGCGACGCCGCAATCGCCCTGATCGATCTCGACACCGTCAAGCCGGGGCTGATCCATTACGACATCGGTGACTGCCTGCGCTCCGGCTGCAACCGACTCGGGGAGGAAACGGAGGAGTGGCGTGCGGTGCAGTTCGATCTGGAGCTGTGTGAAGCGATCCTGCTGGGTTATCTCGCCGTTGCCCATCCCGTGCTCTCAGACGCCGATTACGAGCACATTCCCGATGCAATCCGGCTGCTGAGCCTGGAGCTGGGGCTGCGCTTCTTCAGCGATCATCTGGCTGGCGATGTGTATTTCCGCACCAGCCGCCCGCGCCACAACCTGCAGCGGGCCCTGGTGCAATTCCGGCTCACTGAAAGCATCGAAACTCAGATGGAGGCGATCCGCGCCCTGGTGAGCCAGCTGCGCCGTCAGGCTGACAGCCGCGCCTGAGTCTGCTGTCGCCGTGGTTCCTGCGTCCTCTGCTGTTGCCCTGCCGTTTGAGCTGGTGCCGTTCCCGGGGGATCCCGTGCCGGCAGGCCTGCGGCTGCACGGCCAGATCCGCCGCCAGGGCGACAGCCTGGAGCTGCTTTATCGCCTGATCGGCCCCTGGCGGGAGCTGCGGATCCCAGCGGCGGCCCCGACCCCAGAACGGCGCGATGGCCTGTGGCAGAGCACCTGCCTGGAGTGCTTCCTGGCCCACCCCGGCGATCGGGCCTACTGGGAGCTGAATGTCTGCCCCAGCGGCCACTGGAACAGCTATCGCCTGCCGGCCTACCGCGGGGAGCTGGGCCTGGAGAACGGTTTCTCGGCACCGCAGCTGCAGCTGCTGCCGGGCGACGACCAGCTGGAGGCCCGCATCCGCCTGGCACTGCCGCCTGAGGCAGCCGCGGCGGTCCGGCTGGAGGTGGCCGTCACAGCCGTGCTCGAAACCCTGGCGGGTGCGGTGAGCCACTGGGCCCTGGCCCACCCCGGAACAGCCGCCGATTTCCATCGCCGCGACACGTTTCTGCTGCGCGTCTGATCCCCGGCGCCTCTTAACGCCTCTCAGCGGCTGCAGTGTGGATCAGCGGCATGGATCGGCGTCACCGATCCGTGGCACCGATCCGTGGCACACGGAGATGGCACACAGAGATGGCACACCTCGGTGGAACAGCGAGTTGGCCCATAGACCTGGCACACCTCGGCTGCGCCGATCGGCAGCACGGGGCCGGCAACACGGACCGGCGACAGGAATGGGCGGCTCGCTGAGGAGCTGGCGCTGCGGGAGGCCTGATGCTCCCCTCTGAGGATCCTCTCCTCAGGCCCCCTGGTCTCGCCACGGCTCGGGGGACGACGCCATCGCGGCCGCCAGGTCCTGGCGGCGACAGAAGCTGCAGTGGCCCCAGCGAGCCATTTCGCCGGTAGGGGCCGGCCGACGGCACCTGGGGCATTCCGCCAGGCCGTGCACATCCACGCGGCTGGGGTGGAGCGCCCAGGCCTCCTGCTCCAGCACCCCGCCGGAAGGCGGCAGGGCGGTGGCGTGAAACTGACGCACCTGCAGATCCCGCACCGCAAAGCCGGCACCGCGCAGGGCGCCGAGCAGCTGGTGGCGGTTGTAGGTGAGCGCCTGCAGCCAGGGCCCCGGCGCCGCCCCGATCGTGAGGCGATCGCCATGCAGCTGCAGAGGCCGGCAATGGGGCGCCAGCTGGGGCCCGGCGATCCGCGGCCAGGCCTGCCACAGGGCGGCCTCCTGGTTGCCCTGGCGGCGCCACTGCTCCTGGAGCTGCTCCAGGCACTGCGACAGGGGACTGGCCGGTGGCGCCACCGGCGGCAGCAGCAGCGACAGGCTGCCGATGCGGCGCCGTTGCAGCGAAGGAGCCGCCGCAGATCGCCGCCGCCGGCCCGCCGCCGCTGGTTCGGAGCGGAAACGGGCAGCCTCCTGCCGCTCGGGACCGCTGGCAGAACGGGGCAGACGACGCAAGGACTCCATCGCCCGACGCTAGAGGCAGCCCCACGGCGCCAGCCCCCACGCCAATCAACCGTCAACCCCTCTGACCCTCTGACCCTCTGGCCATCTGACTATCTGACCGGCAGGCCGGCAGAGCCGGCAGGGCCATCAAAGCGACCGAGCGATAAGCCATCAGAGCGGCAAGCCATGACACCTTCACACCAGCGCCGCGCCAGCGGGTCAGCACGCCAGCCGGGGCGATCCCGGATCGGCAATCCGCTGCAGCGCGCACCGGCTCCGCCCCGATCCGGTGGCTACTGTCAGGGCCTTGCCTTTTCGCCTCCTCGCCCCAGCGATCCACCATGGGCTTCTTCGATCGGCTCAGCCGTCTGCTGCGCGCCAATCTCAACGACCTGGTGAGCAAGGCCGAAGATCCGGTCAAGATCCTCGATCAGTCGGTGGCCGACATGCAGGAGGACCTGGTGAAGCTGCGCCAGGCCGTCGCCACCGCCATCGCTGCCCAGAAGCGGCTGCAGAACCAGGCAGAGCAGGCCACTGCCCAGGATCGGCACTGGATGGAGAAGGCGGAACTCGCCCTGCGTTCCAACCGGGAGGATCTGGCCCGCGAGGCCCTCACCCGCCGCAAGACCTTCGCCGACACCGCCGCTTCCCTCAACGCCCAGCTCACCTCCCAGGCCGGCCAGGTCGACACCCTGAAGCGCAGTCTCTCGGCCCTCGAGGGCAAGATCGCCGAGGCGAAGACCAAGAAGGACATGCTCAAGGCCCGCGCCCAGGCGGCCAAGGCTTCTGAGCAGCTGCAAAGCGCCGTCAGCGGCCTGGGCACCAACAAGTCGATGGCGGCCTTCGAGCAGATGGAGGAGAAGGTGCTGGCGATGGAAGCCCGCAGCCAGGCCGCCGCTGAGCTGGCCGGCGCCGATCTCGAAAGCCAGTTCGCCGCCCTGGAGGGTGGCTCGGTCGACGACGAGCTCGCCGCCCTCCGCAACCGCCTGCAGGGGGGAGCCCAGCCCACGGCCCTACCGGGCCAGAACGCTGCTGTGCCCCAGCTGGAGCCGGTGAAGGTGGCCGAGGTGGATGCCGAACTGGAGCAGCTGCGCCGTTCGATCGACAAGCTCTGAGGCCGGTCTCCAGCCCCGAACGCGCTGGCGCGGCCCAGGCCTGCCGAAGGGTGTGGCAGCCGCCGGTGCCGGCGCCCTCCATACAATCCGCCTTTACCATGCAGGGCTTGCCGTGTCGAGCGACAGCACCACCTCCGCCGTTCTGGAGCTGAATGACGCCAGCTTCCCCACCGATGTGCTCGCCGCCCCAGGCACGGTGCTGGTCGATGTCTGGGCGCCCTGGTGCGGCCCCTGCCGCCTGATGGCCCCGCTGATGGACTGGGCCGCCAGCACCTATGCCGACCGGCTGCGGGTGGGCAAGCTCGAGGCCGACTCCAACCCGGCCAGTCGCGATGCCTACAAGGTGCAGGGTCTGCCGACCCTGATCCTGTTCCGGGGCGGCGAGGAGATCGCCCGCCATGAAGGGGCGATGGCCCGTCCGCAGCTGCAGGCCTTCCTGGATGCCCATCTCTGAACGCATCTCGCAGCGGCTGTCGCGCCTGGGCAGCGGCGTCTTCGCCCGCAACGATCAGCGCAAGCTGGCCTATGGCCGGCGCTGCCTCCAGGAGTCGCTGCCGCCGCTGCTCGATCTCTCGCTCGGATCCACCGATCTGCAGCCGCCGCCGGCAGCCCTGAACGCGATCGCCGCCGCCCTGCCGCAAGCCGCCAGCGCCTCCTACTGCCTGCATGGCGCCACGCTGCCGTTCCGGGAGGCGGTGGCGGCCTGGGCGCAGCGGCGTTTCGGGGTGGCGGTGGATCCACAGACCGAGGTGCTGCTGCTGGTGGGCTCCCAGGAGGGCACCGCCCACCTGCCCCTGGCGGTGCTCGATCCAGGCGATCCGGCCCTGCTGCTCGATCCCTATTACCCGTCGCATAGGGGCGGGCTGCATCTGGCCTCGGCCCGGCCGGTGCTGCTGCCGCTGCAGGCCGCCGAGGGTTGGCGACCGGCGTTCGAGCGGTTGGAGAGCAGCCAGTGGGACGCCCTGAAGCTGATGGTGCTCGGCTTCCCCCACAACCCCACCGCCACCACCGGCGAGCAGGCCTGGATCGATCAGGCGGTGGCGCGGGCCCTGCAGCACGACATCGTGATCGCCCACGACAACCCCTATGTGGATCTGGCCCTGGAGGGGTAGGCGCCGGCGCTGCTGCGCCACCCGGCCTGGCGGGAGTGCGGCATCGAGTTCTTCTCCTTCTCCAAGAGCTGGTGCCTGGGGGGCTACCGACTGGCGTTCGCGATCGGAGCGCCCTGGCTGATCACGGCGCTGCGGCAGCTGAAGGGGGTGGTCGATTTCAACCAGTCGCTGGCGTTGCAGGCCGGGGCGATCGCCGCCCTGGAGCAGGCCTCCCACTGGCCGGAGCAGCTGCGGCAGGTGTACCGCCAGCGCCGCGATCGCATGGCGGCGGCGCTCGAGGCCCAGGGCTGGCCGGTGCCCAGGCCCTCGATGGCGCTCTATCTGTGGCTGCCCGTCCCGGAGCAGGCCAGGGCGCGGGGCCTCGATTCGGAGGCCTTCTGCGCGGCGCTGCTGGAGGGCACCGGCGTGTGTCTCACCCCCGGCAACGGTTTCGGGCCGGGCGGGGAAGGCTGGCAGCGGCTGGCCCTGGTGCATCCGATCGAGCAGCTTGAGGCCGGGGCCCAGCGGATCGGCACCTGGCTGCGGCAGCTGTGAGCGCCCGGCCGACCGGAGAGGGGCGAGCTGTGCCGCAGCAGCGATGAAGGGCGCCCTGGCGCGGGAACTACAGCGCCGCCGGCGCACGGCAGCTCCCCGCAGGCTCTGGAGCGCATCGCCTGCTGCGGCACCCCCGGGCGGGACGGACAGGCCGGCCGATCCGCCCGGCTCGGTCAGCTCGGTCAGCTCGGTCAGCTGGATGATCGCCACTGCTGCCGATCCCGCCGGCTCCCTGAGCTTTGATGGCTCTGCAGGCTCTGCCGTGCCGTTCGAGAGCGCGGCCGCAGCAGGGGGTCATGGGGAGAAGGCACCGCCCCCAACGCCGCCCCCGATGGGCCGATCCCAGGGCCCCGCGCCGGATGGAGGGGTGGAGCCCGGAGGGGATCACCCGGCAGCGGCGATCGCTGCGGTGGACAATCCCCGAGGCTGCGCGGTCAGCGAGACCCCAGGCCCCGCAGCCACCGAGCCCCGAGGCCCCGCAGCCGCCGATAGCGCCCCTCCTGCACCACAGAGGCCCCGGTCAGGGCCGATCCCGGCGACGGCGGCGGCAGGGCCCGCTCCCACCTGGCGGCTGCGCTGCTTGCCGGTGTGCGCCAGCACCGAAACCGAGCTGGACCGCTGGCTGGCGCAGCGAGCCGCCGGGCCTGGAGACCAGCGGGCCGCCAGGCCCGAGGAACCGCTGGCCGACAGGCCAAAGAAACAGCGAGCCACCAGGCCAGGCCAGCAGCCAGCCGTCAGGCCCGAGGAACTGCCAGCCGCCTGGCCTGAGGAACAGCCGGCCGCCCGACCAGAACATCCACTGCCGGGACCACTGGCCGTGATCGCCCGGCGCCAGCGCTTCGGCCGCGGCCAGCAGGGCCGCACCTGGAGCTCGCCCGCCGGTGGCGTGTGGCTGAGCGCCGCCCTGCCCTGGCCCGCCGATCCGGCCGCTGCTGCGGCACCGGGGCTGGCGGTGGCGGTGGGGCTGGCTCTGGAGCTGGAGGCCTGCGGTGTGGAGGTGCGGCTCAAATGGCCGAACGATCTGCTGATCGCCGCTCCAGGCGGGCACCCCGCCAAGCTGGCGGGAGTGCTGCCGCGGCTGCGGCTGCGCGGCGGCCGGATCCGCTGGGCCCGGGTGGGGATCGGCCTTAACGGCAGCAACCGGGTGCCGCGGGGCGCCGCCAACCTGCTGGCCGCTCTGGGGGCCTGGCAGAGCCGGCCCGAGCGGCTGACGGCCCTGGTGCTGCAGGCCCTGGAGTGGGCGATGGCCCAGGCCGATCAACGCGAACGGGTGCGCCGCCTGGCGGAACAGCGCCTGGTGGTGGCCCCCCAGAGCTGGCAGGGGGCCGCCGAGGGCTGGCAGCCCGGTGGCCTCGCCGCCGACGGCGCCCTGATCCTGCGCCGCGGCCAGGAGCAGCGGCTGGTGCAACGCCACTGGGATCCAGGCTGAACGCCGGCCAGGACTGAGGGCCGCATCCCCGTGCATACCCGTGTGCCTGCCAACGGCATTGATCCCGGCTGCAGCGGCAGGGGATGGCCCATCCGCCGCAGGATCTCCCCAGGCCTGAGCCACGCCGTTCCGCCTGAGCGGCCCAGGAAGGCGCCGCGCTGAAGACGCGCCCCAGCCCTGATCGGGGTGACACCGATCACCACCGCCGGTTGCCGCTCCGGCGCCTGCAGGCGTCCCGGCTGAGGCCCGCTTCTTACATTGCTTTGCACTTCCGCGCCGATCCCGCCGCGCGTCCCCTCTGTCCTGCCGCGAGCCCTGAACTGACCATGGCACCCCAAGCCCGCACCGTTCTGATCGCCCTGGGGGCTCTGGCACTGCTTCCGGGCTATGGCAGCAGCATGGTGCTGGCCCAGGCCGAAGGCACTGGCGCCCCCACTTCCCTGGAACCGGCCGCTCCACCTGCACCACCACCGCCTGTGCCGGCACCCGTGATCCCGGCACCGGTGGCGGAGTCCTCCCCGGATCCACTGCTGCCAGGGCCCGAACAACGGCTCAGCCAGCCACCACGTCAGTTCGACCGCTCACTCGATCAACTGGTGCGCGATCGCGTTGTCTCTCCCGCCGAGGCTGATCGGGCTCAACGCCGCATCCGTGTGCACACCAACGGAATGCCTGTTCCGGTCACCACTCCGGAAGCCTGCAGCAGCGGCGCTTTCAGTCAGCAGGAATGCAGTGGCTCTGCGGTGGCGGGCACGGGCAGCCGGCCGGCAGCCGCCCCTGGCCTCCTTGGCGGAGAGGGAACTGCCGCGGGCTACGCCAGCGCCAATGGCTCCGGCTTCAGCACCAGTGCCTCGCCGCTGGCGCCGATCTCGGTGCCGGTGTCGGCTTTGCTGGCCGGGCCCGGCGGCAACTTCCGGCTCACCGATGTGTTCAGGCGCACCCCGCGGCCGGCGGCGGCGCTCGGCAACGGCAACCGCGGGCTGCTGTTTCCGCTGATCGGTTCGGCGGTCACCAGCAGCGGCTTCGGCTGGCGCCTGCATCCGGTGATCGGCTCCTGGCTGATGCATGCCGGCAAGGATCTGGCCGCCCCCGAAGGCACGCCGGTGGTGGCGGCCCTGAGCGGCAAGGTGGTGAGCAGCGGCCTGGCCGGCGGCTACGGCCTGGCGATCGAACTGGAGCACGACAATCCCCGCCGCCGCACCCTCTACGGCCACCTCTCCGAGCTCTACGTGCGCGAAGGGCAGAGCGTGCGCCAGGGCGAGGTGATCGGCCGCGTCGGCAGCACCGGCCTCAGCACCGGGCCCCACCTGCACTTCGAACTGCGCCTGCCCCAGGAGGGGGGCTGGGTGGCGGTCGATCCCGGTGAGTTCGATCCGGGCACGCTGCTGCCGGGCGGCACTCCCGGACAGCCGGGCGGCCCGATGGCGCCGGATGCGGTGGCGATGCTGGTCGGTCAGCTGGTCCAGACCCTGGAGCGCCCCCAGAACCGCGTTGGCGCCGCAGCGCCAGCCAAACCCGGCCGCGCCCTGCCCCTGCCTCCCCAGCGCGCCGTGCCGGCCCCGACGACACTGCCCGCCCGTCCGCCGCGCCCCTGAAACGGGGTGGTCGCTGCCCGCTGGCCCCGTCGGCACAGGGCTGCAACAGCTTCAGGGCTGCTGGCCCCGGCAGCGACCGCCGTTCCAAGCACAGCCCTGTCGAACCGCTGCAGGTCGAACCCCTTCAGGCCGGTCCTTTGGAAGTCGCAGGCAGAACTGACAACCGACAGCCGGCGATTGAAACCCGGATCGGCAGGGAGGCTCAGACCGGTTGCAAGCGGCTGGTGCGCGCGTCGCTGATGCGGCCATCGCAGAAATGCAGCACCCTCTGGGCCCGATCCGCCACATCCTGCTCGTGGGTGACCATCAGGATCGTCATTCCCTGGCTGTGCAGCTCATCGAACAGAGCGAGCACTTCCAGGGTGGTGCTGGAATCCAGGGCTCCAGTGGGTTCATCCGCCAGCAGCAGCACCGGCTGGTTGATGATCGCCCGCGCCAGCGCCACCCGCTGCTGCTGGCCGCCGCTGAGCTGGTTGGGCCGGTTGTCGAGACGTTGGGCCAGCCCGACGCGGCTGAGGGCCTCCACCGCCCGCTCGCGCCGCTGCTGGCGAGGCACACCGGCATAGACCATCGGCAACATCACATTGTCGAGGGCACTGAGCTGGGGCAGCAGATGAAACTGCTGAAACACAAAGCCGAGATCCTGATTGCGCAGATCGGCCAGCTGATCATCACTGAGATCCTGCACGGCTGTGCCATTCAGCCGATAGATGCCGCTGGTGGGCCGATCCAGGCAACCGATGATGTTCATCGCCGTGCTCTTGCCCGAGCCCGAGGAGCCCATCATCGCCAGGTAGTCACCGCGGCGCACGGTGAGGCCGAGATGATCAAGGGCCATCACCTGGGTGGCACCGCTGCCATAGATCTTGCAGATATCCTGCAGTTCGGCGACGGGCGGAATGTTCTGAGTTGACGCCCCATCAGACGCAAGCTCGTGGCCGATCGCCGGCTGATCGGAGAGAGCAGCACGATCGCTGAGGGGAGCAGCACGAAGCCCGGGATCGCCCATGGCGGCTCAGCCCACGGGCACGAGGCGGGCGCTGGCGAGAGCCGCCTGCAGAATCGGGGTGCCGGCCACGGTGGAGCTGGCCCAGTCGAACAGCGGGCTGGAGAGGATGCCACCGATCGCCGTGACCACCACACAGGTGATCAGGCCGGTGCGCAGCGGCTGCATGCCGGCGAGATTCCAGGTGATCGCCGGATAATTCTTAACGGCATCAGAGGCCTCCTGAGGCTCCTTTACCACCATCATCTTGATCACCGAGATGTAGTAGTAGATCGACACCACCGAAGTGATCAGGCCCACCACCACCAGCAGGTACTGGTGATCGGCCCAACCGGCGAAGAACAGGTAGATCTTGGTGAAGAAGCCGAGCATCGGCGGGATGCCGCCCAGGGAGAGCAGGCAGAGGCTCAGCCCAAGGGTGATCAGGGGGTCCTTCTGATACAGGCCGGCGTAATCAGCGATGCGGTCGCTGCCGGTGCGCAGCGAGAAGAGAATGATGCAGGCAAAGGCACCCAGATTCATGAACAGGTAGGCCGCCATGTACAGCACCATCGCCGCGAAGCCATCCTCGGTGCCGCACACCAGACCGATCATCACGAAGCCGGCCTGACCGATCGAGCTGTAGGCGAGCATCCGCTTCATCGACGTCTGGGCCAGAGCGACGATGTTGCCCAGCACCATGCTGAGCACCGCCAGCACGGTGAACAGGAATTTCCACTGCTCATCAAACCCGGCGAAGCAACCCACCAGGATGCGGATCGCCAGGGCGAACCCCGCCGCCTTGGAACCCACCGACAGAAAGGCCACCACCGGGGTGGGGGAGCCTTCATAAACGTCGGGAGTCCACTGGTGGAAGGGCACGGCGGCAATCTTGAAGGCCACCGTGGCCAGCACGAACACCAGGGCCAGGGCGGTGACCGGAGAATCGGCGGTGCGCAGGGCGATCCCGATCGCATCCAGGCTGGTGGCGCCACCGCTGAGGCCGTAGAGCAGCGAGGCGCCGTAGAGGAACACAGCAGCGGCGGCCGAACCCACCAGCAGATATTTCAACGCCGCTTCCGAGCTGCGGGCATCGCGCTTCATGTAGCCCGACAGCAGATAGCTGGAGACCGAAAGGGTTTCCAGGGAGATGAAAATGCTCACCAGATCGGTGGCACCACAGAGAATCATGCCGCCCAGGGTGGCCGCCATCAGAATGGCGGCGTATTCGCCAACCGGCGTGCCGCTGCGCTCTACATAGCGCCATCTCAGCAGCAGCGACACCAGAGTCGAAGCGGCAACGACGGCCCGGAAGGCGATCGCCAGGTTGTCCGCCAGAAACGCCCCCAGGAAGGCCGCCTCCGGCGGTGCATTCCATTGCAGGGCGAGCAGCAGCAGGGCCGCGCCCAGGCCGCCGTAACAGATCGGGGGCACCCAGCGGCTGGCGGCCTTCTCGCCGGCCAGATCCACCAGCAGACAGACCAGCAGAGCCAGGAGCACCGCCCCCTCGGGCGCGATCGCTGCCGCGTGCAGAGACAGATTGAGACTGCCGGTGCTCAGGCCGGCGGCGATGGCTGCGCTGGCTTCTGCTGCCGGTGAGGCGGCCAGGGACAGGTCTGCCACGGCGGGATCGGCGTCGGGTTGAGCGGACTGTAGCGACTGTGCCTCTGGCTGGGCCGGTGCAGGCCCCCCGACCTGTCGAGCCGTCACTGCGGCGGCCGATGCGATAAAGAAGGGAGCGGTAACGCCCCTGCCCGTGGCCCACACACTGGTGATAGTCGAGAGCCCCACCAAGGCTCGAACCATCCGGGGCTTCCTGCCGAAGGACTTCCGGGTCGAGGCCTCGATGGGCCACGTCCGCGATCTGCCCAACAACGCCAGCGAGATCCCGGCGGCCCACAAGGGCGAGAAGTGGGCCAACCTCGGCGTCAACACCGCCAACAACTTCGAGCCCCTCTACGTGGTGCCGAAGGACAAGAAGAAGGTGGTCAAGGAGCTCAAGGAGGCCCTCAAGGGCGCCGACCAGCTGCTGCTGGCCACGGACGAGGACCGCGAGGGCGAATCGATCAGCTGGCACCTGCTGCAGCTGCTGCAGCCGAAGGTGCCGGTGAAGCGGATGGTGTTCCACGAGATCACCAAGACCGCCATCGGCCGCGCCCTGGAGCAGACCCGCGACCTCGACATGGAGCTGGTGCACGCCCAGGAGACGCGCCGCATCCTCGATCGCCTGGTGGGCTACACCCTCTCGCCCCTGCTCTGGAAGAAGGTGGC
>JBJTQH010000061.1:0-13786 GCA_046075505.1 Cyanobium sp. | reverse complement strand
AGGCGCCATCAGGCCGTCAGACAACCGCCGCGTCAGCTCGCCAGCCCCAGCGCCATCGCCGCCTCCCGGAACAACCCCTGCAGGGAAGGAGGATCAAGCGTGGCCGGCATTCCCGGTTGCGGCATCCCCTGGTCGCGGCGCATCTCCTGGCCGGCCGCGTTGCGGATCACCAGCTCCGGTCCTTCCTGGCGACACCAGTAGGTGCGGTCGCGCCGGCAGAGCACCACCTCCTCGCCGTTGCGGGGGCGCAGCGCCGTCAGTTCCAGCTGCAGCCGTTCCTTCCCCTGCCAGTGATCCAGGCGCAGGCGGTAGGCCACATCCACCAGGCCGCGAGGTGCCGGGTTGCCCTGCCAGCGCCAGGCGATCGCCCGGCGCTCCGCCTCACCCTGCACCAGCTGCAGCTGCAGATGGCCGCCCCGCAACAGGCGGCTGCTGCGCACCGCACAGCCGCTGCTCCAGAACAACGGCGCCGGATGGCCGATTCCGAAGGGTTCCAGCCGTTGCAACTGGGCCGCGAAATCGCGGTCGATCCGCTCCAGCCGCAGCAGGGCCTCCGGTTCCACCGGGCGTCCGGCTCCGGTCTGCTCCAGCCACTGCCGGGCCAGGCCCTCCAGCCGCTCCTGCAGGGACGTGAGCCGTTCGGCACAGACCGTGAAGCCGCCGGCCGCCGGATGGCCGCCATGGCGTTCCAGCAGATCGGCGCAAGCCTGCAGGGCAGCATCGACCGCGAAACCCTTCGGAGCACGCACCGAGGCCCGCAGCCGGCCGTTGCCTTCGCCGGCCAGCAGAGCCGCCGGTCGCCCGAAGCGCTCCACCAGGCGGGAGGCGACGATGCCGATCACCCCGTGGTGCCAGTGGCTCTGGGCGAGCAGCAGAAAGGCCGGCCGCTGCGGACCATCGGCCTCCAGCAGGGCCAGCGCTTCGGCTTCGATCGCTTCGCAGAGCTCGCGTCGCTGGCGGTTGAGCGCTTCGCAGGCCTGAGCCAGATCGAGGGCCTGCTGCTCGCAGCTGGTGGTGAGCAGCTCCACCACCAGGCGCGGATCACCCAGTCGGCCGACCGCATTGATCCGCGGTGCGATCTGGAACCCCACCGCCTGGGCATCAAGCGGCCGCTCCTCCAGGCCCGCTAGCTGCTGCAGCGCCTGCAGTCCGGGCAGGGAGGTCCGGCTCAGCCGCGGCAGACCGTCGAGCAGCCAGCGGCGGTTCACCCCGGCCAGGGGCGCCATGTCGGCGATCGTGCCGATGCAGAACAGATCGAGGGCCACCGCCAGCGCATCGGGCCGCTGCAGGCGGCGGCACAGCGCCTGGGCAAGCACATAGGCCAGACCCACCCCCGCCAGGCCGCGATAAGGCGAATCCTCCGGGGTGACGGCCGGATGCAGCAGGGCCCGATGGGGAGGCAGCTGCGGCGGCAACGTGTGGTGATCGGTGAGGATCACCTCCAGCTGCAGCTCACGGGCCCGCTCCAGCGCTTCCAGGGCCGCCACACCGTTGTCGACGGTGATCAGCAGCCCCACCCCCTGGCCGGCCAGACGCTCCACCATCGCCACATTCAGGCCATAGCCCTCCTCCATGCGGCTGGGGATCTCCGCCTGAGGACGGGCCCCCAGCCGGGCCAGCACGCCCACCAGCAGCGCGGTGCTGGTCATGCCATCGGCGTCGTAGTCGCCGCAGATCGCCAGCCGTTCCCCCTGGTGGCAGGCCTGCTCCAGGCGCGTCTCCGCGGCAATCAGATCGGCAAAGTGGTCGCGCGGATCGGGGGCCGCCGCCGGGGCGAGCAGCTCCTGCAGCGCCGCACCATCGCGATGGCCGCGGCGCCAGAGCACCGCCAGCAGTTCGCAGGGCAGACCCCAGGCCCGGGCCTGGGCATCAGCGGCGAACGGCTCCGGCGGCAGCGCCTGCGGCAGGAGCCAGCGTTCCTCGTCCTGGTCTGGGGGCACGGGACCGGAGCGGAGCATGGTCATTGTGCGACCCAGAGGCGGCAGATGCAGTCCCGAGCCTTCCCAGGGAGCGCCGCCGCCCGCCCCGCTGACGGCAGATTTCACGATTTCACTACAGATGGCCAGGTTCGGCGCCGCAGAGCCTGAACGGCCGGTGCGCTGTCGCCAGGATGGGGCGATGGCACCAGCCCAGGCAACAGCCCATGGCCTCCGCACCCGCCTGCACCGCCATCTCCGGGGCGAGCCTCGCCGCGCTGCTCTGGGATGTGGATGGCACCCTGGCCGAAACGGAACTGGACGGCCATCGCCACGCGTTCAACCGGGCCTTCGCGGAGGAAGGGCTGCCCTTCCACTGGGATGCAGCGACCTACCTGGAGCTGCTGGCGGTGAGCGGAGGCCGGGAACGGATGCAGGCCTTTCTGCAGAAGCAGGAGGGGAAGGCGCCGGCGCCGGATCGTCTTGATCGGCTGCAGCGCCGCAAGCAGCACCACTACGGCGAGCTGGTACGCCAGGGTGCCGTCGGCCTGCGGTCCGGGGTGGCGCGCCTGATCGCAGAAGCAGCGGCAGCGGGAGTACCGCAGGCGATCGTCACCACCAGTGGGCGCGCGGCTGTGGAGGCCCTGCTGCAGGGGGCCGGGATGCCGCAGCGCCAGGCCTTCCGCTTCTGGATCTGCGGGGAGGATGTGGCCCGCAAGAAGCCGGATCCGGAGGCCTATCGCCTGGCGATCGCCCGTCTGGGGCTCGATCCCGCCGCCATCCTGGCGATCGAGGATTCGCGCAATGGCCTGCAGGCTGCCACCGCCGCCGGATTGCCCTGCCTGATCACCCTCAGCGGCAGCTCCCGCGGTGAGGCCGGCCCCGATGGTCACAGCGGCTTCGAAGCGGCCCGGGCGGTGCTCGACGGCCTGGGCGAGATGGACCAGCCCCTGCGCGTGCACCGCGGCCCGGCCTGTCCCGGCGGCCGGGTGACCCTGGCCTGGCTGCAACAGCTGATCAGGGAGCGTTGAGATGCGTGGTCCGGCTCGACAACCCACCCGCCTGCGGGGCCTGGAGCGGCAGCTGGGGGAATCCCTGCTTCCTTCGCGGCGCCGCAGCTGGCGCGATACCAGCCTGGCGATTCTGGCGTTGCTGTTCGGCTTCTACCTCGCCCAGAACGTTTCGTCGCTGCTGTTGATCCGCGTCCAGGGAGGACGGCCGGTGGTGGTGCTGGCCCTGCTGCTGGTGATCGAGGTGGTGGTGCGCCTGCGCAGCCGCCTGCTGGCGGGGCCGCGCCCCCTGGGCTGGGTGCTGCTCGACAACCTGCGCGTCGGTGCCACCTATGCCCTGGTGCTGGAGGCGTTCAAACTTGGAACCTGAACCCGGCGCCCCGCGGGCATCCGGCGGCGCCGGGCCCAGGCTGGATCCGCGGCTGGACCGCCACTTCGCCCGACCGCTGCTGCATCAGCTGCGTCAGCTCCGTGCCCAGGTCGGCAGCCGCGGCAGACGGCTGCCCGTGCTCGCCCTCAACGGGCCGGTGGGAGCGGGCAAGAGCACTCTGGGACGACACCTGGAGGCCCTGGCCCCCTCCTGGGGGCTGCGCCTGGTGGTGGCCTCGATCGATGATCTCTACCTCACCTGGCCGCAACGCCAGCAGCGCCTGGCCGGCAATCCCTTCGGCGTGAGCCGTGTTCCGCCCGGCAGCCACGACGTGCCGCTGTTGCTCGGCTGTCTGCAGGAGTGGCGGTGCAGCGGTGAGCTGCGGCTGCCGCAGTTTGACAAGACGCTGGCGGGTGGCCAGGGGGATCGCAGCGGCTGGAGGCGTCAGCCCTGCGATGCCCTGGTGCTGGAAGGTTGGTTGATGGGCTGCCGGCCCCTGGCCCCGGAGGAGCTGTCCCGGAACGGCCCAGCCCGGAACAGCCTGGCGGCGGCTGGCGGCACAGATCCCCTGTGCTGCGCCCTCGGAGCTCCGGAGCTGCACCCGGCTGAGTGGGACTGGTTGCCCCGCTGGAACCGGGAGCTGGCGGCCTACCAGCAGCTCTGGGATGCCTGCGATGGCCTGTGGGTGCTCAGGCCGCAGCACTGGGGACGGCCCAGACGCTGGCGCCTGCAGGCGGAGGCGCGTCAGCGGCGCGCCGGAGGAGGCTGGCTGCCGGCAGCGGCTCTGGAGAGCCTGGTGCGCAGCAGCCTCTGTTCCCTGCCACCGGCGCTCTACCAGGATCCGCTGCTGCGGGACTGGGCCGCCCAGGGACTGCGGCAGATCTGGCCGCCGTTGCCAGTGGCGCAGCTACCGGGGCTGAAACCAGCAGAGCTGGAACCAGCAGGGCTGGAACCACCGCAGTGCAGCCACCAGGACGGCTCCGCGGATGCTGCGAACAGAACTCCTGCGCCCAGAGAGGCTTCGAGCAGAACAATCCAGGCCGGCAGGAACTCAACCGCTGTGAATGGCTCGACAACAGTCGGTGATTCCACAACAGGGAATGGCTTCACCGCAACCAATAGCCCTACCGCAGACAGGACCTCGGCTGCAGACAGGTGCTCAGCGACAGACAGCGGCAGTACTGCTAAACGGGCCAGGCCCGCGGACAGCGGCTTTCCAGCAGTACGCATCTGGCCACCAGGTGGAGCCTCGGCAGCGGAGGAAATCTCGACAAGCGGCGGTGCCATGACTGCACAGGCACTCGCGGCAGCAAGCAGGGCCGAGGCCGCTGAAGGGGGTTCCGCAGGAGGCAGGTCCCCAATGGCCACCCTGCCCCTGCAGGGCGTGGCGTTGCTCGATGGTCGCCGCCGCTGCCTGCGGGCGCTCCTGCACCGGAATGGCGCCGGGCTGCAGGAGATCTGAGACAACTGGCGCAGAAAGGCGGATGGATGCAGGCGGTGCAGGTGGTGGCAGGACGATCCTGGCCTGTGAGGCAAGGCAGCCCCACCCGCATCGCGATCAGGGGACCGAATCAGGGTGCTGCGATCACTCCTCGCTGTCGTCGGCTTCCTCGGAAACCGGATACACAAAGCCCTGGGCACGACCGCTCAGGACGGACTTGCCGATCGAGAGAGCCTTGGCCGCAGCCACGCCCGCCTTGGCTTTCCAGTGGGCGTGACGCTGGTTGCGCTTGCCTTTGGAGGTCTTTTTCTTGGGAACAGCCATCCCTTTCAAATCACGGGCCGAAGGGAGATCATCCGCCTTCGACCGACCTTTCGTCAAATCGCTACAGTCGCTGCTGAGCAATCTCGCCTGTGACCTCCGGATCCGGCCCCTCTGCGCCGTCTGCCGCTCCACCGGTGCGGGGCACCTTCAGCCTCGGACCCTTCGGCGGAACGGTGCCCAGTTACAGCACGATGCTGCGTGACATCCGCCAGGGGCGGGTGCAGACGCTCGAGCTGATGCCGCGACAGCGCCTGGTGCGGGTCACCTACCGCGATCGTCGTCGCCTCGACGTGCCGGTGTTCAGCGAGAACCAGATGCTGTTGCGCACGGCTGAGCAGGCGAAGGTGCCGCTCACGGTGCGCGATGAACGCAGCGAAGAGGCGATGGCAGGCCTGCTCAGCAATGTGCTGCTCCTGGTTGTGCTGCTGGCCGGGCTCACCCTGCTGATCCGTCGCTCCGCCCAGGTCGCCAATCGGGCGATGGGCTTCGGTCGCAGCCAGCCTCGCCTGCAGGCCGAGGGGGCGGTGACGGTGCGCTTCGAGGATGTCGCCGGCATCGCGGAGGCCAAGGAGGAACTGCAGGAGGTGGTCACCTTCCTGAAGACCCCCGAGCGCTTCACAGCCGTCGGGGCCCGCATTCCTAAAGGGGTGCTGCTGGTGGGACCGCCCGGCACCGGCAAGACCCTGCTGGCGCGCGCCATCGCCGGCGAGGCGGGGGTGCCCTTCTTCTCGATGGCCGCCTCCGAATTCGTCGAGCTGTTCGTGGGGGTCGGTGCCAGCCGGGTGCGCGACCTGTTCCGCAAGGCCAAGGCCAAGGCGCCCTGCATCATCTTCATTGACGAGATCGATGCGGTGGGTCGCCAGCGGGGAGCCGGCATCGGCGGCGGCAACGACGAGCGCGAGCAGACCCTCAACCAGCTGCTCACCGAGATGGATGGCTTCGAGGACAACGCAGGCGTGATCCTGCTGGCCGCCACCAACCGGCCCGATGTGCTCGATTCAGCCCTGATGCGGCCGGGGCGCTTCGATCGCCGCATCACCGTCGATCTGCCCGATCGCCGCGGCCGTGAGGAGATCCTGGCGGTGCATGCCCGCAGCCGCCCCCTGGATGCCGCGGTGCATCTGGCCGACTGGGCAGCCCGCACCCCCGGCTTCTCCGGTGCCGACCTCTCCAATCTGCTCAACGAGGCGGCGATCCTGGCCGCACGTCGTCAGCAGAGCAACATCGATGAACGGGCCCTGGACGATGCCCTGGAGCGCATCACCCTCGGCCTGACGGCGGCACCGCTGCAGGACAGCGCCAAGAAGCGGCTGATCGCTTACCACGAGATCGGCCATGCCCTGCTCACCAGCCTCTTTCCCCACGCCGACCGCCTCGACAAGGTGACCCTGCTGCCCCGGGCCGGTGGCCTGGGGGGCTATGCCCGCACCATGCCCGATGAGGACATCCTCGATTCCGGCCTGATCAGCCGCGCCTATCTGCTGGCCCGCCTGGTGGTGCTGCTCGGGGGGCGCGCCGCCGAAACCCTGGTGTTCGGCCCCGCCGAGGTGACCCAGGGAGCCTCCGGAGATCTGCAGATGGTCAGCCGCATCTGCCGCGAGATGGTCACCCGCTACGGCTTCTCCGAGCTCGGCCCGATCGCCCTGGAAGGAGAGGGAGAGGAGGTGTTTCTGGGACGGGACTGGATCCGCCCCCAGAGTCCCTATTCGATGGCCACCGGCAAACGCATCGACGCCCAGGTGCGGGAGCTGGCCTGCTGGGCTCTGGAGCAGGCGATCGCGATCCTGGCGCCGCGTCGCTCCCTGATCGACCAGTTGGTGGGACTGCTGATCGAGGAGGAGACGATCGATGGCGATCGTTTCCGTGCCGCCCTCGAAGCCTGGGAGCAGGCCCATCCCGCCATCCCGCGCCCGACGCTGCATCCCCGCACGGCTCCGCAGCTCCGGCAGGGAGAGCTCGAAAGGATCGCCATCGTCCCACGCCCCTGATCGACACCGGCCTGACCGCCACCACGCCCGCGCCCTGTTCGCCGCACCGCTTCGAGCCGCCATGGACCGGCCCTGTTTTCATCTCTCGATTCCGGCCACCGACTTGGAGGCCACCGAGCGCTGGTATGTGGATGGCCTGGGCTGCAGGCCCGGACGGCGCAGCCCGGAGGCCCTGATCCTCGATCTGGGCGGTCATCAGCTGGTGGCCCAGCGCCAGCATCCGGAGGCGCTGGCCTCCTCCCAGGGCGGCATCTACCCCCGCCATTTCGGTCTGGTGTTCGCCAACCTCCCGGACTGGCATGCCCTGCTGGAGCGGATCCGCGCCGCCGGTCTGACGCTGGCGGTGGAGCCGAAGTGCCGCTTCCCGGGTCAGGTGCTGGAACACCACACCTTCTTCCTGATCGATCCGAGCGGCAACTGGCTCGAGTTCAAGCACTACAGCCATCCCGAAGCGATCCTGGGCTGCCAGGAACAGGCGGTGGTGGGCGACACCGAGCTGCGCTGATGGCCGCCAGCTCCGATCCCGGCACGGCCGGCCCTGCCCCACAGCCCATCTCCACCACGACGGCAGCCGAGCGAGTGCGGTTGCGGGCCCGGCTGCTGGAGTTTCTCAAGTTCCGCGTGCTCGCCTCCCAGGAGGATTTCTTCCAGGCCTGGCGCCCCGCCGCGCTGCCTGTACCCGATCCGGCACGGCAGGCCCGATCGGCCGGGGTGGCGGCGCTGCAGGATCTCGATCTCAACGGCTTCCGCCGCTGGCTGCAACCGCTCTGGCCCCAGGCTCGCGACCTGGCGGATGAGGACTTGCATCACTGCCTGGAGCAGGCCTACGGGCTCTATGTCGATCGTCGCCCCGGTGATCGCTGCCCCTGAACCGGCACGGCAGCTCGCTCGGCGGGCGGTGGTGATCAGGGGCGCGGTCGCGTCTCAAGCAACAGCAACAGGGAGGCATCGGCACCCCGCAGTTCCAGTCGGCCGCGGCCATCGACACGCCAGTGGCGCACCTGTCGCAGCGTTTCCAGAAAGCGACGCTCATCGGCCATCACCTCGGGTTCGCAGCGCTGATCCGTGCCGGCGAGCGGCTCGAGCGTCAGCCGGTCCGCCTCGAGCTGGAAGCGGCCGATGAAGCGATTGCAGTCAGCGCTGCCACTCAGTTCACGACGGAGGGGATCGAGCCGGATCTGCTGCTCCTGCCGCGGCGCCCCCGGCGCCACAGGCACACCGGCAGCCGGGGCTCGCAGCCATGTCAGGCCCCGCAGGGGGGCATCCCCCACCGGCACCAGGGGCAGCCGCAGCGGTCCAGGGCGGCCATCCAGCACCGGGAAGGCGGTATCGGTCGTGAACAGCAGCCGCTGGCCCTCCTGGATGGTGGCCCGCAGCTGGTAGCGGCGATCCGGCCGGATGGTGGCATCGCGGTAGCGCACCCGGAAGCGGTAGGGAGGTGCTCCCTCGGGCAGCATGCGGCTGCGCCCCTGCAGCACGGCCGGGGCATCGGCCAGGCTCACATCGAGCAGCTGCACATCGAGCACCGCCTGCGGGGGCAGCGGATAGGGGGGCTCGAGCAGCACCTGCCCCTGCAGCTCTCCCGCCTGCAAGGCCGCAGGGAGCAGAGCCAACAGCGCTGGGGCGAGCCACCGCGACATTGGCGGCACCGCGCGCCGCAACAGAGGCGCCAGGGAGGCCCAGCGCCTGGCGATGGGTTCACCTGACCGGGAACGGCGCGGCAGGAACATGACCACAGGAGCGGAAGGGAAGGGCTGCAGGCAGCCGGCGTAGCCCACAGGCTCAAGCCGGGTGCGGGCGGCGCTGCGGCAGGGAGCCAGGAGTCTGGCGCCTGCAGCGGAACCGCTCAGCGCGGCGGCGGCTCCAGCAGGTTGATCCTGTACAGCACATCCTCCAGGGCATCAGCGGCGGTGATCGCGGCGTAACGCTGCGGTGAGGCCGGAGTGCAGCAGCTGGCCAGCGGCGCCAGCACGGTCGAGGGGCGGGCGTGGCAGAACTGCACCACGCTCAGCCGTTCCCCGCACTGGCCGGCCGGGGCGAGCACGCGGTGCCAGCCGGCCGGAATCAGGCCATTGCTCAGCCGCTCCAGCATCAATCCGGTGTTCACGATCACCCGCCCCGGCGGTGGACAGGCCGGTTGCCACTCCCCCTGCACCAGAACCTGCAGCCCCGGGGCACTGGCCCGCGGCAGGGCGGTGATCAGGTTGATATCGGCGTGAGCCGCGGCCCAGAGGTGCCCCTCCCCCGGGGACTCGGCCATCGGCGGGTAACGCAGGGCGCGGCTGAGGGTGGGGGCGTCCTGGACGATCTCATCAAAGAAAGTGTCGGCCGCCCCCAGGCCGACGGCGATCACCCGCAGCACCCGACGCTGCGGATCGGCCAGGGCGCGGTGGAACTCACGCAGCACAGTGCTGATGCCGGGCACCGACGCCTCGGGCAGCAGCGGCTCCGGATAGAGCAGCGCGTGGCGGCGCCGCAGGGGATGGGTGGGGCTCAGGGGTTCGGCCCAGTTGAGCATCTCCTTCCAGTCGGGATGGGTGCTGCCGGCGGCCGTTTCCACCAGCACACCGGTGTAGCCCGTCTGGCCGCAGCTGCCCTCGGCGATGCAGAGGCGCTTGCTCTCCAGCGGCAGAGCGAAGAAGCGCGCCAGCATGGCGTAGGCCGCATCGAGCAGCTCCTCGCTCAGATCGGAGCGCACGTACACGAAGCCGCAGGCCAGGCTGCGGCGCACACCATCGACCACCGCCAGGCGACGCCTCTGATCCCCCCGCTCGAAGGCCAGAAGGTCCACCTCGAGGATCGCGTCGGCGGGAGGGGAGATCATGGCCGCAACGCTAGGGCGGATGCGGCAGGCTGGTCATCGCTGCTCCGGCCAGGCATTCCCGAGATGCGCAGGCTCCCATCGGTGTTCTGGCTGCCGCTGCTGCTGCTGGCGATTCCCTGGCTGCAGGAGCTGATCGATCAGCTGTTGTTCGGCGGACACTGGAATCTGGCGATGGTGCGCGGCGGGCCGATCAGCGGCGTGTTCACAGCCCCGTTCAGCCATGGCGATGTCAGCCACCTGCTGGCCAATACCCTCTGGTTTCTGCCCCTTTCCTGGCTGGTGCTGCTCAAGAGCCGCCGCGATTACCTGGCGGTATGGATCGGTGTGTACGCCACGGCGATTCCGGTGTGGCTGTTCTGGCCGGTGGGTAGCCACGGCCTCTCGGGTGTGATCTATGGGCTGCTCGGTTATCTGCTCTGGATCGGCTGGCTGGAGAAGCGGATCGGCAGTCTGATGCTGTCGCTGTTTGCCCTGGTGAGCTATGGCGGCCTGTTGCCACTGCTGCTGCCTTTCCTCAGCCCCGCAGGTGTGAGCTGGATCGGCCATGCCTCAGGGTTTGCAGGCGGTGTGCTGGCTGCCCTGGCCGTACATTGCGAGCCGCGGCCAACAGGAAAAGGATGATCAGCGCCGATCAGCAGCTCCAGGCTGAGAATGGACAGGAGTCTTTCGGGACGCCAACCCTCAGCGCCTAAGGCAGCGGCAAACGCGTCAAGCGGCAACTGCCCGTCAACAGAAGGAGATCAGGCAAGGATTTCGTCTTATCACCAAAAACGGACCCTTTTACCCCTTACTGATGACTCGTGCCGACTACGTTCGCCGAATCTCCGTCGCTGATTATTTGAGGCCGTCGCTGCACGCACCGAACAAATGGCCCCAACCCTGAGTTTCGGGAAAGGGAAGCCGATGGGGTCACCGCCGCAGACAGACCGCGGCGGCACTGAAGCCTCAGACGTTGATCCCAACATCCTGGCGAGGAGCCCACTGGGCGATCAGCTGCTCGTGGCGCACCAGCTGGTAGCGGCTGATCTCGTTGGGCTGTTGACGGTACTGGTGCCGCAGGGCATCGAGTTGCTGGCGCAGGGCATTGAGGACCGGGTGGTTCTCGTTCACGGGACCGTCGCTGACGAAGTCACCCGAAATGTTAACAGAAACCAAAGCCAACTCGGTGGCCTGGCCCGGGCCCCCTGGGCTGGAGCGGTGAGCGGCCGCCGGGGCGTTCCCACCCGCCTCGCTCCTGCGGGTGGGCCCGGGGGAGACATCAGCGAAGCGGCCGCCGGCACCGCCGCCCCATTGAGACGCGAACCTGGTGCAACATCCGCGCCCCGCGGAGGGGGAACACCCGGGCGCGTCGCGCGGTGGCAGCGCCCGATTCGTGCGCTCGGTATGACGTTGTATGTCTGTCGACTGTCCTGGCGGGCTGCCATCGGAAGCGCCCGCTGTCGCTGCGGCAGGGGTTCCGGGGCAGGAGGCGAGCGTTCCAGCCGCTGCCGCCCGCGCCCTGGCCAAGCGTTGCCCGCGGATGCTCTGGTCTGCTCGGTAGGATCGCAAAGGCCCTGCCGATCCACCAGGCATGGACATGACGCCATACCTGGCCTCGCTTGAGGGAACAAGTCTTGATCCTGTCTTCCTATCGGACACGATCCAGGGCAAAGTCGCGATTGCGATGAAAGGGCGCTTTCTGCTGCGATCAATCTGCGAGAACATCCAGAATCGCGATCGGATCGGCTGCGCAGTCACCGATGAGGAATCCTGCCTGCGGTATCTGTCACGCGAACCCTATGACCTGCTGATCTGCACCGATTATTTGGAGATCGGCAACGGATTTGAACTGAGCCGTAAGGCCCGCGCAAGCCAGGAGCGGCTCAAGGTGGTGGTTCTGGCCCTGGGAGATGTGATCCCGGCCGAGTACGCCGAGGCCCCCTGGCTCGACGCCGTCGTCGCCGAAGCCGATGTGGTTGATGATCAACGGCCCCTGCAGGCCGCCGTGATCGCCGTGATGGGAAATCACTCCTACCGCAGCCCTTCGCTGCGCACCGGCATCCTTCCCTATCTGAGCTGCCCGCGCCTGACACCACGGGAATATGAGGTGCTCGATCTGCTGGCCAGCGGCATGAGCGATCGCGAAATCGCCCGCTCCCTGGTGGTGAGTGAGGAAACCGCCCGCACCTACACCAAACGCCTGTTGCAGACCCTTGGCGTCAACAACCGTCTGCAGGCCGTGCTCAAGGGAATGCGTTGCGGCATGATCCAGCTGTGAGCGCCAGGTCGGCGACACCCTGGCAGCCGACCGCCAATGTCCCCGGATGGGGGCTGGCAGGCCCGGGAGGAGAGACCAACAGTGGGGTGGATGCCCACGGCATGACAGCCGAGATGTCTCCCGCCCCTCCCGTCCCCGCTCCATCGTCGGGTGATGACACCGCTGCCGCGGGGGAGCCGGGCCGCAGCGGCGGCCTCAGCATCGGCGAGCTGGAGGCGGGTTATCCATTGTATTGCAGGGCGCTGCGACGGCTGATCGAGGAGGGGCGCAGCCTGGAGCGGATTCAGCGCACCACCTGCTGGCAGCGACTGGTGACGCTGCACGGCTGTCTGCCCGGTCAGTACAAGGATCCTGACTATCTCTACCTGCAGCTACGACGGCAGATCAACGGCAACCGCTCCGCAGCCGGGCCCTGAGGCTGGCGCGGCAGTCAGGGTCGCGGCTCCTGATCCGCCGCGCCGCAGGCCATGAACGCCTCAACATCCGTCTCCGCCTCGCAACCGCAGCGCTAATGCTTCCTACGCTGTGCATTCGTGACGTGGCTCGATGCCGTCGCCTCTGCGCTCACTGCGTTCCTGGCTGAAGGAGGAGCGTCGCCTGCTTCCGGAGCGCCCCCTGCTGCGTGGGGTCTCCGTGGTGTCGCTGCTGCTGTTGGCGGGCCTGCTGCTGCTGGAGGCGCGCCGCCGCAATGGTGTGGTGGAGGGCTCCCTTCAGGCCCAGCGGCAGGAGCGGATGGAGCTGGTGGCGGCCGCCCTCGACGACATCCGTCGCACCAGCTTCGACTGGGCCCGCTGGAACGACAGCCACCGCTACGTCCAGGGTCTCAACCCCGCCTTCGTGCAGCGGGATCTGGCCCAGACCTCCCTGTTTTCCTCCGGCGGGGTGATGGTGCTGTTCGACCTCTCCGGCCGGCCCCTGGTCTCCTATGGCAGCCGGGGCGCCGATCGCGCTGAGTATGCACCGCTGCTGCGCTGTGCCAAGGACAATCTGCACCTGTTGCGCGATCTCTCCAGCGCCGTCCAACTGCTCTGCCGGAACGAGCGCGGTGCCGCCTTCCTCGGGGTGTTGACCCGGATCAGCAACAACGACAGCAGCGCGCCGGCCGCCTGGTGATGTTCGAGCCGCTGATTCACCCCGCCCACGGGCCCAGGCTGCGCAGCCAGCTGCAGGTGTTGCAGGATCTGATGGGCGATCGCCGCGCCACGGACACCACTCCCCTGCCCGGGGCGTTACGCCTACAGGGCCCAGGAGCCGCTGAGATCGGGCTGCGCCAGCAGTCCTCCCTCGTTCTGGTGCTGCGCTCCCTGGCGGATGACGCCGGCCTGCTGCTGGTGCTGCTGCTGCCCCTGCTGCTGGCCCGCCTGCGTTTCACCCTGGCCCATCGGCAACAACGCCTGCACGATCTGCGCAGCGATCGTGAGGCGAACAGCCGCATCCGCCGGGTCTGCCATCAGCTCGATGCCCTGCTCAGCCAGCTGGGACTGGCCGGCGAGGAGGCCGATGCCCAGCAACGGGTGACTTGATTACCCAGCTCGCTCCGCGAACGGCAAGCCACGGGGCTAGACTGGTACGCAAATGCCAGTCCGGTCATGGCTCGTAGCGCGATCCAGTTCCAGAAAGGTCTCTCCCTGCCTGAGTTCCAGCGGCTCTACGGCA
>JBJTQH010000060.1:0-9481 GCA_046075505.1 Cyanobium sp. | reverse complement strand
CCGTCGCCTGCGGCGACTCCCACACCTCCACCCACGGTGCCTTCGGGGCGATCGCCTTCGGCATCGGCACCAGCCAGGTGCGCGATGTGCTCGCCAGCCAGAGCCTGGCCATGGGCAAGCTCAAGGTGCGCCGCATCTGGGTGCACGGCCAGCTGCAGAGCGGCGTCTACGCCAAGGATCTGGTGCTGCACGTGATCCGCAGCCTGGGGGTGAAGGGCGGCGTGGGCTACGCCTATGAATTCGCCGGCCCGGCGATTGAGGCGCTCTCGATGGAGGAGCGCATGACCCTCTGCAACATGGCGATCGAGGGGGGCGCCCGCTGCGGCTACGTGAACCCCGACCAGACCACCTTCGCTTACCTGCAGGGGCGCCCGTTCGCCCCCAGCGGCGAGGCCTGGCAGCGGGCCGTGACCTGGTGGAGCAGCCTCGCCAGCGGCCCCGATGCCGTGTTCGACGACGAGGTGCGCTTCGATGCCACCAGCCTGGCTCCCACCGTCACCTGGGGGATCACGCCCGGGCAGGGCATCGGTGTGGATGAGTGCGTGCCCACCCCCGAGCAGCTGGACCCCGAGGAGCGGGCCCTGGCCGAGGAGGCCTATCGCTACATGGATCTGCAGCCCGGCGCCCCGATCGCCGGCACACCGGTGGATGTGTGCTTCATCGGCAGCTGCACCAACGGTCGCCTCAGCGATCTGCAGGCCGCCGCCGCCGTGGTGCAGGGCCGGCAGGTGGCCCCGGGCATGAAGGCCTTCGTGGTGCCCGGCAGTGAACAGGTGGCGGCGGCGGCGGAAGCCGCGGGCCTGGATCGCGTGTTCACCGCCGCCGGCTTCGAGTGGCGCCAGCCGGGCTGCTCGATGTGCCTGGCGATGAATCCCGATCGGCTGGAAGGCCGGCAGATCAGCGCCAGTTCGTCGAACCGCAACTTCAAGGGGCGCCAGGGATCGGCCAGCGGTCGCACCCTGTTGATGAGTCCGGCGATGGTCGCCGCCGCCGCCGTCTCCGGGCGGGTCACCGATGTGCGCAGCCTGATCGCCGCGACCTGATCCCCGCCCCGGGATCGCGCCCCCGATCCCCCGGACTGCCTCCCCTGCCGGCCGCGGCTCTGCGGCGGTGGGGGCCTGCCGCCGCTGGCTTGCTCTCCCCGTGCGGGTGTGCCGCCGCGCCGGCCCCCGTCCTTTCGATCCGCCTGCTCTCTCGATCCGATGAGCTTCTCCACCCCCTTCCCCCAGGGCCCGATCCGCACCTGCCGCGGTCGCGGCGTCGCTGTGCGCGGCGATGACATCGACACCGACCGGATCATCCCGGCCCGCTATCTCAAGTGCGTCAGCTTCGAGGGGCTGGCTGAGGGAGCCTTCGCCGACGACCGCCGTGAGCTGGCCGGCGGGCATCCCTTCGATCGCCCCGAACACCAGGGCGCCTCGATCCTGGTGGTGAACCGCAACTTCGGCTGCGGCTCCAGCCGTGAACATGCCCCCCAGGCCCTGATGCGCTGGGGCCTCCGCGCTGTGATCGGCGAGAGTTTCTCGGAGATCTTCTTCGGCAACTGTCTGGCTCTGGGCATTCCCTGCCTCACGGCCACCCATGCGGTGGCACTGGCCCTGCAGCAGTGGATCGAGGCCCATCCCGCCCGCGATCTGCAGCTCGATCTTGAGGCGCTCTCCCTGGTCGCCGTCGATGCCTGCGGTCCTGAGGAGACCTGGGCGCTGTCGCTCGCGACCGGACCCCACACGATGCTGCTCAGCGGCCAATGGGATGGCACCGGCCAGCTGCTGGCCCGCGATGCGGAACTGCGCGCCACGGTCAGCCGGCTTCCCTATCTGCAGGGATTCGCCGCCTGATCGAGGCGGGCGGGATGCCGGCCTGAGATCAGCTGAGATCAGAAGGGACGGCGACGGACGGCGCTGGCAGGATCCCAGGGCACGAATGGCACCCCTGGACCCTTGTAATTGAAGTCGTTGAGTTTGACTCTCACACCGCCGATCCCTTCGTAGGGGCTGTAGAAAATTCCGATTTCGTAGGCGCGGCGCTGCCAACGCAGCTCCACATAGGAGGAGGTGGTATCGCCGAAGTAGCGCGAACCGCGATCCACGTTCAGGCCGATGCCGCCATTGAACACCAGCGGTCCGACGATCTGCTGCGTGAGGCCGATGCCGAATGTGCCCAGATCGATCGCCTGATCAAAACCGAATGGACTCAGACCTGAGCGCAGGGTGCCGCTGGCGGTGAGCGTCAGCTGGGTGAAATCGAGGAAGGATTTTTCGAAATGCCCCAGGGTGAGGCTCGGGCCGCCCGAGAGGGTCAGGGTGTTCTGGTGGGTGCCGTCGCCGTAGTAGGCCACTGTGCCGAGCAGATTGGCGTTCAGGCTCAGCCCCGGCACGATCGGCGTGGCACTGTTCTGCAACCCGCGTGCGGCCGTGGCAGGGGCCGGTTTGCCGGTCCACAGCGGCAGTGAGGCATTGAGGGAGCCGATCGCATTGCCACGCCAGAGGTCGTTGAAGCGCAGGCTGTCGGCTGGGGTGGCCTGGTAGTTCCCCACCCCGATGCGCCAGTAATAGTTGCTGCTCAGCTTGCCCCAGTTGGGCAGAGTGCCGGTGCGATCGAGGGAGCTGCCATAGGCGGTGTAGACATCCTGCTCGCCGAGAGAACCGTTCCAGATGCGATAGCGATAGGCCCCGAACAGCCGCCAGACACTCGGGCCGAGCAGGGGCAGCGTGACGCGGCGCTCCATGTCACCCCAGCTGCGGGTGCCATCGGCGACATGCTCGGAATTGAAGGTGGACAGCTCCAGCTGCGCCTGGCTCTTGAAGCCCAGCAGTGAACTCTCCAGCACCGCTTCGAGACCGAACAGATCGCTCGTGGTGGCGGGCTGGGTGATCGGGCGGGCCTGCACCGGGCGGCCGGGACGTGGATACACCGAAGTGCTGCTATTGATCGCCCGCTGGGCAAGAAACTGGGGTTGGAGAAGCAGGCTGACATTCTTGCCAAAATCAATCGGGATGTTGTAGCCGGCGTAATAGCCATCACGATCGGTCTTGTCGTAGGCGAGTACCAGGCGATTGTCGACTTCTTCCTGCTTCTCGATCGTCACCTGTCGCCGTACCGCCAGGGGCAGCCGATCCTCCAGGCGCAGGCGGTTGCGATCTGCCCGGATCACGGTGTCGCCGCTCGGCATCAGAGTGGCCACCACATTGGTGGAGTCGAGCCAGGCCTGCGCCGGCGTGAACGGGTCGTTGGTAAACGCGACCCGATCACCGCTGAAGCTGTTGGGGGTGAAGCGCAGCAGCCGTGCCTGCAGGCGCCAGCGGCTGATCGTGCCGCGCACCAGCTGGCGTGACTCGCGCGTGTTGAGGCTGGCCAGCTGCGGCGGGCGGACGCCACCGAAACGCCCCACCTCCTCCGGTTCGCTCTGGCGGGGCTGCACGCCGCGACGGCGTTCGGCGATCAGGCTCTGCTGGAACTGCACATCGCTCACCCGTTGATCGATGCGGGCGATCGCCTCACGTCGCAGCCGCTCCTGCTCCCGCGCCAGGCTCCAGGGATCGCGGCGGCGTGGGCTGGCGCTGGCTGCCGGGGCGTTCGGGGTGCCGGGATCGTTGGTGGTGGCTGCTGCGGTTGTAGTGGCGGCTGAGGTGGAGGCGGAGCTGGAGCCGGGCGCTGCCGCCCCCTGGGCCACCGCATCGAGCTGCTCGGCCAGCGGCAGTGGACCGGTGGGGCCGGGCGGTGGAGCGCCGGGGCAGCCCTGGGCCGGCGGCAGTTCCAGGCTGGGCTGAATCGCTGCCGGCGTGCCCCAGCGGTAGCGCAGACCGAGCAGATAGGCGTTGCTGCCCTCGCTCACACCGCTGTAGAGGCCATAGGCACCGGAGCGGTGGTGGATGCGCCCCACCGCCGAGACGCGTGGCGAGACGAGCGCTTCGACTTCGAAGGCCAGGTAGTTGAGGAAGCGGCTGTAGTTCTCGCGGAAGGTGCGCTCGTAATTGCTGTTGCCACTCAGCAGGCTGACGCCTTCGACGAAATAGAGGTTCAGCCAGGGCCGCAGCCAGAGGCGACCGCCGATGCCCAGGGTGACGTCGCTGAAGCTCTGGGCCGGGGTATCGCCGTAGGGCGTGGCCTGGTTGAAGGGGCCACCCGGCTGCTCGATGGCGCGGTGACCGAGCAGGTTGGCATCGAGTTCCAGGGCGAAGGGCCCGGCATCCAGCAGGCGGCGCTGCAGGCCCACACCGGTCAGATATTCCGGGCGGAGCCGCCCCTTGAAGATGAAGGTGTCGCCGAAATTGGCGGCGAACATCTGCCCCGCCCAGGCGGTGGCCGCCCAGGGGTAGGGGTGCCACTGCGGTGGCGGTGGCAGCGGCGGGGCACAGCTGATCGCCTCTGCCGGTGGCAGGGGGCTGGAGGGGGGCTGGGCCAGATCGAGATCGCTGGCGGCACCGTCGAGATCGAGCACGCCGTAGACGTCCTGCATCTCGCCGCGGCCCTCCAGCAGGCTGTAGCGCAGGCGACTGGCCTGCAGATACTGCTGGCCCCGCTGGAAGCGCACCCGCCCGAAGGCATGCACGGTGCGTGAGTCGAGATCGATCTCGATCCGATCGGCCATCAGGCGGCCGCCGGCGATCAGGGCGCTGACATTGCCGTTGCCGCTGAAGCGGCGCAGCTGGCCGTCGTAGGTCTGTTGATCGGCCTGCAGATCGAGCTCCGGCGGCACGCCCGCCACCAGGGCGGCCTGGCTCGGGGGACGACCGGAGCCGGCTGGGCGGTCGGCGGTGCCCGGGCCAGCACCCGGTGTCAGCCCGGGCGTGGGCGCAGGGGATGAAGGCCCCCCGGCTGCTGCCGGCTGCGCTGGGGCCGGTGGCGTTCCAACCGGGGCCTGGGCCGTGTCCGGGGCGGCCGGCAGTGGCGTGTCCTGGCCGGCCCCGGCACGGGCGGGGGTTACTGCCGTTTCGGAGGGCACCGCGAGGGCGGGCTCCCCGTTGCGAGCCAGGCGGAACCCGCCCGACCCTGGATCCAGGCCTGCAGCGGCCGGCAGGTGACTGCCACGGGCTGGGGTGGCGGAGGCGGCTTCCTCGCGGGAAAGCGCGGCAGCTGTCGCCGGCAGGGCGAGATCAGGCCCGGCGCTCTCGACCGGTGGCGGTGGTGTCAGCGGCAGGGCCGCGGCGGGCACACCGACGCCGAGATCAGCGGCGATGGCGCCACAGCTGAGGCCGGCGGCCACCAAAGTCCCTGAAACAGTCCGGTGGGCAAACGGCACAGGGAGCCTGCAGGGGCGGCGAATCGGCGGCGATCCTGCCACGGGCAGCTGGAAGTGGCGACCGCTGTAGCGCGCCGATGGTCGGACCCAGAGGCCACCTGCACGGCCCGGCTCCGTGGGTGAGGCGATGGCACCGGTGAGATGGCACCGGTGATGGCGTCACTGCATGGCGCCATGCGGTGACGTTGTGACGTGGTGTTGTGAAGTGGCGTGATGACGCGGCGCTATGGGTGGACGCCAACGACGCCAAACCGCCGACACGCTCCGGTGCCGGCGGCGGGCCGCCAGGAATCAGAAGGGAGTGAAGGCTTCGTCAGCCGCGACTGGCTCGAACGCGATCAGTCCTCCAGGTCCTTGCGGCTGGGGGTGCGGCTCGGATCGCTGGCCAGGAAGCCGAAGACAAAGATCCCGATGAAGAAGAACACAACGGAGTAGACCGAGATCTTGAGAGCGAGCATGACTGTCCGGCAGGTGACAGAGAAGTGACAGGCACCGGATCGGGATCCGGAGATCCCGGGGGCCGACCCGGTCGTGGTGACCCGGCCGGGGCAATCCGGCGGCAACCGCAGCATCCTATGGGTCCTGAACAGCCGCACAGGAGTCAGGGCCGCCTGGATCGGCCCTGAAGGGTTCGGATTGAAACGTTTCATTCACGTTCGCCCCCGCCCCTGCCCCCGATCCGCCGTTCCTCTTGCCCACCTCCGCTCCCACCCCAGAGCCCTTGGACAGCCGCCTCGATCTGCAGCCGCTCTGGCAGCGGGCCACCGACCCGGAGCCAGCGCCGCCTGCCCTGGACGATCCCTGGGGACGGCGCCATCGCCCCGACTGGGCGGCGCGCGGCCTGATCATCTGGCCCCGCGGTGGGCTCACCTGCCGGCTGCAGCTGCATCTGGCGTGTCCGCCGGCCTGGCGTGAACGGCTGCAAGGCCGCGCCACGGCCCGGCTCTGCCTGCGCTGGTGGGCGGAGGCGGCGGAACTCCGGGTCGATGGCGTTCGCATCCATCGGGGTGATCTGTTCGACACCGCCTGCCGCTGGCCCCTGCCGCGGCGGTGGTGGCAGGGCGCCGGGCTGGACCTGGAGCTGCTGCTGCGCAGTCCCTGCCATGACGACGGCGCCCTGATCCACAGCCGCCTGGAGCTGGAACCCTGCGATCCGGCCGATCCCGATGGGCTGCTGGCGCCGGTGGTGGCCGAACTGGAACAGCGGCGCCGGGAGGCGGGCCTGTCGCCGCAGCCCGGTCCAGGCCCGGTGCGGCTGCTGGGCCATGCCCATCTCGATCTGGCCTGGCTGTGGCCGGTGGCCGACACCTGGCGGGCCGCCGAGCGCACCTTCACCTCGGTGCTGGCCCTGATGGACCGCTGGCCGGAGCTGCGCTTCGGGCATTCCACGCCGGCGCTCTACGCCTGGCTGGAGCAGCATCGTCCGGCCCTGTTCGCCCGCCTGCGCGCCGCCATGCGGGCCGGTCGCTGGGAGCCGCTCAATGGCCCCTGGGTGGAAAGCGACTGCCAACTGATCGATACCGCCTCGCTGCTGCGTCAGTTCCAGCTCGGGCAGGACTACAGCCGCACCACCTTCCCGGAATGGAGCCATGCCCTGGCTTGGCTGCCGGACAGCTTCGGGTTCAGCGCCGGTCTGCCGGCGGTCGCGGCGGCTACCGGCGTGCGCTGGTTCTGCACCCACAAGCTGGCCTGGAACGCCACCCATCCCTTCCCCCATCGTCTGTTTCGCTGGCGAAGCCGCTGCGGCGCCGAGCTGGTGGCGGTGATGACGGCGCCGATCGGCACCGATGGCGACCCGGTGGCGATCGAGACGCACCGCCTCGCCTGGCAGCGGGCCACCGGCGTGCCGGAGTGCCTGTGGCTGCCGGGGGTGGGGGACCACGGCGGCGGTCCCACCGCCGAGATGCTGGAGCAGCTGGAGCTGTGGCAACAGCAGGCCGCGATGGCGCCCCTGCAGCACGGCACCCTGCGCCAGCACCTGGAGGTTCTGGAGCCGTTGCTGCCCCGCCTGCCGATCTGGCGCGATGAGCTGTATCTGGAGCTGCACCGCGGCTGCGCCACCAGCCGTCCCGATCAGAAGCGCCACAACCGCACCCTGGAGCGACTGCTGCGCGAGGCGGAACTGGTCCGCAGTCTGCTGCTGGCCTGCCGCTCCGGCCCCGGCGATCGCACCGCGCCGATGCCGGCGCGGCCGGGGCTCGGATGGATGGACGCAGCCGCGCTCCCGGTGGCGGCGGGCCCGGGTCCATCAGAGACCGAGACTGAGGCCGAAACCGAGACTGTCGCTTCAGCTGGGGCTATGGCTGCAACTGCAACTAAGGCTGCAGCTGCGGCCATCCAGGGCGATGCGGTGGACTGGCGGCCGCTGCTGTTCCAGCAGTTCCACGACATCCTGCCGGGCACGTCGATCCCTGAGGTGTTCGAGCAGGCTGAGCCCCAGTGGCGGGCGGCCCGGCGCCGGGCCCGGCGGCAACGGGATCAGGCCCTGCTGCAGGGTCTGGGACGGCCGCCCGGTGGCGAGGACGGACAGCTGTGGTGGGCCGCCCAGCTGCAGTCCCTGCCGGCGGCCCCCCGCTGTGTGCGCCTGCCGGCGGGCACCTGGCAGCTCGCCACCGGGCCCGATCGCGGTGCTGAGCTCCCGGGCCAGCCGGCGCCGGAAGGCGGGGTCTGGCTGCAGCTGCCCGTGCCGGATGGGGTGTCGGCCCTGGCGCTGCAGCGGCGGCGCCCGGATCAGGAGGCCCCGGCTGCAGCGGGGCTGGCTCGATCGCGACCGACCTCCGCGCTGGCGATCGCCCATCCGGTGCAGCTGAGGAGCGAGGCCGACGGCACCTGCTGGCTGGACAACGGTCTGGTGCGGGTCCGCTGCGGGCCCGATGGCGTGGAGCAGCTGTGGGATGGCGCCGGTGAGGCACTGCTGGCAGCTCCGCTGCGCTGGTGCCGCTGGCGCGATCGCGGTGAGTTCTGGGATGCCTGGGATCTCGCCGCCGACCACCGCGACCATCCCCTGCCCTGGAGCTGGCAGGCCGGGGCCCGGATCGAGGCCGCCGGTCCCCTGTGCAGCGCGCTCAGCTGGCGCGGCCGCTGCGGCTCCAGCCCGGTGCGGCTGACGGTGCGGCTGCTGGCCGGATCCCCGTGGCTGGAGCTGCAGCTCAGCCTGCACTGGCAGCAGCGGCATGAGCTGCTGCAGCTGGAGATTCCCCTGGCGCGGCCGATGCCCCGCTGGGCGGCCGATTGCAGCGGTGGTGTGATCGAACGACCGGCCCGGGCCCTCACCCCCGCGGAGCAGTCGCGCTGGGAGGTGACGGCGATCAGCTGGATCGCCGCACCGGAGCTGGCGGTGCTGCTCGATGGCCCCCAGGGGGTGTCGGCGACACCGGAACGGCTGGGGGTGTCATTGCTGCGGGCCCCCACCTGGCCCGATCCCGGTGCCGACAACGGCTGGCAGCGGCTGCGGCTGGCCCTGCTGCCGGCCCGTGGTGGCTGGCGGGCGGCGCGGGTGCCGCAGCAGGCGCGGCGGCTGCGCGAACCTCTGTGGCTGCATCCGGCCCCACCCGCCGGGGCGCTTCCCGCCGGCCCGGCTGTCGCGTGCTCGCCGGATCCAGAGGTCGCCTGGCCGGGCTTCCCCGCCCTGGGGGATGATCTGCGCCTGGTGGGACTGCGGCCGGGCCGCGAACCGGGAACGGTCCTGCTGACGGTGCAGAACGAGGGGCCCTGTCGCCGCTGGCTCGATCTGCCGCCGCCGTGGCGGGTGCTGCAGCGCCTCGATGGCCTCGGCGACCCTGCCCTCGGCGACCCTCTGGTCCCGAACGATCAGACCTCGCCAGCCGATCGGATGCCTCAGAACGCCCCGCGCCAGGACAGATTGCGCCAGGACAGCCTGCGCGAGGAGGCACCGCCCCTCGATCCGTTGCGCCTCGATCCGCTGCGACTGGATCCATGGCGCCTGAATCCGTGGCAGCTGGCTTTCTGGAGCCTGCGGGTTGACGCAGGCCTATGAGGGGACGGAGGCCTGCGGGACGATCGGGCCGATCGAAGCCTGTGCCGCGCGGCCTGGGCTCCCCTCTCGACGGCGGCTGCGGCCTGGGCTCCACGGCTTGCCTTCAGGCTGCCGCCTGCATCTCAGGCGGCGGAGCTGCGGCGACCCTTCAGGCTGCCGCTCCTGATTCGGCTTCTGATCCCGGCGCGGCCACTGCTGTCATGGTCACGGCTGTCGGGGCGCCACCCTGGCGGCGAGAGCTT
>JBJTQH010000059.1:0-26300 GCA_046075505.1 Cyanobium sp. | reverse complement strand
TTGCCCAACAGCGACCTGGCTTGTTTGCCCATTGGCATGGTGAGCGGGCTGCGGCTGGATGACAGGAGCCGTATGACGCGAGAGTGTCACGTACGGATCTGTGGGGGCCTCGGGGGGAAGTTCCCCGGGGCTACCCGGCGGTCGTGATCGCCTCAATAGCTTTGTGTCGCTCAGTCTGGCCGTCAATCTGGAAATCCTGGCGCTGCAAGGCACGGCGGCGATCAATGGCACGGGCAACAGTGCCGCCAACACCCTGATCGGCAACTCCGCCAACAACATCCTCAACGGCGGCGCTGGCGCCGACACAATGAATGGGGGCGGCGGTAATGATACTTATGTCGTCGATCGTGCCGCCGACCGGATCACCGAAGCAGCCGCTGCCGGCACCGATCGCATCAACAGCTTCGTGTCATTCAGCCTGTCTGCCAACCTCGAAATCCTGGCGTTGCAAGGCAATGCGGCAATCAACGGCATTGGCAATGCATCCGCCAATACGCTGATCGGCAACAGCGCCGCCAACGTGCTCGATGGTGGTGCCGGCGGCCGCGATCTGCTCACCGGTCAGGCCGGTGCGGATCTGTTCCGTTTCTCCTCTCGGCCCAGTAGCTTTCTGACCGCCAATGCGGATCGGCTCAGCGATTTCAATGCCGGCCAGGGCGATCGCATCCGGATCAGTCGCGCTGCGTTTGGGATCACGGCCAGCACCGCCAGCCTCACAGCCGTGACCACCACCGCCGCCCAGACCACAGCCCTGGCTACAGATGCTTTGTTTGTGTACAACAGCAGCAACGGCGAATTGCTCTGGAATCAGAACGGTGCTGCCGCCGGCGCTGGCACGGGCGGGGTGCTGGCGGTGCTCAGCAATCAGGCTCCCCTCACTGGCGGGGCGCTTCAGCTGGTGTGATCTCAGGGCAGATCCCGGTGGCGCGCTCCTGCGGCTCGGCTGATCGCCAGGTGGCAGGCCTTGGCGCGAGCGCCGTTCCAGGCCTCAGGTGCCGCGGCGCGTCTGGCGTCCGCTCACTCCGGTTCTGCCGAGCTCCGGCGCCCTGGGGGCTCGGGGGGTGAGCCTCATCGCTGCGGTCCTGGCTGTTCCTCGCCTTCCGCGGGCTCGCCATAACCGCCGCCACCGGGGGTTTCCAGGCAAAGCAGATCGCCGGGCTGCACCTCCACCTGGGCGCGGCCCTGCAGCGGCAGCCATTGGCCATCAGCCCGCCGCAGCGCATTGCGACCGGGGGCGGCTTCGCCTCCACCGGCCAGGCCGGCCGGGGCCACTTGTCGTGCGCCGGTCAGCAGCGACACCGTCATCGGTTCCAGGAAGCGCAGCCAGCGCTCCACACCATCACCGCCGCACCAGCGACCGCGACCGCCACTGCCGCGTCGGATCGCAAACCGCTCCAGCAGCACCGGGAAGCGCTCCTCGAGGATCTCCGGATCGGTGAGCCGTGAATTGGTCATGTGGGTCTGCACCGCACTGGCCCCTTCAAAGCCAGCGCCGCGCAGATCGCGGCCGGCACCGCTGCCGCCGCAGATCGTTTCGTAGTACTGCCAGCGCCCGTTGCCGAAACTGAGGTTGTTCATCGTGCCCTGGGCGGCAGCCATCACCCCTAGGGCGGCGAACAGCGCATTGGCCACCGCCTGGGAGGTCTCCACATTGCCCGCCACCACCGCCGCCGGCGGCCGCGGATGGAGCAGACACCCCTCGGGCACCACCAGCTCGATCGGCTCGAAGCAGCCGGCATTGAGCGGTATCTCCTGCCCCACCAGGCAGCGGAACACATAGAGCACCACCGCCCGTGTGATCGCCAGGGGGGCATTGCCATTGCCCTGCTGCTGGGGTGAGGTGCCGCTGAAATCGATCCGCGCCCGCCGCGCCCGGCGATCGATCTGCACCTGCACGGCAATACGGCTGCCGTCATCGAGATGCACCACATGGCGGCCGCTGCGCAACTGGGCGATCACCCGTCGCACCGCCTCGGCGGCATGGGTCTGCACCTGCTCCATGAAGCGGCACACCTCGGCGCTGCCCTGGCGTTGCATCAGCCGTTGCAGCTCGCTCACCCCCAGGCGATTGGCGGCCACCTGCGCCTGCAGATCGGCGAGCAGCTGCTCGGGATCGCGCACCGGATGGGGCCCAGCGGCCAGCCGCGGTCGCCACTCCTCCTGCAGCAGCCGGCCCTGGCGCAGCAGATAGATGTTGTCGAGCAGCAGACCCTCCTCGCTGATGGTGCGGCTGAACGGCGGCATCGACCCGGGGGTGATGCCACCCACATCGGCGTGATGGCCGCGGCAGGCCACATAAGCCAGGGGCTCGCCAGGTTCTCCGCCCGCACCCTGCGCACGGCCGGCAGCCTGCGTCTCACCCGCATCAGCTGCGAACACCGGTGTGATCACGGTGATGTCGGGCAGATGGGTGCCGCCGTTGTACGGGTTGTTGGCCGCCACGGCATCGCCGGGCCCCGGAGCCGGCAGCAGGCCGTGGGCCACCGCCTGGCGCAGGGCCCGCACGCTTTCGCCCATCGAGCCCAGATGCACGGGGATATGGGGCGCATTGGCCACCAGGCGCCCCTCGCGATCGAACAGGGCGCAGGAGAAATCGAGCCGCTCGCGGATGTTCACCGACCGACTGCTCTGCTGCAGCCGCACCCCCATCTGGGTGGCGATCGCCGAGAAACGGTGGTTGTAGAGCTCCAGCTGCACCGGATCGGGGGCGTGCGCCCCTGGTGTCTGCGCCTCGGGTGTCTGCCCCCCTGGTGCCGGTGGCTCGGAGGGCTCCTGATGATCCCCGATCTCCGCCGATGGCGCCGCGGCCACGGGGGAGCGTTCCAGCAGCAGCAGCCCTCCCGGCAGCACCACCGCGCACCAGTGCGGCTCCACCACCGTCACACCGGTGGCTTCCACCACCAGGGCCGGACCCTCGAGCCGTTGCCCGGCGCTGAGCGCCTGCCGCGACCAGAGCGGCACCTGCCGCCAACGCAGCGCATCCCCCTCCTGCACACACAGGGGCACCAGCTCGGCGGCCGGCAGGGGCGGCGCTGGGCTGTGAGGAACGTCCGCCGCAGAGGCAGAGGCACACACGCCGGCAGAGGCACCAACGTCAGCAGACAGCTCCGGCGGCGATGGCAGGGGTGAGTCAGCCGCAGCAGGAGCCGGCAGCGGCGCAGACAGCTCCGGCGGGGATCGGCGGGGGAGCTCAGCCGGCGCCGAGGCAGAGAGCGATGGCACGGGCTCAGGCCCCTGACCCGCCGGTTCAGCGGCGCTGGCCGCAGAGGCCTCCAGCGCCGCGGCCCAACCAGCCAGTCCCGCAACCGGGATCCCTGCACTCGAGGCGGCTCCTGCCGGAATGCCTCCCGCCGGAATGCCTCCAAGCGGAGTGCCGTCAGCTGGAGGCCTGTCCACCGCAGAACCGTCCGCCGCAGAACCTTCAGCCAGAGAACCGTCAGCCCAACGTCCATCAGCCCAAAGTCCCTCAGTCCAAGGCCCCTCAGCCCGAGGCCCCTCAGTCAGGCCGCTGGCAGCGGTGGAGAGCGATCCCGGATCGGCACCGCAGGCTGAAACCCCAGAACCCGAACCCCCAGAACCGGAAGCAGCAGAAGCGGGGAGCGAGCCGGCCACGGCTCCGGGATCGGCGCCAGAGCCGGGGGCCGCAGCACGGCGGGCCCCCGAACGTTGAACCGTGGCACGCGCAGCCGGTGCCGCCCCAGCCGCGGCCATCCCCGGGGCCACAGCCCACCCGGACTCCCTGGCAGAGCCCACCGAGCCCGGGGATGGCGAACCAGCGGCAGCAGCGTGAGCCACTTCAGAGCCATCAGCCCACCCGGAATCAGCGGCAGAGCCCACTGAGCCCGGGGAGGGCGAAGCGGCGGCGGTGCATGGCGCATCGGCCCCATGGCTGAGGGCGGCGTCGGGCTCCTCCAGCACCAGGTCCAGCTGCAGCCGCTCCAGCACCAGCGCCTCATCGGCCACCGCATAACCGAAGCGCTGCCGGTGCCGCACCTCGAAGCGCCGGCGCAGCTCCGCCGCCAGGGCCTCAGCCCACGCCGGCGCTGCCGGCTGCGCTGCGTGCACGGCCTGCGCCGCCACTGCCGACGGATCGGCGGCTTCCCACAGCTCCGCTGGCTCCAGTGGCGATGCCGGTTCAGGTGCAGCTTCAGGGGCCAGCTGTGGTGCGTTGTTCTGCTGCAGCGGCACCTCAAGCGACGGCCATGGCGTCTCCGCTGGAGGCGTTGCGCCATCGGGCGGCGCGGTGGCCTGCGGCTGCAAGGCGGTCTGCGGCTGAAAGGCGGTCTGCGGCTGCAAGGCAGTCTCGGGTTGAAAGGCAGTGTCGGGTTGAAAGGCTGCTTGCGGTTGAAAGGCTGCTTGCGGCTGAGAGGTTGCTTCCCGCGGGCTCGCCGGCTCCAGCGGCTCGGGCATCTCCAGGAGCTGCGCCAGCGGCAGCTCCAGCTCGAGGCCGCGCTCACTGCCGGCGGGGCGCAGTTCGATCACCAGGCGGCGTTGCGGCGGTTGCGGCAACGGCCCGCCCGCCTGGCGTTCCAGGGCGCGCCGGGCTTCCGCCTCCAGCTCCTGCACCAGGGCCGCCAAGGTCGGCAATAGGGCCGCCGCAAACGGTCGCCGCAGGCTGCGCTGTTGCAGCTGGCGCAGCGGCGCCTGGCCGATCCCCCAGGCCGACAGCACCCCGGAGAGCGGATGGATCAGCACCCGCGCCAGGCCGAGGATCGCCGCCAGGGCGCAGGCGTGCTGCCCACCGGCACCGCCGTAGCAGACCAGCACCGCCTGGCGCAGGTCGTGGCCCTGCTGGATCGAGATGCGCCGGATCGCCTCGGCCATGCGCTCGTTGGCGATGTCGAGGGCGCCGCGGGCCAGCCGTTCGGCGGCCAGGGGATCCCGGCTTCCGGCCCTGGGCGCAGCAGCACGCTCAGCCTCCCCCGCTGTGACACCGCCACCCAGCTCCCCCCGGCACTCGCTGCCCTGCGCTGCCCCGATCTCGCTTCCGGCCTGCGCGGCGGCCAGGTCATCAAAGGCCCGCCGCACCGCTGCCGCATCGGCCGGCTGATCGCCGCCGGGGCCGAACAATCGCGGCAGGGCCGAGGCCGGCAGGCGCCCGAGCAGCAGATTGGCATCGGTGACGGTGAGCGGCCCGCCACGGCGATAACAGAGCGGCCCGGGAGCCGCGCCGGCGGAGCGGGGCCCCACCCGCAGGCGTCCATCCAGCAGTTGCAGCACCGAGCCACCGCCGGCGGCCACGGTATGGATCGGCAGCATCGGTGCCTGCACCCGCAGCCCATCGATCACCGTTTCCTGATGCCGTTCCAGCCCCTGCAGCCCTGCGGCTGAGGGCAGGTGAAACACATCGGTGGAGGTGCCGCCCATGTCGAAGCCCAGCAGCGGTTCGCGGTCGCAACCCGCGGCCCGGGCCGCCGCCACCGCCCCCAGCAGGCCGCCGGACGGCCCCGACAGGATCGTGTCCTTGGCCTGCAGATCGGCTGGTGCCAGCAAGGCACCGGCGGAGGTCATCACCCGCAGCCGTGTGCCCTCCCCCAGCGCTGCCTGCACCCGATCCAGATAGCGGCGCAGCACCGGCCGGATCGCTGCCTCCACGGCGGTGGTGTGCAACCGCGGCACCAGGCGCGGCTGGCTGGACAGCTGATGGGAGAGCAGCACTTCCGGCCACCCCTGCCCCTTGAGCCACGCGGCCAGGGCCAGCTCATGGGCGGGATTGCGGGTGCTGTGCAGCAGGGCAACGGCGAGGTGCCGGTAGCCCTCGCGGCGAGCCTGCTGCAGGGCCGCCGCCAGGCGGGCATCCGGTTGCAGCGGCTGCCGCTCGCTGCCATCGGCCCCCAGGCGCCCCGCCACCTCCAGCACCCGCAGCGGCAGGCCGGCGGGCCGCACGATCTGCAGCGCAAACAGAGCGGGGCGCTGCTGATCGCCGATCGTGATCAGATCGGCCAGGCCGTGGTTCACCAGCAGCAGCACCGGTTCCACCTGGCGCTCCAGCAGTGCATTGGTGGCCACGGTGGTGCCGAGCCGCACCTCCTCGATCAGCCCGGGCGGCAGCGGCGCCTGCGGGGCCAGACCGAGCACGGCCCGGATCGCGGCCACGGCCGGATCCACCGCTTCCCCACCGCCCCCACCGGCTTCATCGCCTTCACCAGCCTCACCGGCTACACCTCCCCGCTCGCCAGCCGCCTGGCCTCCCCGCTCGCCCCGCCGGTCGTTTCTCCTGTCGTTGCTGCCGTCACCCCTGCCGTCGCTATTGCCATTGCTGCTCCTGTCGCTGCTGCTGGCTGCGCCGTCCTGGGCGGCTCCGCGGGCGGGTTCAGAGAGCACCTTGCGCACCTGCAGGCGACCGTCGGGATCGCAGGCGATCAGATCGGTGAAGGTGCCGCCGCGATCGATCCAGAACCGCCAGCCCCGGGATCTCGTCATGGCAGAGGGCTCAGGGCAGAAAGGCATCGCGATGCTGTCAGCCGGATGCGGTCAGCCGCACCCCGTTCAGCGACGCCGCTCAGCGGAAGTTCTCGAACTGCAGCGGCACGTCCACGTCCTGGGCCTTGAGCAGCTGGATCGCCTGTTGCAGGTCGTCCTTGCTCTTGCCGGTGACGCGCAGGCTCTCGCCCTGGATGGCGACGGTGACCTTCTTGAGGCTGTCGCGCACCGTCTTGCTGAGCTTCTTGGCCAGCTCCTGCGACAGGCCCTTGCGCAGCTTCACCACCTGCTGCACCCGGTTGCCGCCCACCGGCTGGGGGGGCTGGAAATCGAAGATCTTCAGGGAGAGCTGCCGCTTGGTGGCCTTCTGGCGCAGGATGTCCTCCACGGCCTGCAGGGTCATGTCGCTGGCGGTGGTGATCGTCAGCGAGGTCTCCTCGAGGCTGATCTCGGTGTTGGAATCCTTGAGGTCGTAGCGGGTCGACACATCGCGGCGCACCTGATCGATGGTGTTGACCAGCTCCTGACGATCGAAATCGCTGACGACGTCAAAGGAGAAGGTCTCAGCCATGGCGGGGCGGGTGCAACGAAGGCAGGTGCCAGCCTAGGGAAGACCGTTTCCGCTTCTGCCGATGACCGCTCTTGCTTCCGGGATCGCGATGCTCAGCGGTGTGCTGCCGCTCGCGGCTCTGCCGTTCGCGGCTCTGCCGTCCGCGGTCCTGTCGCTTGCGGCTTTGCCGTCTGCGGCCCTGTCGTCTGCGGCTTTGTCGCGGTTTGCGGTGGCGCTGCCTGTGCCAGGAGCGGCGACGGATGGGGCTTTCGCCTGGTCGCTGCTGCTCTCCGGTGCGGTGGTGGTCGCCAGTTTGATTCCGCTGGGTGCGGCCCGCTCCCAGGCTGATTTCAAGCCCTCCGATCTGGCGGCACCGCGGGCGATGTTCGAGCGGCTGCCCGCCTGGGGCCAGCGGGCCAGCTGGGCGCATCAGAACTGCTTCGAGGCGTTCACGCTGCATGCACCGGCCTGTCTGCTGGCCCTGATTGCGGCGCGCCACGGGGCGGCGATCAGCGCGGTGGCGCTCACGGCGGCCTGGCTGCATCCCGCCCTGCGGCTCGGCTACATCGGCGCCTATGTGGCCAATGTGCCGCTGCTGCGCAGCCTCTGCTGGGCCGGGGGGATCCTGTGCACGGCCCTGCTCTACAGCGAGGGCCTGCGGGGCGTGCTGGCCGGCTGAAGGCGGCTGATCGGCTGAAGGCGGCAGGTCTGGCGACAGCTGCAGGTCTGGCGGTGGCTGCTGATCTGGCGGTGGCTGCTGATCTGGTGACAGCTGCAGCTCTGCTGAAGGCTGTTGGTCGGCCGGCGTCTGCGCTCAGCTCTCACCTTTCTGCAGCGAGCGCAACGCGGCCAGCAGGGAGGCGGGGCTCTGGGGATCCACCATCAGCACCGAGCCTCCCTGGGCATGGGCCATCTCCTGACCCATCGCCATCCAGTCGCGGGCGAGCAGCAGCCGCAGGCTTTCGGCGGCCTCCGGCTGCGATTCCAGCGCCCGCGCCAGTTCCAGGGCCGCCTCGGCGCGGGCCTTGGCCAGCAGCGTCTGCTGGCGCGCCTGGGCGTCGGCCTCGAGCAGCAGCGCCTCCTGCTTGGCCCTGGCATCGAGCACCAGCGCTTCGGCGCGGCCGCGGGCGGCATTCACCTGCGATTCGCGCTCGCCTTCCGAGCGCAGGATGGCGGCGCGCCGCTCGCGTTCGGCGGTCATCTGCTTCTCCATCGCCTGTTGCACGTCGCGGGAGGGCTTGATGTCGCGCATCTCGACGCGGGTCACCTTCACACCCCAGGGATCGGTGGCCCCGTCGAGTTCCTCGAGCAGCGCATTGTTGACGTTCTGACGGGAGGTGGAAGTCGAATCGAGGTCGAGCTTGCCCATCTCGGCGCGGATCTGGGGCAACACCAGATTCACCATCGCCCCTTGCAGATCATCGACGGCGTAATAGGCCCGCTCGTGCTCCAGCAGCTGCCAATACAACACCGCATCCACTTCAATCGCGACGTTGTCACGGGTGAAGCACTGCTGCGGTGGGATATCGAGCACGCGTTCCTTGAGCGATTCGTGGCTCACCACCCGCTCCAGCCCCGGCAGCACCAGCGAGAGACCAGGTTTGAGCTGGCGGTTGTATTTGCCCAGCCGCTCCACCAGCATCGAGCGGCTGCTGCTGGTCACCTTGACGCCGCTGAGGCCGAACAGGGCGAAGAGCACCAGTACAGGCAGGGCGAGCAGGTCCATGGCAGGGGTCGCAAAGAGGTCTCACGAAGGGGTCCCGGACGTCGGGACCGGGCGCAGGCGGCCTGGTGGGGACGGCCAGGTGCCGGCAAGGTAGGCACGATGGGCCCAGCAGTCATCCGAACCGCCGCCGCCTTCCGTTGCCATGGCCCCTCCTCTCCTCTGGTTTCTGGCCGGTGCCCTGCTGCTGGGTCTGGCGCTGAGCGGCATCGACAGCGACGGTCTGCTGCTGGTCGGTGGTCTGGCCAGCCTGCTGCTGACCCTGGTGACGATCGCCCTGGCGCTGCCGGCGCCGCTGCAGGTGCTGCTGTATGCCGGCCTGGTGAGCGTGGGCTATGTGCTGCTGCGCCGCTGGGATCGCCGCCAGCCGGAGCGGTCCCTGCCGCCGACGGACAGCAGCGACCGGGCCGAGGTGATCGCACCCTTCAACGCCGATGGCCGCGGCCGGGTGCTCTGGCAGGGGCAGAGCTGGGCGGCGCTGAACCTGATGCCGGAGACCCCGCTGCAGGCCGGCCAGGAGGTGACGGTGATGGGGCGACAGGGAACGCGGCTGCAGGTGCTGCCGCGGCTTGCCGCCTCCCCTAGCGAGATCCTGCGCGGACGCCCGTAGGACGCCGCTCGATGCCCCCGTCCGGAAGGAGGGGCTCTTCCGATGAGCGCAATGAGAAGGATCCAAGGGGGCTCCATCACCGCCTTGCGGCAGGATCGACGACCTTATTCAGGATCAACGGCCTTATCCAGAATCGACGGCCTTTCCCCTTGTGCTGCGCTGCTAAGCTTGATGTCTGACTGCATTGTTCTGGTGGGTATGAGTGGCTTCGGTACAAGCGCTCACGAGGCTCTGACTGAATTGGTCTTCCTGCCCGACAACCCTGTTCAAGCTGATTATACGGTGGTATGCGGAATGTCCCTCTGGGAGCGTCCTGTCAGCGTCGCCTGTGATCTCTATCGCCGGGGTATCGCCGGAAAGCTGATTTTCACTGGCGGCTACAATCATCGGATCCGTGGAACCGAAGCCGAGGCGATGACGGCCAAGGCCTTGGCATCCGGAATCCCTCCAGGCGAAGTCTTCTGTGAGGACCGCGCTGCCCATACTCGTGAGAACCTTGAATTTAGCTGGAGCATCATGAAAACCGCCCATGCGTCCGTCAGTGCGATCAACCTGATTGGCATCAATTATCATGTGAAACGCGCCTTGTTGACGGCGCGTGCGGTCTTGCCGCATGGAATAAGAATTGGCCATGCAAGTTATCCGAGCCTCTACTTTGATCGCGACAGCTGGCATGCCACTGAGCGCGGGCGGCGCGATGTGCTCAACGAGCTATCCAAGCTGCAGGCTTATTTTCCTGAGGCCATGCCGCAAGAGCTGAGCGGTGCATTCTCTTGAGCGGCTTTGCTTCTGATGCGTTGTGGGTGGTGACTTCGTATTTCAACCCCACCCGTTCCGCTCGCCGCTACGCCAATTACAAGCGATTCAGGCGTGAACTCGGTGCGCCCCTCCTTGCCGTGGAGCTGGCTGAGCAGGGACATCATCAATTGGAGCAGGATGATGCGGATATTCTCATTTCGTTGAAAGGGGAAGGATTCATCTGGCAAAAAGAACGCCTGATCAATCTTGGTATCGCCGCCTTGCCTGCGGCTGTGCGCCATGTCGCCTGGGTCGATTGCGATGTCATCTTTGGACGCCATGATTGGGTGATCGCTGCTCAGCAAGAGCTCGATCGCGATGGCGGTCTGCTCCACCTGTTCGGCCGTGTCGTGCACCTCCCCGCCGAAGGTTCTGCCGCCTCAGATCATGCTGAGCTGGCGGACATCACACCGCTGATCAGCGAAGCCTCTCTGGGCCATGCCGTCACCCTTGGCCACGGCGTAGAGGCGCTGCGAACCTGCTACGACCAAGCCAGCCGCCGCAGTCGTGGCAACACATGGGCCACTGGAATTGCATTGGCTGCTCCCCGCACAGTGATCGAGCGTTGCGGTCTTTATGACGAAGCCATCGTCGGCGGTGGTGATGCGATCCTGATGTGCGCTGCGTTGGATCAGCTCAAGGAGGACCTGATGGGCCGCCAGGTCAATCGTATGGAATGGAACAGGATTTGCCAGTGGGCTTCGAGGGCAGCCAAGGCTGGTCTGTTCAACAACTTTCGCCATTTGGAACAAACTATCTATCAACTTTGGCATGGCAGACTGGTCGATCGGCGCTATGGCAGACGCCATCAGATCACGGCAGACTTTGAATTTGGTGCGGCTAAACATCTGAGGCTCGATGCCAACGGTGCATGGCGCTGGACGGAGCCCGGAGGGGGCCTTGCTGCTGCCGTGCGAGCTTATTTTCTCAGCCGCAACGAAGACGGCGAACCGCGCAGTGGCTGCCATGAAAAAGCATCCGGGTGATGGGGAGTTCGAGTGCCTGATCGATCGTGATGCTGTTCTCCTTCTGCTTGTCACTGCTCAGCCGGGCAAGAGCACACAACACCCTGAGCACCTGACTGTCTGTTGCCTTGGCGGCTGTCAGCGCCAATGGCCGTTCTCCAGCAAGTGAACGAGCTCTTGTCGCTGCAATCATTTGGCGGCCCTTCACGGTTGGGCTGAATGGTCGGCTCCCGAGCCCTGGGGCTCGAACGACACCTGGATCTGCTCGGGCCATCCGCTGCGGATGGCGTGCAGACAGCGGCTGAGGCTGTGCCATGGCCATGGCAGACGAGCCCGTGACAGGCCCCACTCAGATCCAATCTCGTCCCATCTCGGCGGCTGGCTGGCCGTGAAGCAGCAGGCAGCCGCTGAGCGATCAGTCGAAGAACATCAGGCTCACCACCTTGCCCATATCCTCGGCGGTGCGGCAGCTGGCCAGCAGGGTTTCGCTGTCATGGAAGGCGTAGCAGATCAGCTGATCACAGCGGCTGATGATCTCCTGATTGCAGAGACTGCTGGCCACGGGCAGCGGCAATTCATCATGCTCCGGTTTTTCCACCAGATGCAGCACCCGCTCGAGCTGATCGCGCGATTCGGAAGGCTGACGTTCCAGGCTCTGGGGCAGCAGCACCGTGAGGCGGGAAGGATCGATCTCCAGCACGCTGCGGATCACCGCCGAATTCACCCCCTGGGCCCCGGAGGTGATCAGGCTGTGCCCCTCCTGGGCCAGGGAGCGGGCCACCAGTTCCACCAGGTGGATCGACACCACCGGTACATGGCGGCTGCCCAGGAAGGCGATACGGCGTTTGCCCCGATCCTGGAGCATGGCCAGTTCCTGGGCCAGGGTATCGATCCGATCGAGAGCCGGAAGATCAAGGGACCGGGTCACCCGCTCACAACCTGCAGTGATCTGAACCTAGCAGCGTGAAACGGAGCCGGACAGTGCCTGCTGCGCCGGTTGCGGCAGCCCCAGTCGTTCGAACAGCCGCTCGAAGCGGCAGTGCTCCTCCACCAGACGGATGGCATAGGAGGCCTTCACCGGTTCATGCAGCCGCACATGTCCGAAGGCCGCCTCGATCACCTCAACGGTGGTGAGGGTGTCGTGTTCGACCTTGAGCACCGGCACATCGAGCTCCTCGGCGCGGCTGAGCAGCTGCGGCAACGGTTCGCCGGCACCGGTGAGAATCAGGCACTGGGTGGAGGCCTCCAGCGCCGCCAGCTGGATATCGGTGCGATCGGCCCCCGTCACCACGGCCATGTTGCGGCGGCGGCGGAAAAACTCCATCGCTGCATTGACGTTCATCGCACCGATCGAAAGGGTCTCCACCAGCAGATCGGCCCGATCGTGGCAGCAGAGCACATGGGCCTCGAGGCGACGGCCCAGTTCCCCCACCGTGACGCTGCGCAGCAGGGGACTGCGGGGCATGATGCCTAGCACCGGGATCTGCAGCCGCTCCAGGGCAGGCGCCACCTCTTCCCGCAGGCGGGCCACCTGGGTGGGATCGACCGTGTTGAGCACCACACCGGCCAGCAGAGGCCCCAGCTGCTGCCGGGCCTCCAGCAGGGCATCGACGCTGCGGCTGTCGCTCCAGCCGTGCACCAGCACCACCGGAGCCTGCAGCGCCTGCGCCATCTGCACCAGGCTCAGCCCGAACAGCAATCCTTCGCTAAGGCTGCCGGCCGCCTCCAGCAGCACGAGGTGATCCCCTCCCGCCGCAAGGCGCTGCTGCAACGCCGCGAACGGCTGGCCGGCCTCCAGCTCACCGCTGAGCAGCCTCTGCCGCGCCGAGTCGGCCTGGAGCATCTGCAGCGAGGGGAGCAGCTGCTCCTTCCCCAGCCCCAGGATCTCGCCGACGAAGCGCACATCCGCATCGAGCTGGGCCTCAAGCTGAGACCCCTCGGGCAAGGTGGCATCCGGGGAGGCGGCATCGCCGGTGGCCGGATCCTCCCAGGCGGTGGCCAGGGGTTTGCCGAAGCCGATCGCCACCCCCAGACGGCTGAGCTGACGGGCCAGACCGAGCACGACGGCCGATTTGCCGCTGAACGGTTCGCAGGAGCCGATCAACAGCGGCGGCCGGGGGGTGGGCGAAGGGGCAGTGGACATGGAGCGGCCGCACCGAACCTGCAGGTGCGGTCCAATCTAGGCAGGCCCTTCCGGCCTCCACCACGCTGGCTCGCACGCCCACACCGTTGCGATGCTCCGCTTCTGGGGGCTGGCCGCTCATCTCCATGGAGCGCAGCGCTCCGGTTTTCGACGATGAACATCCCCACCCCGGACCGCGCCGCACGCACCGGCTCCGCCCTGGAGACCACCGCCATCCCCAACGCCGACTCCACCTTCAACGCCAACCCTGAGCCCAACGCCAAAGCTGAGCCCGACGCCAACCCCGACGCGGTGCCCGATCAGGCCAGCGGCCCGACAGAGACCAGCGACACGGCAGAGACCAGCAGCGCAGCAGAGGTCTCCAGTCAGTCTGAGGCGAACCGGCGGCAGGCCTCCGGCGCCCCGGTGGTGGCGATCACCGGGGCTTCCGGAAGCCTCGGGATGGCCCTGCTGCGCCGTTGGCATGAACGCGGTGCCGTGCTGATCGCCCTCAGCCATCGCCACCAGCCCCTGGCCCTGCACGATCAGCAGGGGCGCCTGATTCCGGTGCAACAGGTGATCTGGCAGGTGGGCGCCGAGGCGGAGCTGGCGCCGCTGCTCGCCGGGGTGGATGTGCTGATCCTCAACCACGGGTTCAATGCGCATGGCGCCCGCGATGCCGAGGCGGTGCGCACCTCGCTGGAGATCAATGCCCTCAGCGCCTGGCGGCTGCTGGAGCTGTATGCGGAGCTGGCCCGCCGGCGTCCGGTGGCGGCGGGACGTCGGCCGGAGCTGTGGCTGAACACCTCGGAAGCCGAGATTCAGCCGGCGGTGAGCCCCCTGTATGAGATCAGCAAACGCCTGATCGGCCAGCTGTTCAGCCTGCGGGCCCTCGATCTGGCGTCCGCCCTGCGGTTGCGTCGCCTGGTGCTCGGTCCGTTCCGCTCGGCGCTGAACCCGATCGGTCTGATGCCGGCCGACTGGGTGGCGACCCAGATCCTGCGCCAGGCCTGGGACTGGAATCTGGGCCTGGTGATCGTCACCCCCAACCCGCTCACCTATGTGCTGATGCCGCTCACCACCCTGGGGCGCTGGTTGTATTACCGGCTCACCAGCCGCGCCGGCACGGGCTGACCCCCACGGCAGATCGGGCCCATGGGGGAATCGGCTGCGAGCGGCTTGGCCCGCTTCAGCGAGCCTCAGAAGTCGCGGTCGGTGAGGATTTCGCAGCCGTCGCTGGTGACGACGATCGTGTGCTCCCACTGGGCCGAGAGGCTGCCGTCGACGGTGACGACGGTCCAGCGGTCCTTGAGGGTGCGGCAGGCCTTGCTGCCGGCATTGAGGATCGGTTCCACCGCCAGGGTCATGCCGGGCCGCAGCGTGACGTTGGGCAGATCGCGGGTGCGGAAGTTGAACACGGAGGGCTCTTCGTGCAGGTTGCGGCCGACGCCGTGACCGGTGAAGTCCTCCACCACCGCATAGCCATGGGCCTCGACGTGATCCTGCACGGCCCCGGCCAGCTCCAGCAGCGTGCTGCCGGCCCGCACCGTGGCCAGACCCTGCATCAGGGATTCCTGGGCCACGCGGCTGAGGCGGCGCGCCTCCTCACTCACCCCCTGACCCAGGCAGATGGTGACGCAGCTGTCGCCGTGGAATCCCTCGTAGAAGGCTCCCGTGTCCACCTTCACTAGGTCGCCGTCGCGCAGCACCTGGCGGGCGCTGGGGATGCCGTGCACCACCTGATCGTTGACGCTGGCGCAGATGCTGGCCGGAAAGCCGTGATACCCCTTGAAGCTGGGGGTGGCTCCCATCTCGCGGATCCGCTTCTCGGCATGGCGATCGAGATCGGCGGTGCTCATCCCCGGCTCGGCCATGTCGATGATCTCGCGCAGCACCGTGGCCACGATGCGGCTGGCCCGGCGCATGATCGCGATCTCACGGCTGGATTTCACCTCCACGCCGCGCCGACCGGGCTGGATGCGGGGGCCTTCGGTGGCCGCCTGGCCGGCAAGACCCCGGGATCGTCCGGATCCGCTGCCCTGGCGGGCCTGCGGAGACTGGCTGCCGGCGAGCAGATCAGCAAAGAGATTCATGCGCGGAGAGCTCGCAGCAGCGGGGAGCGGCCCTTCAAATTATCCAAAGCCTCCACCGGCTGCCGCGTCCCCATGCCCTCCCCCAGCTCCGGGTCCACCCCCTCGGGAAGCCGCACCGCCGGGGGCGGAGCCGCCGGGAACCCCACCAGCGGAGCCGGCCTTCCGCTGGCGCTGCGCTTGCGCCGTCTGCACGCCGGCCTGGCGCCCTTCGTGCTGCTCCCCCTGCTGATCACGGCCACCACCGGGATGACCTACCGGCTGCTGCGCGACTGGGGCGGTCTCGGTCGCGATCAGGCCCATGTGTTGATGGTGGTGCACGAAGGCGAATGGCTGCGCCACTGGTTCGGCCCGAACGGCGAGACCCTGTTTGTGCTGCTCAACGGCCTCGGCCTGCTGTGGATGCTGTTCAGCGGCGCCGCGATGGTCTGGCAGCGCCTGCGGCGCCCGGCCGTGAAGCGCTAGGAGCTGCACCCCCACCCGTTACACTGTCGGTTTGGCCGGACGCCTCGGAGCAAGGGATGGCAGCGGAAACTACTGGCGCTGTGGACACTGGAGCGGTGGATGCCGCTGCCGACAGCACACAAGACACGGCTGCTGTGGAGACAGCCACTGCGGTCGCCCCTGAGGCGTCCGGTGCTGCGGGCACGAAGGTCACCACGGGCAAGCTGTGCGCCCAGGATCTGATCCGCGCCTTTGAGGCCAGCCAGCTCAAGAGTGATCTTCCCGAGATTTACGTGGGCGACACCGTGCGTGTCGGTGTGCGGATCAGCGAAGGCAACAAGGAGCGGATCCAGCCCTATGAGGGTGTGGTGATCGCCAAGCGCCACGGCGGTCTGAATGAGACCATCACCGTGCGCCGGATCTTCCAGGGAATCGGTGTGGAGCGGGTGTTCCTGCTGCACAGCCCCCAGGTGGCTTCCGTTAAGGTGGAGCGGCGCGGTAAGGTGCGTCGGGCGAAGCTCTTCTACCTGCGCGACCGGGTCGGCAAGGCCACCCGCGTCAAACAGCGCTTCGATCGCTGATCGCCCTGCCCCTCGCGGGGGTCCCCAGAGCGCTTCAGCCACATCTCCTGGGGTCATCGCCTTGCGCCGTTAGTTCAGTTGGTAGAACGCAGGTCTCCAAAACCTGATGTCGGGGGTTCAAGTCCTCCACGGCGCGTTGATGGCCCCACTCACAGTTCTTTCGCTTCCGAAGATGGAGTTGGATCTACAGCCCGGTGATGTTGTCAAGGTGCTGGAATCGGCCGCACTGGGTTGGGTGCGTGCCCGCGTGATTCGAGTCAAGTCGGGTGGCCGCGTTGTGGTTCAGAGCGACCAGGGTCGTGAATTCACGGCTCGTGGTAACCAGGTTCGCCTGATTGAACCCGCTGGTTTCCGCCCCTGAGAGTCAGTCGCTCCGGGAGCTGAATCGGAGCCGCTGACACCGACATTACAGATCGTTGGCAGCCACTCTGATCCGATCAGCATGGATCCAGACCCAGGACGATTGTCTCCAGTCTTGGAGGTGAATCTTCCAGCTGTCATCAATAGCTTTGATCCCAGGCTCTGTTTCCCGCGCCAGCAGGGTAGGGCAGTTGCCCATCCCTGCACAACGGATCCTTTTCCCCGCCCCTTTCAAGCCGGCTGGCTTGTCCGCAGGGGATGTGGATTCTCCACTCACCCTCTGACCTGCCGCTGCCGCACCGGTGTTTCTGGTGTCGGCAGCTGTTCTGTTTTCGGCCCCTCGGCGCCGGCTGTGGCTGAGATCGTCAGCCCACGGCCTCCCTCAGGAGCCTGGCTGTGGCGTTCCGGCAGGTGTTGGCCCCGCCTGAGGGCGTCCAGGGAGCGGCAGCTCAACCCATGGCCGCCGAGGCTCCAGGAAGCCAAGGCTCCAGGCAACCGAGATTCCGGCCCGCAGTTGCGGTGTGGAAACGCCCATCGTCCCGATGGCGCTGCAGCGGCGGCAAGCGCCGTGCACCTCTCCATGCATCGGATCGCTTCCCGGTCAGCGGCGGGCGTGGCGCTGGCCCTGGATGGCTCTCGCCATCGAGGCTCGCCTCGCTGCAGCCCCCAGACAGCCACGGCTCCTGCTGCAAAGCAGGCCTCCAGGCACCTGCCGCGATGCAGACGGTGGTAGGGCCCAGGCTGTGGCCCTGGTGCAATCGGTGCTGCCGGCCGGACTTCGCCAGGATCCCGAGCCAGACCCCAGGACGACAGAGCCAAGAGCAGCGAGTCGGGACCAGAAGCCAGGCCAGTGATCGCACCGCTGCTGCCTGCGGGCCCCGGAGTCGGGCTGCTGCGGCCACGGACAGCTCAGCCGCTGCAGCGGCGACGGGCGGAGTGGCCCGGCCCCGGCCGCAGATGAGCCAGGCCCGTGCCACTGGCGGGCTGTTGACGAGGGGACAGGTGACAGTGGATACTTCCTGAGTGCTCGCGAGAGCGCCGCCGCATCACACCCGAGCGGCATCGCCAGGCTTCTCCTTACTGGACAGGCAACGGCAAGGAAACAAATCCGGATCCCGGTCTGTTTCTTTTCTTCATCCTGAACATCACTGACTTCGGTGACTTTTGTTCAGGTCCCGATCTCTGAGCTCTATCGCTCTATGATCTGGAAATCAATTTCGCTCCGCGGAATCTGATTGCTCTGGGACTGTAGTTCAATCGGTTAGAGCACCGCCCTGTCACGGCGGAAGTTGCGGGTTCGAGCCCCGTCAGTCCCGTTTTCACCCTTGAATCCCGATGGTGCCTGGCGCTCCGGTGCGTGTTCGCCTCGCTCCCAGCCCCACCGGGACTCTTCATATCGGTACGGCCCGCACAGCCGTGTTCAATTGGCTGTTCGCCCGCCGTCACGGCGGCAGCTTTTTGCTGCGCATCGAAGACACCGATCGGGAGCGCAGTCGCCAGGAGTACACCGACAACATCCTCGAAGGCCTGCGCTGGCTCGGAATCGACTGGGATGAGGAACCCGTCGTTCAGAGCAGCCGCATCGAGGCCCACCGCGCTGCGATTCAGCAGCTGCTTGATGCTGGCCTGGCCTACCGCTGTTATGCCACCGAAGCGGAGCTCACCGCGATGCGCGAGCAGCAGGCCGCCGAAAACCGCGCCCCCCGCTACGACAATCGCCATCGCTCCCTCAGTCCGGAGCAGGAGCAGGCCTACATCGCTGAGGGGCGTGAAGCGACGATCCGCTTCCGGATCGACGACGCCGCCGTGATCACCTGGACCGATCTGGTGCGCGGTGCCATGCGCTGGGCCGGCAGCGATCTCGGCGGCGACATGGTGATCGCCCGCCGCGCCCCGGCTGATCGCATCGGTGATCCCCTCTACAACCTGGTGGTGGTGGTCGATGATGTCGCCATGGCGATCAGCCACGTGATCCGCGGCGAAGATCACATCGCCAACACCGCCAAACAGCTGCTCCTGTATCAGGCCCTCGGCGCCACCCCGCCCCAGTTCGCCCATACCCCCCTGATCCTCAACAAGGAGGGCCGCAAACTCTCCAAGCGCGATGGCGTCACCTCTGTGAACGACTTCCGCGAGATGGGCTACACCGCTGCTGCCCTGGCCAACTACATGACCCTGCTCGGCTGGTCGCCGCCGGAAGGGATGGGCGAACGCTTCTCCCTCAGCGAGGCCGCCGCTGTCTTCTCCTTTGAGCGGGTCAACAAGGCCGGTGCCCGCTTCGACTGGGACAAGCTCAACTGGCTCAACGGCCAGGTGCTGCACGAGCGGCCGATCGAGCAGCTGCATCGCGATCTGCTGCCTCTCTGGCAGGAGAAGGGCTGGGCTCTGAGCGGCGCCGCGACCGACAGCACCTGGCAGCAGGATCTCTGCACCCTGCTCGCCCCCTCGCTCACCCTGCTCCGCGATGGCATCAGCCAGGCGGAACCCTTCTTCGTGACACCGCAGCCGGATGAATCGGCCCGGGCCCAGCTGCAGGCGGCCGGTGCCCGCGACGCCCTGGCCGCTCTGCTGGAGCGTCTGCCTGCTGCCGAGTCGGCACTGTCGGCGGATCAGGCCCAGGCCCTGCTCGGGGAGGCCGCCAGCGCCGCCGCTGTCAAGAAAGGGGTGCTGATGAAGAGCCTGCGCGCCGCCCTGCTGGGCAGTCTTCAGGGTCCGGATCTGCTCACCACCTGGCTGCTGCTGCATCGCCTCGGCAGCGACCGCCCCCGTCTCGAGGCGGCCCTGCAGCGGCCGGCCTGAAGCCCGGCCTGCTGATGGCGGGCCTCTACCGCGGGCCCTGTCGCTGCACCTGGCCGGCGCGGCCGCTCCCAGCCGGCGCCCAGGCCTGGCGATCAGTCTTCGATGGTGCCGAAGTGGGGTTCCACCCGGATTCCCACCAGGCTGTTGGCGCGCACCAGCAGGTATTCGCCCTCCAGCTCGCTGATCGGCACGTTGATGAAGGCCTCCGGCGAGGCAGCGGCGTGCAGGCTGCCCTGGTACCACTGCTGGAAGCTCTCCAGAGTGCTGAAGTGCACCACCTCCCGATGGCCACCGTCGAGCATCAGGTGGATCGCATAGCGGCGGGGCGTACGGGGCATGGGGCCTGGAACCGGGAGACGCTGGCCCCAGGATGCCGCAGAAAGCCGCCGCTCCGGGCGTCTCTGGCAGGCTGAGCCGATCCCACGGCCGGAGAAGGCGCAGATCCATGGCGGAGGAGAAGCCCCTGCTGCTGCTGGTGGATGGCCATTCCCTGGCGTTCCGCAGCTTCTATGCCTTCAGCAAGGGGGGCGAAGGGGGGCTGAGCACCCGTGACGGGGTGCCGACCTCGGTGACCTACGGCTTTCTCAAGGCGCTGCTCGACCACTGCCGCGGGCTCACCCCCCACGGGGTGGTGATCGCCTTCGACACGGCGGAGCCCACCTTTCGCCATGAGGCCGATACGGCCTACAAGGCCCATCGCGACGAGGCCCCCGAACACTTTTTCCAGGATCTCGCCAACCTGCAGCGGATCCTGCAGGAGGCGCTCGACCTGCCGCTGTGCATGGCCCCCGGCTATGAGGCCGACGATGTGCTTGGCACCCTGGCCAATCGCGCCGCCGATGCCGGCTGGCGGGTGCTCATCCTCTCCGGCGACCGCGACCTGTTTCAGCTGGTGGACGATGCGCGCGACATCGCCGTGCTGTACATGGGCGGCGGCCCCTATGCCAGGAACAGCGGACCGGTGGAGGTGCGCCGCCAGGAGGTGATCGCCCGCCTTGGCGTGCCGCCGGAGGAGGTGGTGGATCTCAAGGCGCTCACCGGCGACAGCAGCGACAACATCCCAGGTGTCAAGGGTGTGGGACCCAAGACGGCGATCAGCCTGCTGCAGGCCCATGGCGACCTCGATGGCATCTATGCCGCCCTTGAGCAGCTGCAGGCGGCCGGCCCCAAGGCCAAGGACCCGAAGGGTGCCCTCAAGGGGGCTCTGCTCACCAAGCTCAGCACCGACCGCGACAACGCCTTCCGTTCGCGCATGCTGGCCCGCATCCTGGTGGACATCCCGCTGCCGCAGGAGCCGCGCCTGGGCCTGGGGGCAGTGGACAGCGCCTCCCTGGACGGCAGCCTGGAGGCGCTGGAGCTGTTCAGCCTGAAGCGACAGGTGGATCAGTTCGCGGCCCTGTTCTCCGCCGCGGCGCCAGCGGCCGGCGAAGGGAGTCCGGTGGTGGTCGCCCCCGCGGGAAGCGACAGCGTTGATCCGACGCGCGCAGGCGTGGTGGCCGTTGCAGAAGACAGCGGCTCCACAGCCCCGGCAGCCAGCAGCGCTCCGGCCGACCCCGTGGCCCCCCCCAGCCTGCAGCCCCGCCTGATCCACACCCCGGCGGACCTGGCGAATCTGCTCACCCTGCTGCAGCGCTGCACCGATGCCGCCGCACCGGTGGCCCTCGACACCGAGACCACCTCGCTCAATCCCTTCCGCGCCGAACTGGTGGGCATCGGTCTCTGCTGGGGTGAGGCCCCGGATGCGCTGGCCTACATCCCGATCGCCCATCGCACCGCCAGGGCCACCGCGGCCGATCCGGGGGCCGCGGTGGCCGGTGAGCCGGCGCAAGGCCCTCCACCGCTCAGCCCGGAGCAGCTGCCGCTCGAGACCGTGCTCGGTGCCCTCGCACCCTGGCTGGCCAGCGCGCAGCACCCCAAGACCTTGCAGAACGCCAAGTACGACCGGCTGATCCTGCTGCGCCATGGCCTGCCCCTGGCCGGTGTGGTGATGGACACCCTGCTGGCCGATTACCTGCGCGATGCGAACGCCAAACACGGCCTGGAGGTGCTGGCGGAGCGCAATCTCGGCTTCTCCCCCGGTAGCTACGGCGATCTGGTGGCCAAGGGGGCCGATTTCTCCTCGGTGTCGATCGAGGCCGCAGCGCAGTACTGCGGCATGGACGTGCACGTGACACGCTGCCTGACGCCGCTACTGCGCGGCCAGCTGGAGGCCCTCGGACCGCAGCTGCCCCTGCTGCTCGATCGGGTGGAACTGCCGCTGGAGCCGGTGCTGGCCCAGATGGAAGCCACTGGCATCCGCATCGATGTCGCCTACCTGGCTGAACTGGGCAGGGAGCTGGCCGCCACCCTCGAGCGGCTCGAGACCGAGGCGAAGGCCGCCGCCGGCGTCGATTTCAACCTCGCCTCGCCCAAACAGCTGGGCGAGCTGCTGTTCGACAGGCTCGGTCTCGATCGCAGGAAATCGCGCAAGACCAAAACCGGCTGGAGCACCGATGCCACCGTGCTGGAAAAGCTCGAGGACGCCCATCCGGTGGTGCCGCTGGTGCTCGAACACCGCACCCTCAGCAAGCTCAAGAGCACCTATGTCGATGCGCTGCCGGCGCTGCTGGAGCCGGAAACCGGCCGGGTGCACACCGATTTCAACCAGGCCGTCACCGCCACCGGCCGCCTCTCCAGCAGCAACCCGAACCTGCAGAACATTCCGGTCCGCACCGAGTTCTCGCGCCGGATTCGCAAGGCCTTCCTGCCGGAGGCCGGCTGGGTGCTGATCAGCGCCGACTATTCCCAGATCGAGCTGCGCATCCTGGCCCACCTCTCCGGCGAGGAGGTGCTGGTGGAGGCCTACCGCAACGGCGACGACGTGCATGCCCTCACCGCCCGGCTGCTGCTGGAGAAGGACGAGGTGAGCAGCGAGGAGCGCCGCCTCGGCAAGACGATCAATTTCGGTGTGATCTATGGCATGGGCGCCCAGCGCTTCGCGCGGGAGACCGGTGTCAGCCTGGGGCAGGCCAAGGACTTTCTGAGCCGCTACAAGCAGCGCTACCCGAAGGTGTTCGCCTTCCTGGAGCTGCAGGAGCGGCTGGCCCTGAGCCGCGGCTACGTGGAAACGATCCTCGGCCGCCGCCGCCCGTTCGCCTTCGATCGCAGCGGTCTCGGCCGCCACCTGGGCAAGGACCCCCTGGCGATCGATCTGGAGGTGGCTCGCCGCGGCGGCCTGGAAGCCCAGCAGCTGCGCGCTGCCGCCAATGCCCCGATCCAGGGCTCCAGCGCCGACATCATCAAACGGGCGATGGTGGACCTGCATCACCACCTGCAGGTCAGCGGTCTGCAGGCCCGTCTGCTGCTGCAGGTGCACGATGAACTGGTGCTGGAGGCGGCGCCGGCCGATCTCGAGGCCACGATCGCCCTCACCCGCCGCGTCATGGAGGAGGCCATTCCCCTGTCGGTGCCGCTGCAGGTGGACACGGGTTACGGGCCCAACTGGATGGAAGCGAAATGAGCCAACGTCTGCAGCACCACGGCGACCGGAACCCCCGCCCCCGGCGGCCGTGCCTGTGGCAGCCGCCTCGCCGGGATCGGGATGAGACACTGCCCACCATCCCTTTGCGGTGCGGATCAGCGTGAGTGCCTCCAGCCCCGGCCAACAGCCAGGCCCCGGCAACCCTGCCGCCGGCGACAGCCCGCCTGCAGCCCTGCGCCGGCGCGGCATCATCCTGGCCGGCGGCAGTGGCACGCGGCTGGCCCCGCTCACCAGTGCGGTCAGCAAACAGCTGATGCCGGTGTATGACAAACCGATGATCTATTACCCGCTCTGCACGTTGATGCTGGCGGGAATCCGTGACGTGTTGATCATCACCACCCCCGGTGATGCCGCCGCCTTCGAGCACCTGCTGGGCAATGGTTCCGCCTGGGGTATGGCGATCCGTTATGCGGTGCAGCCCAGCCCCGATGGCCTGGCCCAGGCCTTTCTGATCGGTGCCGATTTCCTGGCCGGGGAAGCCGCTGCCCTGGTGCTGGGGGACAACCTTTTCCATGGCAACGACCTGGTGTCACAGCTGCAGCACAGCCATCGTCAGCGGTCGGGCGCCACGGTGTTCGCCTATCCGGTGCGTGATCCGCAGCGCTATGGCGTGGTCGAATTCGCCCCCGATGGCCGGGTGCTCAGCCTGGAGGAGAAACCGCAGCAGCCCCGTTCGCGCTATGCGGTCACCGGGCTCTATTTCTATGACGCTTCGGTGGTGGAGCGGGCCTGCCGTGTGGTGCCATCCCCTCGCGGGGAGCTGGAGATCACGGATCTCAACCGCCAGTACCTGGAGGAGGGCCTGCTGCGGGTGGAGCTGATGGGCCGCGGCATGGCCTGGCTGGACACCGGCACCTGCGATTCGCTGCATGAGGCCGGCAGCTACATCCGCACCTTGGAGAAGCGCCAGAGCCTCAAGGTGGGCTGTCCGGAGGAGGTGGCCTGGCGGCTGGGCTGGATCACCGATGCGCAGCTGGATGAGCTGGCGCAACCGTTGCGCAAGAGTGGCTACGGCGATTACCTACTGCGCCTGCTCAGTGATGCCAGCCAGGGAATCGTCAGCGATCTGCGCGTGCAGCCATGAGTGAGCCCGTTGTCAGCTTTGCGGTGCAGGGCCCGCTGCTGCTCACCCCGCGGGTGTTCGGCGATGAGCGCGGCTTCTTCTTCGAGAGCTGGAACGAGCGCCAATGGCGTCAGCTGCTGGCCGATCACGGGCAGGAGCCGGTGGGTCTGGTGCAGGACAACCACTCCCGCTCCAGCCGCGGCGTGCTGCGCGGCCTGCACTACCAGCTCCCCCCACATCCCCAGGGCAAGTTGGTGCGCTGCGTGCTGGGCGAGATCTTCGATGTGGCGGTGGATCTGCGCCGCAGCTCGCCCACCTTCGGGCAGTGGGTGGGGGCGCGGCTGAGCGCCGAGAACCATCAGCAGCTGTGGGTGCCGGTGGGTTTCGCGCACGGCTTCCTCACCCTGAGCGAGCACGCCGAGGTGCTCTACAAGACCACCGACTTCTGGAGCCAGCCCTGCGAGCGCTCCATCCGCTGGGACGATCCGGAGCTGGCGATTGCCTGGCCGGAGCAGGGGTTGCGTTCCGGCGAGCAGGCAGAGGCTCAGGTCCTGCAGCCGCTGCTGGCGGACAAGGACGCCGCAGCCCCCACCCTCGCTGAGGCCCTGGCGGCGGGAGATGTGTTCCCATGAAGGTGCTGCTCACCGGCGCCGCCGGCCAGCTCGGCCATGCCCTGCGCCAGCAGGTGCCGGCCGGCGTGGAGCTGATCGCCTCAAGCCGGACGGGAACCGACGGCACGGGAGATGGTTCCCATGCAGATGCCGCCGTGGGCTGGATGGCCCTCGATCTGGCTGACGCCGCTGCCTGCCGTACCGCGGTGCATCGCCACCGGCCGGACTGGGTGCTCAACGCCGGCGCCTACACGGCGGTGGACAAGGCCGAGAGTGAGCCGGAGCTGGCCCATGCGGTGAATGCAGGTGCACCGCGGGCCTTTGCCGAGGCCCTCGCCGAAACCGGTGGCCGGCTGCTGCAGGTGAGCACCGATTTCGTGTTCAACGGCGCCCAGGGCCATCCCTACCGGCCGGAGCAACCCCGCGATCCGTTGGGGGTGTATGGCGCCACCAAGGCTGCGGGTGAGGAGGCGGTGGAGGATGTTCTGGGTGGTGATGGCCGAGGCCTGATCCTGCGCACCAGCTGGGTGATGGGCCCGGTGGGCCGGAACTTCGCCCTCACGATGCTCCGCCTGCATCGGGAGCGCGCCGGCGGCGGCACCCCACTGGCGGTGGTGGCCGATCAGGTGGGTTGCCCCACGAGCACCCAGACCCTGGCGGCCGCCTGCTGGCGCACGCTCGAGCGGGCGAGCGGCGACTCCGCCCTCGTTCCGATCCTGCACTGGAGCGATGCCGGCGCCGCCAGCTGGTACGACGTGGCCGTGGCGGTGGGTGAGCTGGCCCAGGAGCACGGGCTGCTGGAGCGGATGGCCCAGGTCAGGCCCATCACCACCGCCGACTACCCCACACCGGCGCAGCGGCCCAGCTACTCCCTTCTCGATGGCTCCCAGACCCGTCAGGCTCTGGAGCTCCCTGCTCTGCACTGGCGCAGCGCCCTGGCCGCCCTGCTCAAAGCCTGCCGCTGACCGTCGACAGGACCCGGCCCCCAGACCCGTCTCCAAGCGTCCGATCCCCGATGACCCCCCTGCCCTCCGCCCCTGATCTGCCGGCCCTGCTCGCCGGCCGTCAACGCATCCTGGTGACCGGTGGCGCCGGCTTCATCGGTGGCGCCGTGGTGCGCCGCCTGCTTGCCGGCAGCGATGCCCAGGTGTTCAACCTCGACAAGTTCGGCTATGCCAGCGATCTCACCAGCATTGAGCAGGTGCTGGATGACCTGGGCGAGCAAGGCCTGACCCCCCAGGGGGAGAGCCGCCACACCCTGCTGCGGGTGGACCTCACCGATGGGGCCGCCACCGCCGAGGCGGTGCGTCAGGCCGATCCCGATCTGGTGATGCACCTGGCGGCCGAGAGCCATGTGGACCGCTCGATCGAAGGCCCCGCCGCCTTCATCGACAGCAATGTGAGCGGCACCTTCCACCTGCTGCAGGCGGTGCGCAGTCACTGGGAGGCCCTGCCCAGCGAACGCCGGGACGCCTTCCGGATGCACCACATCAGCACCGATGAAGTGTTCGGCTCCCTGGGGGCCGAGGGACGCTTCTCGGAAACCACCCCGTATGACCCTCGCAGCCCCTATTCCGCCAGCAAGGCGGCCAGCGACCACCTGGTGAACGCCTGGCACCACACCTATGGCCTGCCCGTGGT
>JBJTQH010000058.1:0-33042 GCA_046075505.1 Cyanobium sp. | reverse complement strand
TTCTTCTCTTGAAGCTTTGCGACTCTATGCTGTTCATCCCAAAAGCCTCTCTGCCCCATAGTTCGCACGGATCTTGTTGCTCTGATTCTAGCTCATCTGGGTGCCAAGTCAGCCTTTATTCCGATTTTTCGAGATGCCCTCCAGGAAATCACGACAGTCTTTGGAGAATCGCTGACAGCGCCAGCAGATTGATCACACCACCATGGGTTGAGCCTCAGCCGCCAGTATGGACGGCAGGGGCCGCATCGATTCACATCCGATCAGCGCCACTTATCCCTATCTGTATCAACACTTCGGATCATGGCCATGATCCATGCACAACCCGAAGGATCTCGGCAGCGACAGCCGTCGGCTGACGGTCGCCCCTGCCCGAGAAGGGATCCCGACCTGTCAAGACCAGATGTGAAAATACATGCGCCCTAAGGGATTTCGCTCGATCGATCAGAAACGTCGCACCACCTTGGCGGTGATCCATATTGAGACCGTACCCTGTGAGAGCGAACCCTGTTCCTTCCCTCCGGGGTTGAACAAGGCGAGGGGCCCCGGTTGCCCAGACAAGGGCCCCATCTCAGTGCGCCCACGGAACCGATCGTTCGGGAGAAGGGTTGCGAGCCCCCCTCAGCCTGATCCGAACCGGGTAAGGCCGGCTGACTCAGATCGCCAGGCCACCGATCACGCCTCGGCTGATCAGCATCAGCGGTTCATGCAACAGCCATCCTCTGCCTCCTGGACGCGGTGACGACGACACGGCCGGAACAACTCTCCACCCAAGGGAGAGTCCCCACTCTCCAGGCCCATGTCAGGAGCCGGGTCTGGGAGAACTGGCACAGACCACCAGGAGCACAGGGACCTGACGCCGATCCGCTCTACCCTGTGGGGCCATCGGAGACGCCTCCCCACCAGGTGCTGGACCTACTGATCATCCTGTTGCTGATCGTCGCCAACGGTCTCTTCTCCGGTTCTGAACTCGCGATCCTCTCGGCCCGCCGCCACCGGCTGGAACAGCTCTCCCAGAAGGGACGACAATCGGCCCGGGTGGCGTTGCGCCTGGCCGAATCGCCCAACCCGTTCCTGTCCACGGTTCAGATCGGCATCACCCTGATCGGCATCCTCAGCGGTGCCGTCGGTGGCGCCACCGTCGCCCAGAAGCTCAACCAGCTGCTGGCGCAGCTGCCGCTGCTGGCCCCCTACAGCGAAGCGCTCAGTTTTGCGGTGGTGGTGACGGTGATCACCTTCCTGTCGGTGGTGATCGGTGAGCTGGTGCCCAAACGGCTGGCGCTCGCCAATCCCGAACAGCTCGCCTGTGCCATGGCGCCGTCGATGCGCTGGCTGTCGCGCCTGAGTGGCCCGGTGGTGCATCTGCTCAGCCAGTCCACCGATGCCCTGCTGCAGCTGCTCGGTGTGCCCAGCCAGAACGAACCCGACATCACCGAAGATGAGATCAAAGCCCTGTTTCGGCAGGGCACCGATTCGGGTGTCTTTGAGGAGGCGGAGCACGAGATGGTGCAGCGGGTGCTGCGGCTCGGCGATCGCACCGTCAAGACCCTGATGACCCCCCGCACGGAGATCCGCTGGCTGGATCTGGAGGAACCGCTGCAGCGCAGCCTGCAGGACGTGCTCGAGAGCAGCCACTCCTGCTTCCCGGTGGGCAAGGGCAGCCTTGATGACTGCCTCGGAGTGGTGCGGGCGCGCAGCCTGCTCGCCGCCCGCATCAGTGGCGAGGAGATCAACCTGGAGGAGCTGCTGCAACCACCCCTCTACCTGGCCGAGAGCACGCGGGCGTTATCGGTGCTGGAGCATTTCCGGCGCAGCGGGATCCATTTCGCCCTGGTCACCGATGAATTCGGCGGGGTGGAGGGCCTGGTGACCCTCAATGATCTGATGGAGGGTATCGTCGGCGATCTTCCCTCACTCGATGATGAGGAGGGGCCGATGATCGTCACCCGTGAGGATGGCTCCTGGCTGGTGGATGCCAGCCTGCACCTCGATGCCTTTGTTGCCCTGATCAACCGCGATATCTTCGGGGTGGACCAGGAGGATCGCTATCACACCCTGGCCGGATTTGTGATGCACGTGCTCGAGCGCATCCCCCGTGAAGGGGACCGCGTCGAATGGCAGGGCTACTGCTTCGAGGTGGTCGACATGGATGGCAAACGGGTCGACAAACTGCTGGTGGCACCCAGCTCCGCGGTGGCGCATCCGCCATCCACCGGCACGCCCTGAGCCTCCAGCTGCCGCGCCATGAAAAAAGCCCTGCTATTGGCGGCAGGGCGGAGTGGGTGAGGAGAACGGCAACGGCGGCCAGCCTTGGAGGGAGCCGCACCGGCCGCTGTTCCCAGCCGGTTGCGGGATCAGCCGACGCTCCAGACGCCACCGGCGATCTTCACCAGGGGCGACACCAGGGCGGTGCTGCACAGGAACCAGGCGAACGCGGCACCGCCGCAGCCACCCAGCCAGAAGCCGCTGGCGAATTCCGCCCAGCCGGCTTTGGTGAACAGATCGGCCGGCGGGTTGTCGATCGTGGCATCAGCGGGCTGCACGTTCGGCCCCTGGCCGGCGGTGCCATAGATCGAGAGGCAGACCGTCAGGATCGAGACCAGACCGATGGTGGCCAGCAGGCCGGCGGTGCTGGCGAATTCGGTGTTGCGCAGCGGACCGGTGATGGCGAACGGGCCGTACAGGAAGAAGCCATGGGCCATCCCCACCTCCAGACCGCGGCGGTTGGGGGAGAGGGAAGGGCGGTAGGCCGGCAGGGCGTTCAGGAACGCGCGGGTGAAATAGCTGCTGTTGACAGGGGTGGCCAGGTTGCCGACGCAGGGATCGGCGACGGGAGTCACGGTCATGGGGAAGTTCGGGGCGCTTGTCGGGAAGCTTGCGGGTCGATGAGGCTGGTCGACGGGAAGGCGCGGCTCAGTCGCGGGCTTCGATCACGTTGAACAGAAGGGCCATCGCCACAGCGGGGCCAAGGATTCCCACCAGGGGGACGAACACGGACGGCATCCAGGCAGCCGCAAATTCACCAGTCATGACGAGGCGTGGTCAACCGCCGGTACTGTAAGGAGCCCCTCCGTTCGGGCTTTGCCGCGGCGCAGGTGGCGACATAAAAGTTCAGCCCGACCTCCTCGGACCGGCCGCATCGGTCATGCCTGCCTCCCTCTCCGCCCTGCTGCTGACCGTCCTTGTGGCCGGCTTCTGGCTCACGGGTCGCCGACGTCCACGCCCCTTCCTGCGTTCCACCGACACCCTGGCGGTGGCGGCCCTCAATCGCGCCCAGATCGAGCGGCTGCGGCAGCCGGAGCCGTCCGGCGACGCGGCGGCACCGGAACCCAGCGAAAGCGAGGGCATCGCTGCAGTCGAGCCCCCGCAGGCCACCCCCCGCCCGGCAGAGCTGGGACGCCTGGTGCCGGCTCTCTCTCCCCTGGAGCGCCGCCGCCGCCTGGCCCAGCTGATCCGCCTGGCGCGCGGCAGCCGCGACGAACGTCTGCAGGCGATGACCATGGCCGGTGCATGGCGCCAGCGCGAGCTGTTGCCGCTGCTGCGTCGCGGTCTGCGCGATCCGGATCCCGCCGTGATGGCCGCTGCCGCCGCCGCGATCGATCGTTTCCGGGGCCGCCCCACGCCCGAGAGCGCTGTGGCTGCCGCTGGCGAGCAGCCCAGTCCCCATTCACCCCGGCCGGCTGTTCAGCGCCGCAGCTTCGCGGGCCGGCCGTCCACGGCAGCAGGCGGTTGAACCTGGAGAGGCTTCAGCGGCGCGATGGCGCCGGCGCCCTGCCGGGCGACACTCCGCCCAGGGTTCAACCCGCCGCCGCGCCGGCGGTCCCGGCAGGGGTTGTGCCCGAGAGGATGCTGCGCACCCGGTAGATCGGGCGTCCCTGGCTTTCGTGGTAGGTGCGCATCTGCAGTTCCGCCAGCAGCCCGAAGCCGAACAGCTGCACCCCGCCGAGCAGGGCCACCACCGCCAGCAGCAACAGCGGTCGGTTGCCGATATCGGTGCCGAACAGCAGCTTCTCGCCCACCAGCCAGAGCGACAGCAGCAGACCGCTCAGCAGGCTGAGCAGACCGGCCAGACCGAAGACGTGCATGGGCCGCGTCAGGAACCGCTTCAGAAACCAGACGGTGAGCAGATCCATCAGCACCCGGAAGGTGCGATCGATTCCATATTTGCTCTGGCCGTAGACACGCGGGTGGTGGTTGACACGCACCTCCCCGATCCGGGCACCTTCGATGAAAGCCAGCGCCGGCAGAAAGCGATGCAGTTCGCCGTAGAGGTTCATATCGGCCAGCACCTCGCGCCGATAGGCCTTCAATGAGCAGCCATAGTCATGCAGCCGCACACCTGTGACCCGGGCGATGAGGCGATTGGCCAGCAGTGAGGGCAGCAGGCGGCTGATGCGGTTGTCCTTGCGCTGGTGGCGCCAGCCGCTCACCAGATCGAGCGGCCCCTGCTCCAGCTCCGCAAGCAGCAGCGGGATATCAGCCGGATCGTTCTGTAGATCGCCATCGAGGGTGACGATCACCTCGCCGCGACTGGCATCGAAACCGGCCGCCATCGCGGCGGTCTGGCCGTAGTTGCGCCGCAGCAGCACCGCCACCAGCTCCGGCACATCCCGCACCTGCTGCTGCAGCAGAGCGGCGGTGCCATCGCGGGAGCCATCATCGACAAGCACGATCTCGAAACCGCGCCCTAGGGGACGCAGGGCCGCCAGCAGCTGCTGAATCAGATGGGGAAGACTGCCCTCTTCGTTGTAAAGCGGCACAACGACCGAGAGGCTGGGGTGCTCCGCCATGGCCGGACGCTGCTGCTGGAACCCCGAACCTAAGAGACCGCTGTCAGACCGCCCCGCAGCAGGTGCTGTGCCGTTGCGCCCGGCCCGGCCCGCCGCAGCCGTGCCCGCCAGGAACGCCAGGGCCTTGGCATCAGGGGGGCAGGGGGCTGCCGTCATGGCTGTGCATCACCCGACCGGCGCCGCGCAGTTCGGCCCGGTAATGACAGGCCACCGGATCCTGGTTGCGGGGGTTGAGATCATCGATGCCGATGCCGTTGCGGCCGTGTTCGCGGCCGGAGCTGTGCACATAGCGCCCCTCCCCCAGATGCAGCCCCACATGGGTGCAGCGGCGAACCGAGCCGAAGAAGATCAGATCCCCGGGCTGCAGCAGACCCGTCTCCCCGACCCGCACCGCCACCGGTCGGCAGAACCGCTCCTGCAGATAGGCGTCGCGCGGCAGCCAGATCCCCTGGGAGGCGAAGGCGGTCTGCACCAGCCCGGAGCAGTCGTAGTCGGGGCCAAGACTGCCGCCCCAGAGATACACATTCGTTCTCTGCAGGGCCGCTCGCGTGAATTGCAGCACCGCCTCGAGACGGGCGGCGATGGTGGCCCGGTTCAGACGCGGCAGCCGCGGCGGCGAAGCCGGCACACCATCACGCAGCAGATCGGCCACCTCCAGCCAGCAGGGGTAGCCGTCTTCCAGCAGCCGCACCCGCACCCGGCCTGCCCCAGCCGCGGGGCGATCGAGCAGACGCAGGCAGCGGCCGGCCTGCACCTGGGTGGCGAGGCCGGAGCCGCCGGACCGGCTGTAGGCATCCAGACTGCGCTGCAGGCACCACACGGAACCGGGTGCCGGCCCAGCGGTCGGGGGCGACCCGAGTCCGTCGTCGGCGGGCGCCTGCGGGTGGGGGACGCTGCCGCTGCCTAATGTCGCCATCCAAGCTGCCAGGGGTGATGGCGTTCTACTGCCCGGATGCGGCCATGGGCCAGCGCCTGAGTTCCCTGGTGGCCGCCTGGGACGCCCACACCCCCGGCCTGAGCGCCGCCGTTTCAATCACCTGGCTGCGGTATCCCCAGGCGGGGCCGGCGCTTCCCGGCAGCAGCACCGATGCCGAGGCCACCGCGACGCCCGCCGCCGTGCAGGGCGCCTCCTGGCAGGGGACGCTGAGGCGCGATCCGGCGGCCCTGGTGCGGCTCGTCTATCTCTATGCCACGGAGATCTGGCTGCAGCAGGATCTGCTCGAGGAGGGGGAGGAGCTGCGGCGGGCCCTGCAGGCGATGGTGCAACGGGCCAGCCTGGAGGCCACCTCCCTGGTGGTGGATCTGCTCAGTGGCACCACCAGCGGTCCTTCGCTGGCTCCCGCGCGGCGCAGCGGCTGGACCCGCCAGCGGCTGCTGGTGAACGGCTGGCTCGCCTCTCTGGACTGGCCGGAACTGGAGGGCTGCAGCGCCACCGAGAAGCTCTGGCACGACGGACCCTATGGCCGCGATCGCGATCTGCGCGACGCCCTTGAGTGCCAGGGCAACCGCTTCAACAGCGAGGGCCTGGCGCGGCTGCTGCAGACGGCCCTGAGCGGCGCCTTCCTCTCTCCCAGCGCCGGCCGGCGGCTGCGGGATCTGCTGTGGCAGGCAGCGCCGAGCGAGGTGCAGCCAGGGGTGGAACGTGCGCCGCTGGCCGATTGGCTGCGGCGGGCGATCCCGGCAGGAGGCGGCCTGTGGGGTCTGTCGGCCGCTGACGGACGCCACTGGCATCAGGCGCTCTACGGCGAGCGGCCCGGCCAGGAGCCGATTCTGCTGGTGCTGCTGTGCGAAGGCGATGTGGTCGCCACCGCCGCCGAACCGCTGCAATCCCTGAGCCGGAGCCTGCTGCAGGGGATGCAGGCTCCGGTGGAGGGGACGCCGCCACCGCCGCCGGGTCTCTGAAGACCCAGGCGCCTGCGCCCTGGCGACACAGCTGGAGCGGGCTCAGATGGATGGCCATAAAAAAGCGGACCCGCCCAGGACCCGCTCGATGACCAATGTCATTCTATGAAGTTCTGTAACGGCAGTGTGGCTGTCGGCGGCGGCTGGCTCCAGGTCCGCAGCAATCGCTGCCCTCCTCTCTCCGCTGGCCCTCGTCCTTGGTGGGGAGCGTGAGGCAGCAGCCGGCGCACGGCTGTGGGCCCAGGCATACGGCTGTTGCCCAGGCATACGGCTACAGGCTGGGGCTGCCCAGCTCCAGGCCCATGGCCCGGATGCCGCCGGGATCGACGACAAAACCGACGCGACGCAGGGCCTCCAGGGCTTCCGGCGGCGCCGACACCGAAATGCTGCAGCCCCCCAGTTCCTTGCGCAAGCGCTGCAGGGCCGCCTGCACCAGGCCGTGAATCACCTCATCACGGGCCGGATCGCCCGGATCGCTGAGCAGATCCCAGAGATTGGCATTGAGAGCCTGATCACTGGTGGCGCGCAGAAAGCCCACCAGCTGCCCCGTCTCATCCCGGATGGCCACACACCAGGCGCTGCAGTGCAACACCTTCTGCCAGAGTTCATCGCCACGCGGTCGCTCGGCACAGAGCCTGAGCAGGCGATCGAGTTCCGCCGCGGTGCAGGGCCCCTGCCAGCTGAGCTGGTATCCCGGCCGCAGGCGGGGTGGCGGTGGTTGGCTGCGGAACGGAAGCAAGAGGGGGCTGGAATGAAAGGGTGAGAGCGGAGCGGCGTGGAGCGGCGTGGCGTGGAGCGGAGTGGCGCCGAACCAGCGTCGGCTGCGGCTGACTGCCAGGCTCCCAGAGCCGCGCTGGCAGCCCAGAGGCTTCGCCAGCTGCAGGATCGAAGGCCTTGGTGGTTGGGATAGCCGAGGCGGAGACGCGGGGTGGCTCGTGTCAGCCGGTGTTGCGCATACCGGCGGCGATGCCATTGATCGTGAGCAGGGCACCCTGGAGCAGATCGCTGCGGCTGTAGGTGCGGCCATCGCTGGGGCGGGCCGTGCCCTCACTCATCGGTGGCTGGCGATTCTGATCGCGCAGCAGGCGGAGCAAGGCCACCTGCAGATAGCCCAGCGGAATGATCGTGCGGTTGCGCAGTTCCACCGACAGTTGCAGCGCCGGATCGCCATCGAGCAGGCGCTCATGGTTGCTGATCGCCAGCACCAGGTCACGGGTGAGGGCGAACTCACGGGCGATGGCGTCATAGATGGCGGCAAAGGCATCACGATGGCTCTCGCGGCCGAGCGATCGCACATAGTGGGCCGCCAGATCGAGATCCACCTTGGCCAGGGTCATCTCCACCTTCGAGATGAGCATCCGGAAGAAGGGCCAGCGCTGGTACAGCAGCTGCAGCAGCTCCATCTGGTCGGGATCCTGCTCCAGTTCCGCCTGCAACGCCGCTCCCACCCCATACCAGCTCGGCAGCAAGAAGCGACTCTGGGTCCAGCCGAACACCCATGGAATTGCCCGCAGACTGGAGAGATCCTTTGCCCCTCCCTTACGCCGCGCCGGCCGGCTGGAAATCTGCAGCTTGCTGATCTCCTCGATCGGCGTGACCTGCTGGAAGAAGGCCACCAGATCGGGGTTGTCATGCACCAGGGCGCGATAGTGATCACGGGAACGCGCCGCCAGGCGCTCCATCAGGGTGTTCCAGATGGGCGTGTCGTCCAGCGGGGTGGTGACCAGGCTGTTCTGCAGCACCGCTGTGGTGACGGTTTCCAGGTTGTAGAGAGCCAGTTCAGGCAGCGAATACTTGGAGGCGAGCACCTCACCCTGTTCGGTGATCTTGATGCGGCCCTTGAGCGTGCCGCTCGGCTGGGCCAGGATCGCCTGATAGGCAGGCCCACCACCGCGTCCTACCGAACCGCCGCGGCCATGGAAGATGCGCAGACCCACATCATGGGAATCGGCCAGACGTTGCAGGGCGATCTGGGCGCGATGGATCTCCCAGTTGCTGGAGAGAAAACCGGAATCCTTGTTGCTGTCGGAATAACCAAGCATCACCTCCTGCAGCGGTTTATCGCTGTCGCCATTGCAGCTGAGCAGCTGGCGGTAGAAGGGATCGGCAAACAGGCGAGCCATCACGGCCGGTGCTCCCTGCAGATCCTCCACTGTTTCAAACAGAGGAATCACCAGCAGTTCCGAGCGCTGCGCCAGCGGATCCACCAGGCCGGCCTCCTTGGCCAGCAGCAGCACCTCCAGCAAATCCGACACCGTGTGACTCATCGAGATCACATAGGTGCGGCAGATGCGCGGGCCGAATTCCTGCTGCAGGCGCTGCAGCATGCGGAACACCGCAAACGTTTCGGCGGTGGCATCACTCCAGCGTGCCGCCGGCGGCAGCAGCGGCCGGCGTGTCTGCAATTCGGCCAGCAGCCAGCGGATCCGCTCCTCTTCGGCCATCTCGCCATAGGGCACCGGTAGCTGCAGGTAGCGACTCAGCTCATCGATGGCATCACTGTGGCGCGTGCTCTCCTGGCGGATATCGAGACTGGCGAGCCAGAAACCGAAGATGTGCACCTCGGTGAGCAGATCGCGTAGGGCCTCGCAACGCAGCCCGGTGGCATCGAGGCTCTCCTTGATCAGTTCGAGATCGTTGCGGAACTCCTCCACCGAAGCGAAATGCAGATCGGGGGTGGGGCCACCGATCGCCGGTAGGCCGAACACCCCCTCGCCAGGCGGGGTGGGAGAACCGCCATCGGGACTTTCCCAGCCGGCTTCGGCCAGCTGTTCATTGCGTCGGGCGCTGAGGTGCAGCCGCTCGAGGATGTAGCTCAGTTTGAGGCGGTAGGGCTCCTTGCGATAGCTGGTGGCCCGCTCTTCATAGATATCAGGAAAGCGCAGCCGATCCATCTCCAGCGATTCCAGCAGCGCCTTGCTGGGGGGGCTCCACTGCATCGAGATGCTCAGCTGGTCGCGCAGCTCCTCAACGGCATGGATGTAACGGCGCAGCATCAGCTGCCGTTGGAAGCAGGCGGTTTTCCAGGTGATCTCCGGCGTCACCGACGGGTTGCCATCGCGATCGGAGCCCACCCAGGAGCCGAAGGTGCAGAAGGCATCGCGCGGTGGCACCACATCGGGATAGCTGTCGGCCAGCGCCGCCCGGATGCGGCGGCGCAGCTGCGGCATCGCCTCGAACAGCACCTGCTGGAAATAATGCAGGGCGTAATCGACTTCGTTGATGACCGTCGGCTTGAACTGATGCAGCTCATCGGTGCGCCACCAGAGGCGGATCTCCTCCTCCAGTTGCTGACGCAGCCGATCCCGTTCATCGGGATTGACCAGGGTGAGCAGTTGCAACTTCTGGATCAGGGCGGCCACCCGCCGCTGTTTATGGCGCACCGTATGGCGCACGATCTCGGTGGGATGGGCGGTGAACACCAACCGGATATCGAGCTCGCGCAGCAGGCGCTCCAGCTGGGCAGGCGGTACGCCGAGGGCCCGCATCCGCTCGAACAGTTCTCGGAAGGTGGCCGGTTCGCTCTGGCTGGCAAGCGGCGGCAGAAAGGGATCGCTGCTCACGGCCTGGGGGGCACTGCGCAGGCTTTCGAGATAGCTGTCCTCCTCGATGTGCTGCTCGAGAATGTTGACCAGCTGGAAATACAGCGAGAAGGCGCGGGCGGCGGCGATGCCATCGGCCAGATCCATCTCGCGGATCAGCTGCACGATGCCGTCGGTGTCCACACCGGTCTCGTCGCCCAGCTCGGTGGGCGTCACCGGACCGCTCAGCTGCTTGAGGCGCAGCAGCTTCTCCACCCGGGCCGGCGGGCACTCACTGCGCAGCACCGACTGCCATAGATCCTCCACCAGTTCCAACCGCTCACCGAGCAGGCGGATCACCCGAGGCGAGGCATCCGGCGCACCGGCGAGCGGCCCAGCAGCCTTGCTTTCAGAGCTGCTGCTCTCGGCGGGAACGGAACTGGCGGCGGGCGTCACGGCCATGGGCGCTGCTGCGGGCTGCCGCATGGGGGCAGACGAGGGGGAGAATGAACCATCATCATCCCAAAGCGTTGGCGGCGTCTGTCGCAAGCCATGCCGTCAGCCGTGATTCCTGTGCCGCCAGCTGCTCGGCTTCGCTGGCCACGATCGCCGCGATGCTCTCGCCGCAGCGGTGCCGCTCGAGCCACTGCATCGCCTGGTTGCCCCGTTCGAGCAGCGGCCTCAGGGGAGCCAGCGCCGCCTCCAGACCGAGCTCGGCCGCCAGGGGGGCCATGGCGTTCAGCTCCTGCTCCAGCCAGCGTCGGGCTGCGATCGGCTGGCCATCCCGCCAGTGGTGCAGAACGCTGTCCAGGCTGCTGCGGGCGGCCTGCCGGTCGTTGGCATCGGCCAGTTCAGCCAGGGCCTCGGGGCTGAGCGTGCTGCTGTGCAGCGGATCATGCCGCTGCGGATCGCGGAGCAGCTGCTGCAGCCTGAGCTCGGCGTAAGCGGTCACCGCCAGCAGTTGCAGCGGATCGGCGATCAGATCACAGATGCGCAGCTCCAGCCGGTTGAGATCGTGGGGACGGTTCTCTCCGTTGGGCCGCACGGAGGTCCACAGATGGCGGACGTTGACCATCTGGCCGGCCGCCAGCTGCTGTTCCATCCAGGTGATGTAGTGGCGGTGATCCCTGAACAGGGGCACCTGCGGCGGCGTGAGCGGGAACTGCAGCCAACGCTGCGAATGCACCCCGCAGTTCTCGCCATCGAGGAAAGGGGAGCTGGCGCTGAGGGCGAGCAGCAGCGCCGCCTCACAACGCAGCAGCCGCAGGCCGGCGAACAGGGGGGCCATCTGCTCCAGCCCGAGGTTGATGTGCACGCTGGCGGTGACCACCCGGGTGCCGTAGCTCGTTTCGATCGTGGCGTGATACGGATTGGCGGGGTCGGAGCGCACAAAGATGTGGCTGTCCCCCAGGCTCAGGGTGCTGCCCGGCAGCAGGGTGAGCCCCCGGGGCTGCAGCCAGCTCCGCAGGCGGCGACGCGGCTCCAGCAACAGCTCCAGCTGCCGCCGATAGCTGGCCTCCGGAGCGGTGGTGTACTCGAGATTGCGGTTGTCCGGCTCGGTGACGAAACCCTCCAGGGCCGCGGCGGCCTCGGCGGCGATGCCCACCACCTGGCCATCGGGTCGACCGGTGTACATCTCCACCTCGAACCCCTTGAGCAGCAGCGCAACGGGCATCACAGGCGCCCTGCCGAGCTGTGGCCTGCGCCTGCGGCCTGATCGGCGCTCTGCAGGCAGGCCAGGGCCTTGAGCATGCCCCGGGCCTTGTTCAGGGTCTCCTCGTATTCAGCGCTGGCCCGCGAATCGGCGACGATGCCGGCGCCCGCCTGCACCTGGACACGCCAGCTGCGGGGCTGCGGCGGCGCACCGGTGCTCGGCTCCTCGCTATCGGGGAGCACCACCATCGTGCGGATCGTGATCGCGGTGTTGAGCGCACCGCCCAGATCCACGGCCCCGTACACGCCGGAATAGGGCCCACGGGCCTCCGGTTCCAGGGCGTGGATCAGCTGCATCGCCCGGATCTTGGGGGCACCGCTGACGGTGCCGGCCGGGAAGCAGGCCATCAGCAGATCCCAGATGTCGTGGCCTGCGGCCAGCTCCCCCGCCACCTGGCTGACGATGTGCATCACATGCGAATAGCGCTCGATCACCATCAGATCACCCACGGCGACGCTGCCGGGACGGCAGACCCGACCGAGGTCATTGCGGCCGAGATCCACCAGCATCACGTGCTCCGCCCGCTCCTTGGGATCAGCGAGCAGGTCCTGTTCCAGCTGCCGGTCCTGCTGGGCATCGGCCCCGCGCGGCCGGGTGCCGGCGATCGGCCGCAGCGAGGCCTGGATCGTGCCCTCGGGGGTCGGTTCCGCCTTCACCATCACCTCGGGGCTGGAGCCGATCAGATGCCAGTCGCCGAAGTCGAAGAACGCCATGTAAGGCGAGGGGTTGACCATCCGCAGGCTGCGATAGAGGTCGAACGGATCGCGGCGGATGCGCGTCTCCAGCCGTTGGCTCAGCACCAGCTGGAAGACATCACCGGCGGCGATGTGCTCCGCCCCCTGCTCCACCGCCGCCTCGAAGGCGCTGCGCTCGATGTTGCTGCGCACCGGCAGCCCCTCGAGCGCCTCCAGGGAGGCGTCGTGCCAGGCCAGCGGACCGATCGCGGCGGGCAGGGGGGCATGCATGCGCGCCTCCAGGGCGGCGATGCGCCCGGCCGCCTGGTGCCAGGCCTCCTCCGGATCCGGGGAGGAACCGGCGGCGCCGGAGAGATCGGCATAGGCCAGCGCCGTGATCTGGCGTCGCACCTGGTCGAACACCAGCAGGCTGTCGGCCAGCATCCAGCAGCCATCGGGGGGAGCGCCGGGCGGGGCGGCATGCACCGGCACGCTGGGCTCGATCCAGCGGATCAGCTCATAGCCCCAGAAGCCGAACAGCTGGCCTACCGGCGGCAGGCCGGGCACCGGCGCCGGCCGCAGCGGCGCCAGGCACTGGCGCAGCAACTGGAACGGATTGCCCTGCAACGCATCGTGGCGGCCGTGGCGCCAGCGCCGCTCGCTGCGCTCGCCGCGACAGGTGAGGATCCAGAGCGGATCGGTGACGACGAAACTCCAGCGCCCCAGCTGCTCGCCTCCCTCCACCGACTCGAGCAGCACACCATGGCCGCGGCCGGACCCCACCTTGAGCCAGGTGGTCAGTGGTGTCTCCAGGTCGGCGGGCCAGCGCTTCCAGATCGGAATCAGGTTGTGGCCGCCGAAGGCGGAGGAATCACCGGAACGGCCCCGGACGGCCTCGGCCAGGAAGGCATCGCGATCGGGGTACGGAGCGGAAGCGGGCATCGGGAGGGGCCAGGCAGAAAAAAGGCGGGGCACCGGGCCCCGCCATTCAATCAAGATGCTCGCCGGAGCGAATCAGGCTTCGTAGGTGGCTTTGCCGCTGAACTTGAGGCTGGAGGGGTTGGGGTTGGCACCGATGCGGCGGGGATTGTGGCCCATCATGGCGCGACCCTGGTTCACCTTCTCGGGGAAGACGCCATCCTTCGGATGCAGGTACTCGGTGTCGCCGCCGGGATAGATGCGGTAGATCTTGTAATCCTCGATCCGGGGCTTGAACTTGGTGCGCAGCTGGGTACCCAGTGCCAGGCACTGCTCCTTGCGGGCGAAGTACATGATGTTCTCGCCCTCGTTCATCACGGCGGCACCGCCGGTGGGAAGCTCGAAGGCCTGGGACTTGCTGCTGGTCCAGGTGATGGCGTATTTCTCTTCGGTTTCCGCAGCATTCAGCAGACCACCGGTGCTGCCGATGTGCTTCGGAAGTTGTCCTTGGAGGGCAGTCGCTGGCATGGCTCGCTGACCGTTACGTGCGGAAGCTAGCACCAGGTTTTTGGCCCTCCCCACCGGGGCGCGGCAGTCTTCACACTCCGTCGACAAAGGGGCGCTCAGCCGCCGCTGCCGGCCAGGGGGAAGAACACCGTCAGGGTGCTGCCGCCCCGCTCGGTGAGGCGGCCGCCGAGGCGATGGAACAGGCGGCGGGTGGCCTCGTTGCTCAGCTGCAGGCTGCCGGTGCCGGGATTCCAGCTCAACACCGGGCCCACCCGCTCCGCCGCGCTGCCCGCCTCCTCGCCACCCCCGGTTTCTTCGCCGCTGCTGCCACTGCCGGCCCCGCTGCTGCTCAGCTTCAGTTTCAGCCGCGAACCGGCCGGCAGCAGGCTGAGCCGCACCAGGCTGTCGCTGGGCAGGCCGCGGCAGAAGCGGTCCATCAGGCCGCCCAGCATCGTCTCCAGGCGGGTGGGATCGCTGAGCACCGCCGGCAGATCGGGGCGGATGCGCAGCTCCAGCTGCAGGTTGCGGCGTGCCAGCTGCCGCTGCCACAACGGCTCCATCGCCTCCAGCAGGCGGCTGAGATCGGTGCGGGCCAGTTCGCTCGCCGCCAGGGGCTGGGCGCTGCCGGGCTGCCGCTGCAGTTCCGCCGCCAGGAAGATCAACCCGAAGCGATCGATCTGTTCGCTGCACTCGCTGTCGATCTGCTCCAGCCGCTGCCGCACCAGGGGGCTCAGCTCCTGACGGCGCAGCAGTGAACGGATCAGGGTGCGGATCGTGGCCAGTGGTGTACGCACCTCATGGGTGAGCGCCTCCAGCAGAGCCAGCTCGCTTTCGGTGTCGGAGCGGCGCACCGATGGCAGCGGTTGCAGGGTGACGCTCGGCGCCATCGCCGCCAGCCGCTCAGCCAGCAGGGGCCAGAAGCGCAGCGCCAGCTCGGGGCTGTTGTCCAGCGGTCCCAGGGCCTGCAGGGCGGTGTGCAGGGCCGCGGCCGCAGCCGGCTCGTCCTGATCGATCCGCTGCAGCACCAGCTCCAGGGCGGCGGACAACCCGGCGGCATCAAAACGCGCGATCAGGCGCCGGCGCTGGGGCGGCCCATCAAGGGCCAGAGCCACCTGCAGGGCCGGGGTGATCAGGATCAGCAGGGGATCGGTGCCGTCCTGCCCATGCAGGGGCAGGCGCCGGAATCCGAAGGGGGCCTGGCCGCTGCCACGCCGGCCGGGCAGCAGCGGCGCCTCGCTGGGCAGCAGCTGGTCGACCCCGGTCGGCGCCCATACCCAGCCCTGCAGCCGCCGCAGCAACCGCGGTTCGTAGAGGGCCGGCAGCGGTGCGGCCAGCCACAGACCGCGCAGGCCGGCCTCCGGCCCGCTCAGCAGATCCTCCTGCAAGGTGGCGAGGGCAGCCCACCACTGCCGGCGCACGCTGTCCTCATCGCCGCGGCCCAGCGGCACATCGCGACCGAGCAGGGCGCGCAGATCGGCCAGGCTCACCACCAGCGCTGCATCGTGCGGTTGCGACGGGCCACCGACGCACACAGACCCAGACAGAAGAAGTTCACCAGCATGGCGGAGCGGCCGTAGCTGATCCAGGGCAGCGGGATGCCGGTGACCGGACCGAGTCCGATCGTCATCGAGATGTTGACCACCACCTGGAAGACCAGCATCGCCAGCACCCCCACCACCAGCAGCGATTCGGCATCGCTCGTGGCGCGGGAGGCGATCTGCAGCAGCCGCCAGCTGAACAGCGCGAAGGCCGCCACCACCAGCAACGACCCCAGAAAGCCCAGCTCCTCCCCGATGGCGCTGAACACGAAGTCGGTGTGCTGCTCCGGGATGAAGCGCAGCTTGGTGAGCAGGCCATGCATCAGACCTGTGCCCCACAGGCCGCCGGAGCCGATCCCCACCTTGCTCTGCAGCAGGTGGTAGCCGCCGCCGAGCGGATCCTTGGCCGGATCGAGAAACAGCACCAGCCGGTCGCGCTGGTACTCCTTGAGGCCATGCAGCCACAGCCAGGGGGTGATCCAGGCGAACAGCCCCTGCACCGCCACCACGATCGCCACGCCGAGGCGGCGCCAGGGCAGGGATCGCCAGGCGAGCAGGGCCATCAGCGGGATCCAGACCAGCAGGGCCAGCGGCAGGGTGCCCGCCAGGATCGCCGCCACCAGGGGGGAGAGCAGCAGCACCAGCCAGCCCAGCGGCATGCCGGCCCAGAACAGCATCACCAGCAGCACGGCGCCGAACACCAGCGAGGTGCCCAGATCCGGCTGGATGAACACCAGGGCCCAGGGCAGGGCGATCAGCCCGATCGGTCGCACCAGATCCACCGGCCGCTCCACCGGGTAGCGGGACAGCACCCCGGCCAGCAGCAGGATCGCCGCCACCTTGGCGAATTCCGAAGGCTGCACATGGAAGCCGCCGATGCTGATCCAGCGCTGGGCCCCCAGGGCGGAGGTGCCCACCAGACGCACCGCCACCAGGCTGAGGATGGTGGCGCCGTAGATCGGCCAGCGGACCAGTGCCAGCCGCTCGAGGGGCAGCCGCGCCACCTGCAGGGCGATCACCAGGCCGATCGCCGCTGTGACCCAGTGCTGATACCAGTCGGCGTAATCGGCCTGGCGCTGGGTGCTGGCGATCACCAGGCCAGCCAGGAAGCAGAGACCCAGGGGTACACCCCACAGAATCCAGTCGATGCTGGCCAGCCGGCGGCGGTAGGCGGCGGTGCGCAGCCGACGCGCAGAACGGGCCCGGAGCAGGGTCATCGCCGCCGTTCAGCTCCGGCTGGCGCCGCTCCCGGCAGAGAGGGCGGCCGGATCAGCCGATCGGCCAGGGCGAGGAAGGCCAGGGCACTGAGGGAGTCGGGGGCATCGAGCACCACCGGCCGGCCGCCATCGCCGCCGGCGCGCACCGGCATCTCCAGGGGCAGCTGGGCCAGCAGCGGCACCCCGGCCTCGGCTGCCAGCACGGCCCCCCCACCACGGCCGAACAGCTCGTAGCGCTTCTCCGGGGCATCGGGGGGGATGAAGGCGCTCATGTTCTCGATCACGCCAAGCACCGGCACCCCCATCTGCAGAAACATCGCCAGGCCGCGGCGCGCATCCTGCAACGACACCTTCTGAGGTGTGGTGACGATCACGGCGCCCGCCATCGGCACCGCCTGGGCCAGGCTCAGCTGGGCATCGCCGGTGCCGGGCGGCAGATCGACCACCAGCACATCCCGTTCACCCCAGTCCACCTGGTAGAGGAACTGGCGGATGATGCCGTTGAGCATCGGCCCCCTCCAGATCACGGGCTGGTTCTCCTGGATCAGCAGCCCCATCGAAACCAGGGCGATGCCGCAGCTCTCGATCGGGGTGAGCACCTGATCGTTGCCGCTGCCGCGCACCTCCGGGGTACGGTCGGCCACCCCGAGCATCGTGGGGGCATTGGGTCCGTAGATATCGGCATCGAGCAGACCCACCTTCAGGCCTCGCTGCGCCAGGGCACAGGCGAGATTGACCGCGACGGTGCTCTTGCCGACCCCGCCCTTGCCGCTGCTGACCGCGATCACCCGTTGCACGCCGGCGATCGGTTGCCGCTCCGGCACCTGACCATGCCCCCCGGCTCCATGGCCGGCTGTGCCGTGACCGGCGCCGCCGATCGGACCGCTGGAGGGCGGCGGTGGGGGAGCCGCCAGCTCGATCTGCACATCCTCAATGCCGGGAAGGGCCAGCAGCGCTTCGCGCACCTCGGCGGCGATGCGCTGCTGCTGACTGGCTGCGAAGCGGGGCAAGGCCAGCTCGAGCACGGCCCGCGCCTCGCGGCGACGCACGCGACGGATCCAGCCCAGGTCCAGCAGGCTGCGGCCGCTGCCGGCATCGCGCAGCGGGGCCAGGCAGGCCTCCAGGGCGTCGCTGGAGTCGGGATTCGGAGCCGGGGCGTGGGAGGCCATGGGGCGGCGCTTCAGGACAAGGGGCAGAATCCGGCACAGGAGGCACTGCCGTAGCTCTCACTGCTGCAGGCGGTTCGATGCAGGAAGGCGATTTCCTGTGCCCGATCGTATGGGTGCTGCCGGCATGACAGTGGCTCTCGGTCGCTTGTGTGGAGGTGGGGCGGCCTGAAAACGTGGGGATGTCTCCGTCTGTGCGGCTCTCCCCGCCCCATGTCTGCCACTCCCTCCGCCGCCACACCCTCTGCCACCTCCACAGCCGGCTCTGCCGCGGCGCTGCCTCCGGCCGATTCGCGGACCCGGGCCCGGGCCCTGCTGATGGGCCTGCAGGATTCGATCTGTGCCGGCCTGGAAGCCCTCGATGGCGAGGGGCGCTTTGAGGAGGAGAGCTGGGTGCGGCCCGAGGGTGGCGGCGGCCGCTCGCGGGTGATGAAGGCCGGCCGGGTGTTCGAGCAGGGCGGTGTCAACTTCTCCGAGGTGCAGGGCGACCAGCTCCCCCCCTCGATCCTCAGCCAGCGGCCGGAAGCGGCCGGCCAGCGCTGGTTCGCCACCGGTACCTCGATGGTGCTGCACCCACGCAACCCCTATGTGCCGACGGTGCATCTCAACTACCGCTATTTCGAGGCGGGGCCGGTGTGGTGGTTCGGCGGGGGTGCCGATCTGACTCCCTATTACCCCTTTCTGGAGGATGCGAAGCATTTCCATCGCACCCTCAAGGGCGCCTGCGACAGTGTTGATCCGGCCTATTTCCAGGTGTTCAAGCCCTGGTGCGATGAATATTTCTATCTGAAGCATCGCGGCGAAACCCGCGGAGTCGGTGGCATTTTCTATGACTACCAGGATCCATCCGGCGTGCTCTACAAAGGCCAGGATTCCCAGGGTCCGGCCGCGGCAGCCGGCGAGGCGATCGGTGCGATCCAGCAGGACTGGGAGAAGCTGTTCGCCCTGGCGACAGCCTGTGGCAACGCCTTTCTGCCCAGCTATGTGCCGATCGTGGAGCGGCGCCACGATCTGGCCTATGGCGATCGTGAGCGCCAGTTCCAGCTCTACCGCCGCGGCCGTTATGTGGAGTTCAATCTTGTGTTTGATCGCGGCACGATCTTCGGGTTGCAGACCAATGGCCGCACCGAGTCGATCCTGATGTCGCTGCCGCCGCTGGTGCGCTGGGAGTACGGCTACGGCCCCGAGGCGGGGAGCCGTGAGGCGTTGCTCACCGAGCTGTTCACGCGGCCCCAGAACTGGCTGGAGGACGCCTCCCTCGAGGAGCGCTGCCGTCCGCACCAGGCGATCGGCTGAAGCCCGGTGGGTCGGCCGACTGGAGCCGGCCCTGCAGGGGAATCGCGGCAGCGGAGCCGGGATGGCACCGCAACCCGCTCCCTAGCCTGCCAGCGCGCGAAGGCTCGGCCATCCGCCTTGAGTTGGCTGGGCTGCGCCAGCGTGAGCGCCGGCCAGGGACGGGACTCCCGGAAAGGGGGATCAGAGACGGGAGAGCCGTGACCGGCGGCGGGGGCCTGACGTCCGTCCGGATTTCGCGGCTTCAGCGCCCCAGGCGGAGCTGCAGCGGGGAAGGCATGCGCCTGATCGCTGGGCGGACGCTGGTGGCCGGCTGGTCAGCATGGGCCGGTGGCTGGATGCTGGTCGCTGGGGTGGTCTGAGGTGTGGCCTCGTCACCGCTGGCGGTGGGTGTGCTCTGCTGCGGCGAGCGGCCCAGTCCCAGGTCCAGGGCGCGCACGACGCGGTCGGCAATCGTGTCCAGCGTCTGCTGGCGTGTGGTGGGATCGCGCAGGGATGCCTCCAGGGTGCCTTCGAGCTTGCCGATCTCCAGCAGGGCGATGCCGCGGCGAGGTCCTCCGAGGATGTTGCGATAGCGCATCGGATAGCCACCGAATTCCTGGGCGAGGCTCTCGTCGAGGCGGCTCTGCGGGCGGTGCATCGGCGGGATCAGGCCGGAGCCGATCCCATCCGGCCCGTAGGCATCGAAGTGGATCTCGAAGGCGTAGCCCCCGGCCGCGACATGCTCACGGCCGACGCTCCAGTTGGTGCCGGGAGCGTTGCCATTCGGCATCGTGCGCAGCGGCGGGACGTGAAAGCGGATCGGCAGTCCCCGTTGCTGTCCCAGACGCACCACGGCCTGGGCTACCTGCAGATTCCAGAAGAGCTCATCGCTGATCCCCGCTTCCATCGGTGCCGCACCGCCCAGGGCCACCGCCTCACCGGGGGTGCCCGAACCCGCCATGTTCTGGGAGTCGGCATGGCCGGCCAGCACCAGGATCTCGGTGTCGGCCGGCAGTGGGCGCAGACCCACCCAATCGCGGCGCAGCGGACTGCGGCGCCCCGTGAGCGGATCGGGATCCGGGGGCGGCAGCAGCCCGCTGGAGCGAACCGGTGCGGTGTCGGCCGGCACGGAAGTCGGATCGAACGCCACAACCGCCGCTGACACGGCTGGCGCGTCAGGAAGGGCGGGGGAACGTGGGGGAACCGCCGCCGCAGGGGCCCAGAGCGCGGTGAGCAGAGGACCACCGGCAGCTCCGGCGGTGAGCAGCAGGGCTGACAGGGCGCGGGGCCGACGGGCCATCGGGATCAGATCGGGGAATGCAGGAGCGAACCGTCGCTGGCCAGCTGCAGACGGGGGCCGAGATCGCGTTCCATGGCGATTAGCTCATCGCGATGGGCGCGCAGGCGCAGGCTGCTGCTGCCGGTGGTGTCGGGATTGAGCAGGCGCAGCTCCAGGATTTCGGAACGGGCGGCGCGGCGGCGATAGATCAGACCGGCCGCCGGACCGAGCAGGGCGAGCAGCAGCGGCCAGCCCCCGAGCTGGGGCAGCAGCTGGCAGAGCACCAGCCCCAGACAGGCCGCTCCCACCGCCCCCAGCAGGGACAGCAGCAGCGCCAGGGCCGTGCTGGCCTGCACCTGGCCGCGGAAGCGCAGCAGCTGGCGGGAGGCATCGCCGCCATCGCTCTGCCAGCCGCGACTGGCCAGCCACTGCTCCAATCCCGCCAGCACCTCAAGGGGAGGCCGGGGAGACTGCACATCCACCACCGTGGTGCGGTCCTTGCTGGCGGCCCGCAGGAAGAACACCAGCCCGATCACCAGCAGCAGGGTGAGCAGCAGGGTCGAGGCCAGGGGGTGCATCGGCGCGGCGAGATCGGCGGTGCGGCCATTGTCTCCCATCCGGACCGGACGCCGCGGTGGCCGCTGCTGCGAGGCGCCGGCACCTGGGGAGCGCTGCGGGTTCTGCCCGCCAGCCGGCCGGCGTCGAAGAAGGGCGTGGGCCACGATGGAGTTCCACGGTTGTGTTGCCGCGATGGCTCAGGATTCCGCTGCCTCCCCCAGCTCCGCTGCCGGGGCTCCGACGCCGGCCCCCCCCCGCCGCTTCGCGGTGTTTGACGGCGATCTCGATGCGGAGTGGCTGGAGCTGTACAGCGGCGCCCGAGCCCTGGCGGTGGATACCGAGGCGATGGGGCTGGTGCACGGTCGCGACCGCCTCTGCCTGGTGCAGATCTGCGATGCCGAGGACAACGCCTGCTGCATCCGCCTGGCCCGCGGCCAGACAGCGGCTCCCAGGCTGCAGCAGCTGCTGCAGAACAGCGCCATTGAAAAGGTGTTCCACTTCGCCCGCTTCGATGTGGCGGCCCTGGCCGAGAACCTGGCGATCCGGGTCGATCCGCTGTTCTGCACCAAGATCGCCAGCCGCCTGGCCCGCACCTACGCCCCCCGCCACGGCCTCAAGGAGGTGGTGGCCGAACTGGTGGGGGTGGAACTCGACAAGAAGGCCCAGAGCTCCGACTGGGGGCGGGTGGAGGAGCTGAGCGATGCGCAGCTCACCTACGCCTGCGGTGATGTGCGCTGGCTGCTGGCCGCCCGCGACCGGCTGGAGACGATGCTGCGGCGCGAGGATCGCTGGGAGATGGCCCAGCGCTGTTTCGCCTGTGTGCCGGTGTTCGCCGATCTCGACCGCCAGCGCTACGGCTCGATCTTCGAACACTGATCTTCGAGCACTGATCTCCGAACGGTGAATCTCCGAGCGCTGATCTTTCATCACTGAATTTTCAGCGCTGAATTTTGAGCACTGATCTTTGAGCCCGGATCGGCCAGAACGGGCCTGCCAGCACCAGAACGGCAGAAGCACCAGGGAGGTGGCACCGAGGACGCGGCCTCTGGGACGGGGTGACGGGGGCCGGCGGTGCAGGCTGCTGCCGGGCGTGCGGCCCCTGCCTTCCGCCAGGGCGTTGTTGCAGGGCGTTGTGGCGTCGCTGCTTCGACGTCGATTCCCGACGGGGCGCCTGCGCCGCCGCCGGGCTGAGGGCTCGTTGCTTCAGGCCTCGAGGCTTCAGTCCTCAACCATGAAGTTGTCATCGTTGCCGACGGTGCCCAGCTGGGCGCTGAGCATCGATGGCACATCGATACCGCTCGCCTCGGCTTCGGCCAGCAGCCGATCGGCCAGGGCGATCTTGTCGTCGATGGCCCGCAGCCCCTCCTGCACGGCGCGGATATCGACCTTGCGGCGGGCCGAGGCCAGGCTGACGCCCAGGCAGGAGGCCAGGCGACCGCAGGCGATCGTGTAGTCGCGGTCGGAGAGGGGGGGCATCGCAGGGTGGGGAGAGAAGGGTGGAGGACAGGACCGCCGTGACACCAGCGGCAGCGCTGCCGTTGTCGGATCCTCTGCTGCCGGATCCTCTGCCGCGTTGCCGCAGCGGGATCGTCTGCAGCGTTGGTGCTGCCGGGTGGCGGGTCCTGCCCAGGTGCCTGCAGTCTGAACCTTGCCCCTGGGACGCCTTGGGCTCACCGCGGCGGTGACCCGTCCTCGTCTGCTCGATCGCCTGCGGTCACGGCGGGAGGAGCGTCGGAGTGGGCGCGGTTGGCCCGACATGCCCTTGACATCAGCAGCAACCTCGACGTCGGGCGCGAGGCCGCTGGCCGCCCCGGGCCATCCGCTCCCGTTGCCGCAGCGGCCCCAGCGATCCGGACACCCCGGCCTCTCGACCGGCCTTGAAGCGTGACCTCCGAGCCACTCCGCCAGGCGGCCGCCTCCAGCAAAACGGGGGCCGCGCCCCACAGAACGGGCTCAGAACGGCGGTGGGGCCCCGGCGCCGCGGGCCAGCAGGCGCTGATCGATCAGGGCCGCCAGCCGGGCGCTGCCGCCGGCGCCACCCATGCGCTGCCGGCCGATGCGGCCGCGACGCTGCCGGGTGTCGGCGTCCTGCCACAGGGTCTCCAGGGCCTCGCGCAGGGCCTCCGGGCTCCCACAGGGGAGCACCGCACCGCCGAGCAACCGGCTCTGGCGGCGCGCGAAACCCGCCTGGAACTGCGGCCCGCGACCCGGCAGTGACAGGGCGGCAATCCCCAGGCCCACCAGCTGCTCGGTGGCCGTGCCGGCGGTGGCCAGCCCCAGTTCCGCCCAGCCGGCCCAGGGGGAGAAGCGGCCGGGCCCCACCCACAGCTCTGTGGGGCCGCGCCGCCATAGAGCCGCCGGGGGAGCGCCGCCGGCAGCCGCGCGCCGCAGCTCGGCCTGCTGGTCGCTCATCGGCTGGAAACCGGCCTCCTGCAGGGGCCCCGCCAGTTCCGCCGGGGAGGGCCGACTGCCGGTGGCCAGCAGCAGCGTGAGGCCTGCAGGCCCCGGCTCCCCCGCTCCACCATCCCGCGGCACTGAGCTGGAGCTCGCCAGGGCCTGCAGCAGACGGCGCAGGTTGGTGAGCGCCTCCGGCAGGCGGCTGCCGGCCAGCAGAATCAGGCGCCGGCGCCCCTGCAGGGCCTCGGGCAGGGGGGGACAGGCGAGTCCATCCATCATCGGATTGCCCGGCGCCTCAGCGGCGACACCACGGCGGCGCAGACCGCGGGCGGTGAGCCGATCGCGCACGGCCACCAGCCGGCAGCGTCGGCCGCGCATCAGGGCCCATTCCCAGGGATCCCACTCGCTCCCCTTGCAGCGGTGGTAGGCATCGGCCAGGGGGGAGCGACCCCAGCCCGGGGGAGGTGGCGAAGCCCAGGTGTAATCGCTCTTGGGGGTGCCGATGAAGCCGTAGGGACCACCGCCGGCCCAGGCGAGCAGCAACGGCAGCAGATCACCCACCGCCAGCATCGGCAGCCCGCGGCGGCCCCAGGCGCGCACCAGACGGGCCTGCTGCCAGCTGAGCAGCGGCAATCCCGCCGCAAGGTCCTGCAGGAGTCCCCCCAGGCTCTGGTTGCTGAAACCACCACTGGGCAGGGGGCGCCGCGGTCCCACCCGCCGCAGCAGACCGCTGCGTTCCGCGGTGGCGTAGGCCTCCCCCGTGCCCACCAGCGGCAACACCGCCACATCGAGACCGGGCCGGCGCTGCTGCAGGGCCTCGATCAGCCGCAGGGCGATCCCGTCCTCGCCATGGCCATTGCTGAGCACCAGCAGGGAGGGGGGCTGGTCGCTGGGCATGCCACGGCTGATACGATCCCGTCACGGGAGTTTGCTCCCGGCACGGCGGCATGGCCAAGTGGTAAGGCAGAGGATTGCAAATCCTTTACCCCCAGTTCGAATCTGGGTGCCGCCTCTTCCAGATCCATCCCTTCGGGACTGGCTGTTCGGGCTGGTTACACGCCGTGTGACCGCTGTTGATGGGTGGGCGAGATGCTGGCGCCGCCCCTGCCGAGCGGCCCAGACCCGCTCGCCCCTGAAGACATGCTGCAGCCGCTAGCGGCCGCCGCCGCAGCGCGCTTGGCTGGAGGTCAGTCGCCGGCTGGGCAGAAGGATGCGATGGAACGGCACCGGGCAGGCGGCTGCCAGGACGAGCAGCACGGCTGGCAGACCGTTGGCTGCCTTAGGAGCCGCGGCCGCCGGGCGGGTGGAGAGTCGCGGCGGCTCTGCGCCCAGCTGCTGCGGGTGGGACAGCGCTGTCAGGGCGATGGCCGCTGTGGCGTGCCGGAAGCGATGGCGGCGGACGGCGCTGGGTCTGCTGTTGGCTCTGCCGTTCGCAGCCACAACGGCTCTGGCGCAGCTTTCCCCCCAGTGCGAACGCAACGGCCGTCGAGAGTTCTGCGCTGTCACCTTCGAAGCGAACAGCCCTCGGCCAGGGGAATCCGGCGGCTTTGAGCAACCGGGAGAGGGGGAGGGTTCCGTCGGCGATGCAGCCGGGCCGAAGCCGCTCAGCCTGTGGGTGGTCTTCGCTGATCACAGCAAGGTGAAGCTGCTCCTGAAGGAGCACACCTGCAGTGACGATGGCCCGAAGCGTCGCTGTCAGGCCGAGATGCAGGCTAGTCCTGGAAACGATCACCCCTCGCCGGCGCACTACATCGGAACGGCCTACGAGGGGGGCTACCGGCATGAATACACGATGCCAGGTCTGCAGATCGTGTTCAGTTACCTGGACTGATCCGGATGGATCTGCCCCAGGCTGAGGATGGCTCCGGCGGGACAGCTCAGAACCACTCGGCTACCGCCTCTTCGCGGCGATTGACGCGGGCGTGGGGGGTGGTGCGCTGGAAGCTGAGGGTGACGTTGCGCTTCTGCTCGCCATCGGCGGCGATCGCCGTGATCGGGTAGTGCTGATCGCCGTCGGGGAAGGGGACGTGGATGCGGATCGTGCCCTCTTCGCTCAGGGCGTGGGGGGCATCGCCCACCTTGAGCAGAGCCGAGGGTTCGGTGGCGGCATGAACGATCAGTTCAGCATCGGCTACCAGCCAGAAACTGCGCTGACGGGCGGGCACACCACCGGCACCGGAGTCCTGCAGGCCACTGGCCCAGAGCCCCTGGCCGGAGGCGTGGAAGCCCTCAGCGCCCTCAGCGGCGCCCAGTTCGCTGCGCTCCATGAAGGCTTCCGAACCGACGGCGTTGCGACGCCAGGCGATCGAAGCGATCTGATACAGCTGTTCATGCGGTTCGGAGCCGCTGAAGACCGGAGCTGCCGGGGCAGGCGCCATCGGCTGCGCCTCCAGCGTGAACGGCAGATTCCAGACTTCGGAGCAGGCCTCCTGCGGGGCGGCCGGCACGTACAACGAGCCCGAGATCGCCAACGTGCGCCAGCCATCGGGAGCACCCAGGCGATAGCCCAGTTCCACCCGGTAGCTGCGATCGCCGAGCGGAATCGGCAGATACCACTGCACAGCACCACTGTCGACGGACAGCTCCTGCAGGGCATGGGGGAGAGCCGAGCCGTCGACCTGACCGTTGACATCGGCCAGGCGCAGCTTCAGACCGGAGGCACCGGCAGCCTGCAGCGCCTGGGCGTCGGCCTCACTGAGCTGCCAGCGCACCTCGGCCCAGCGATCTCCCTGGGGCTGCACCGCAATCCAGGTGTGGGACAGCGGCAAAAGGCCCGGTGCCGTCGCATCGCTCGGCCTCGAGTCGGTGGCCGCAGCGGCCACCGCAACCCCCTCATCTCCAGCCGGAACGGCTGCCGCCTCGACTGCGGCGATGGGGGACGGGGCGGGGGAAGCCGTGAAGGCGACCGCGGGATCCGGATCGGTGGCCGTGGTGTCGGCGTTGCCGGATGCACCGGTGGCTGGATTGATCCGACTGCGGATCGCCTCCATCAGGGAGCGTCGCGTCAGCGCTCCGTAACGTCCGAGGCCGATGCGCGAGGCCAGCACCCGGAGTTCGCGGAGCGTCAGAGCCGGGAGTGACGCCAACTTGTCTCCGAAATCCGCCATGACCGACCCGTTGCGAAAGTACATTTATGGTCGCTGATCCCGGCCCGGCGGAGCCCGGTTGTCAGCGCTTCCCGATCAAGGTGCGCTCCGGCCGCTGTCGCCTCGACGGGTTTGGGTCCGCTGCGCAGGCGGCTGGCGACCGCTGGTCTGCGGGGAGCGATGGCTGGCTCGGGAGCTGCTGCGGCATCGGGCCGCACCTGATCCGATGCTCCATGGGGGCGGCCGTGTCGCTGGCGCACCCTGCCGTCGCCAGATCGCGCAGCTGGCCATGCTGACCAGCTGGCAAGACCGTCCAGCTGGCAAGAGCGTTCAGCAGACAAAACCGTGCAGCTGGCCACGGCCTCTATCGGTCCCCCGCGCTGCCAAGGTCATCGCACATCCGGTTCGGACCAGGCAGCGCCGCCGTGCTGCTCGCCGGGTATGGGCGCCGATCCGCAGTCACCCCAGCGGTCGTCACGTCGCTATGTGATAACCCTCGCCCGGCAAGCTGGCTTCAGCGGCCATACCAGTGGCATCAGCTATGCGCCCACGATTTCTTAAGGATAGAGCCAGCTGATCTGAGTAACGGCGATCAGGTGCCTGGCCGCCATTGACCGGCCTCAGGGTTGCCGCAGACTGGGGCGGATCCATGGTCTCGCCGCTGAGCCATGGTGCCGCTGCTGACGATGGTGCCGCTGCTGAGCGGTGGCTCTGCCCTGCCAAAAGGGTTTCCCCGGCCTACGGGCATGGCCCTGACTCCAGGCTTCGCGTCTGGAAGAATGCCGCCGCTCAGAGGCTGGACTCCGCACTTCTCCCGACAGGACCCGGGCATGGTGAAACTCGAGGAGCTGGAAGCCCTGGATCTGCTGCTCTGGCTGCAGAACGGCACCCTCGTGGCGGAACTGCGCGGCACCAACCAGAGCACCATCTCGCGGCGCTGTCAGCGGGTGCTGCGCATGTTCAACGCCCGTCTGCTGCGCCGGCCCGGTGGGTGGTACCTCCGCTCGAAGCTGGAGTCCCTGCTCGCCCTGCAACGGCTGCTGCATCAGCAGTACCGCTTCCGCCTGGGGGGTGACCTGCGCCTGAACGTGCCCTGCTGGACCCGCTCAGCCCTCCGAGGCGAGCTGCTGCCCCACTGGATCCTTAATCCCGAGCAAGGCCCGATCCTCTGCGACAACCCGCTGGAGCTGCTGCGCAACCACGTAATCGACGCCTGCCTGGTCACCCCGACCCAGATGCAGCAGCAGGGCTCCGATGACCTGGTGCTGTTCGATCTCTACGACACCCGCATCGATCTCTACAGCCTTACGCCGGCCCCGCCGGGGGATCCGTGCCTGCATCACCCCTCAGCCGCCCTGCCCCTTCCCGCGATCTGGCGGGCCCCGGAGCACGCCGCCGCCGATGCGATCCCATCGAGCCTGGTCGCTTCAGGTCGGGCTGCCCCGGGCTGCGCCGCCGACCTTGATCTGCTCGCCGGCAGCCGCCTGCAGCTCGTCGGCTTCCTGCCCGGCTCCTGCCGGGTGAGTTCGCAGCAGCGCTACGCCAGCCTGCGCCAAAGCCTGGGTCTGCCGGCGCCCCAGCATCCCGAGGAGGCGGCGGCGCCACCGGTGGCCTTCCTGACGCCGCTGATGGCCCGCTGGATGGATCGGCCCCGTCGCATGGATCTGCCGCTGGAGTGGCCCTACCGCGAATCGCTGGCGGTGTTGCGCAGCAACGCCCAGGAGCCTTGCATCCAGCAGCTGCTGGAGGCGCTGCGAGCCTGCCTCGGCCGCACCATGGTGCGGGTGGGGGAAATGCGACTGGCCTCCTGAACGCAGCTCACAGCAGCAGCGTCGCGCTGACGATCGCCTCCGATCCAGCCGCCAGCTCGATCTGGAACTCGGCGGCTGTGGTGCCGCTGCAGTTGCCTTCCAGCAGGCTGTTGCCATTGGCCAGCGGGATCAGCCGCAGCTGCGCCAGAGCGCTGAAGGGGGCGTTGCCGATCCAGCTGAAGGCCTGGTTGCCGCTCAGGTCGGCGTGGGCATCGATCGCCGTCAGATCGATCCGGTCGGCCTCGCTCAGATCGCTGATCCAGTCGCGCAGGCCCGCACCCAGGCCAGCTTCCGCCGCCGTGCCGTAAACAAAGCGGTCGGCGCCATCACCACCGCGCAGGCTGTCGGCCCCGGCTCCACCGCGCAGCGTGTCCTGGCCGCCACCGCCCTCGAGCCGGTTGGCGGCCGCGCTGCCGCTGAGGCTGTCGTGGTGGGCGGATCCAGCCAGATGTTCGATGCCGCTGAGCAGATCGCTGCCGGCCGCACCGGTGTTCTGGATCGCCGTGAGCGCCAGGTTCACCTGCACGGCACCGGGGCTTCGCTCGTAACTGGCGGTGTCGCCGCCAGCCAGGTGGTTGCCGCCGATCAGGGTGTCGTTGCCGCCTCCCCCTTCGAGCCAGTCGTCGTGGTCGCCGCCTTCGAGACGGTTGGCGCCCTCCTGCCCCCACAACCGATCGGGGCCGCTGCCCCCCAGCAGATGCTCGATGCTGCTGAGGCTGTCGATGCCGGCTCCGGTGTCCTGGGGGGTCCCCAGGCACAGATCCACCACCACCGCTGTGCTCTGGCCGGCCCAGGAGGCGGTGTCGCTGCCGTCTCCACCCCAGAGCCCATCGTTGCCGGCACCGCCCTCGAGCGTGTCATTGCCGCTGTCGCCCCGCAGTTGATCGTGGCCGCCCAGGCCCTGGAGCAGGTCATTGCCACCGAGACCATCGAACCAGTCGTCGCTGTCGCGGCCGATCAGTTTGTTGGCGCTGCTGGTGCCGAGGAAGGAATTGCTCACCCGGCTGGCGAGATTGCGGGCATCGAGGCTGGTGCCGCCGGCGGTGCGCAGCAGCTGCAGCGGATTCCAGGGCTGAATCACCAGACCATCGCGGAAGAAATCCTCCACCCAGATTGCGGCGCCGCTGGGTGTCCCGATCCGCAGCATCCGGTCCTGGCGGATCAGGCTCAGCTCCGCAAGCTGCAGGTACGGCAGCGACAGGGTATTGCTGCTGGTGGGTGCCCCCGTTTCGTTGGCAGCCAACCGCAGGTTGCCGGCCTGGTAGTGGAAGAGATTGTTGCCACCGCCTCCCACCAGGGTGTCGTCACCGCCGGCCTGAAAAGACTGCAGCTCGTCGTCGCCGCTGCCTCCCTCCAGTCGGTCGTTGCCGTTCTGACCGTTGAGGGTGTCGTTGCCGCTGCCGCCCTGCAGCAGATCGTGGCCATCGCGACCGAGCAGGCTGTCATTGCCGCCTTCGCCGCGCAGGGTGTCGTTGCCGATCAGGCCGATCAGGGTGTTGTTGGCCTCATCGCCCTGCATGCTGCGCGCCAGCAGATCGCTCCACTCCCAGCTGCTGCCGTCGCTGAACTGCACCCGCGCCAGTGGAACCGTGTCCAGCGTGCAGCGGTCGTACCAAAAGAAGTTCTTCAGCTGCACGGAATCACCACTGCTGTTGAACCTCAGCAGGAGTTCGCTGTCCTGGCGCCGGATTGTCACGGTGTCGCGGCTGAAGCCAGCAGCGAGGTGAAGTGTGTTGGTGGCGGTGCTGGTGCTGCCCATGATCAGGTCGTTCCCATCGCCAGGGCTGAACAGCAGGCTGTTGCTGCCATCAAAGGCATGGATGCGGTCATGGCCGGTGCCGCCGCTCAGGGTGTCATCACCCGTACCGTCGTGGAGCTCGTCATTGCCGCTGTCCCCTTGCAGCAGATCCCGGCCGGGGCCACCGCCGAGAAAATCATGGCCCGCACCAGCGCTGATCGTTTCATCCGCCTCGGATCCATCGAGGTGATCATCCCCCTCAGTGGCGATCAGGCCGCGGGCGATCAGCTGCTGATGGCCCCACTGCTCGCCATTGCTGAAACGGAGGGCCTGGATCGGTTGGCGGGAGGGATGGGGAAAATAGCCAAAAAAGTAGTCCTGCAGGATCACCTGATCATCGCTGCCTTTGAGGCGCAGGATCATGTTATTAAAATAATGGGTCACCGCCAGGTCATCCGGAGTGATCCCGGCTGCAAAGATGAGCGTGTTGGTGTGAGAGCGGGGATCATAGGGCGTGAAACTCTGATGGATCACAATCACATCTCGGCCGTCACCACGCCGGAACAGGAGCTGATTCGTACCCAGATTGCACTCGAGGATGTCGTTGCCCGCGCCGCCGATCAAGGTGTCATCACCTTCCCATTCGCGAATGATGTCATCTCCGCTGCCGGCGACGATCAGATCGTTGCCGGTGCCGCCAATGATGGAGTCGTTGCTGCCGTGGGAGAGGATATAATCATCACCGCCATAGCCAACGATCACATCGAAGCTCGCGGTCCCCTCCAGCAGTTCCCGTTCGGCGCCGCTGATGCGCTCGCTGGTGAGCGTTGATCCGCTCATGCTGTGCCGCAGCGCCATCAGCAACAGGCGTCGATCCAGCTGATGCGGATCGCGCAGAGCCTCACGCAGGATGCCCTCCTGCAATCCCTCTCCCACCAGCGCGAAACCAGAAAGAATCTGCCCGACGGCGATCAGCTGTGCATCACTGATCGAGCGCTCCAGCTGCGCCTGCAGTACAGCGGTCAGCTGACTCTCCTCGAAGCTGATCCCTGTGCCATCCGGCGTCATGCGGCTCAACCGCGACCACTGGGGCACCAGCTGATCGCGCGCCTCCAGCAAGCCCCCCACCATCCGGCAAAGCCCCTGGAACAGATCGAGCAGGTTCTGAGTACTGCTGGCGATCGGTTGCGGATTGGCGCGGTACTCGTGGTTGGTGAACGCATGCAGTGCCTCCATCATGCGCGGATCGGGCAGCGGAACCGGCGCGGTGCCTGCATAGTCCGCGACGCCGGTCCAGTGATAGATGATGTCGGGAATCAGCTCGGCGCGTCCCTGGGCATCGGCGAGCAACCACTGCTCCAGGCATTGCCGCAACCGGCCGCTGCTGTCCTGGCGCATCGTGCGACGCAGGCTGTCCACTGCACCGATGCCCTTGATGTTCGGCAGCCGGCCGGGGATCACCTCCGACTCCGGCTCCGGGAGATCGAGCAGCGGCCGCAGCTCCGGCAGCGGCCCCGGCGCAGCAGCTTCGAGATCGCTCGGGCCGGGTTCCACCGCGTCGGCCAGTGGCGGGCTGAGGCTGGCGAACCAGACATCGGCCATCATCTGCCAGTGGCCATCCCGGTGCCGGTACTGCCCCACCTCGCGCAGATCGTTGCCCTGGGCATCGAGACCACTGCCGGCCCGGAACTGATGGGGCAGGGCATCGATGCCGGCCTCCGAGAGGCGGAACAGTTCGCCTGGATCCTGCTGGCCGTCGCTGTTGCGGTCGCGCCACAGCGCCAGCCTCTCCCAGGCGGGATCGCCGTCATCGAGGCGGCCGTTGTGATCGGCATCGAGAGCCGCCAGGGCTTCGAATCCATGGGCAGCGCGGCTGCCATCCGCCAGGCGGGTGTGATTGCCGAACAGTTCGGCACCGGATCCGATCCGGCCATCGCCATTGCGGTCCCACACCAGCAGGGCGTCATCGGGGGCGACCCAACCGCACGTGTTCATCCGGCCATCGTCATCGAGATCGAACAGCACGCCGGCACTCTCCAGGGCGAGGGTTTCGATGCCATCGCCATCGAGATCCAGCACCAGCGGCGAGGAATAGGGGCGCAGAGACCGGCGGACCTGGCCATCGATCCAGCCGGCGAAGGGCTGCAGATCCGGTCGACCGGGCAGCGCATAAGGGCGACGCTCCGCACCGATCAACCCCTCGAGACTGAGCATCTGCTGGTGCATCTGCCACAGCTTCAGTTCGCCGGGGGCCACGCTTGAGGCACCATCGATCGTGATCAGCAGCTCCCCCAGTGACAGCGACCCATCGACCAGGGTGCGAGCCACTTCACCGCTGATGGCCAGGCGAGACTTCCAGTACTCCGTGATGCTCGCCATCACGCCATCCAGCAGCTTCTCTGACAGGCGACCTCCCTTCTCCACCAGTGTTTGCTGCAGCGCGAGCAGTTGCTCCCTGAGATCCGGGATGATGGATTGGCCGCCCAGGGCCGCCGCGAGAATCTCCTGACCGACCAGCCGGCCGATCACCCAGGTCAGATCCCGGAGCAGTTCCGGTGCCAGGCCCAGCGGGATGGCGAGTAGGCTGGCATTCATCCGCACCAGCCCTTCGACTCGCTCCTCGGGGCGGCTGTATTGCAACGCACCGAGCAGCAGATGGCCGATCACGAGCTGGGAGCGCTCGTCGAGGAGGAAATAGAAGGGTAAATCTGACGTCCAGGTGCCGGTACCCGTTCAGAGGGCGAGACGGCTCCAAGCGAACAGCGATATTTCTGAGCTCTTGACGGCAGCCTGACTCCCGGTCCCATCTCACAGATAGACTTCATGAGACTTGATCAGCAACAAACCTCCGCAGACCTGAGCCGCCGCTCCGGCTGCGGTTCGCAACCGATTCCGGCCACGAGCAGACGTTGTAGTAAACCCTTGAGATAGAACCGTCGGTTGAAGCGATAAGA
>JBJTQH010000057.1:0-14690 GCA_046075505.1 Cyanobium sp. | reverse complement strand
AGCGGAACCCATCAGGCCAGCGCGCCTTCTCCAGGGCTGCCTCACATTGCTCCTCAGTGCCGTAGAGCCGCTGGAACTCAGGCAGGGAGAGACCTTTCTGGAACTGGATCGCGCTACGAGCCATGACCGGACTGCATTTGCGTACCAGTCTAGCCCCGTGGTTTGCCGTTCGCGGAGCGAGCTGGGTAATCAAGTTCCTGAATGATCGTCGCCAGATGAACCTCTTCCGATGCCGTCAGCAGAGGGATGCGACTGATGGAGTGCATGTAGTCACTCAGGGCATCGCCCATGCGTTCTCTTTCCTTGGGGGGACTCGTGAATTGTCAGAGATCTTTTCTGGCCACGGTCGCCGATCAACAGATCTGCTCCGATGCTGATGTAGGGGTCGTAAGAGGTGACTGAACCTTCAGGATCTGCTCATTAAAGCGATCAGGATTCACCGCCTATGCCGCGAGAGCGCAGCATGTTGACCGGCAGCGATCTGCTGCTCCTTCCTGGACGGGAGGGCTCAGGCCGCGCCGAGCAGCGCAATCACCTCCCCCTCCTCCAGGGCCGGCAACGCGGCGAACCAATCGGTGAGGCGCGGCAGCTGCTCCACCGCCTGCAGCGCCAGCACGTGGTCGGCCAGCTGCCGCAGCCCATCGAGGGCGAGACGCCGGCCCACCGGCACCGCCACGGTGATCGTGGTCGGATACAGGGCCCGCAGGGAGCGCAGGGCCGCGGCCATCGTCATGCCGCTGCGGATGCCCTCATCCACCAGGATCAGGCGGCGATGGCTCAGTTCCCCCGGGGCCGGGTCCCCGAAACGCAGCTGTTCCTGTCGCATCCGCTCCTCATGGAGGCGCAACCACTGCCGCTGCTCCTCGCCATGGAGCCCCAGCTGCCGGAGGCGGGCTTCATCGAGGATGTGAATGTTGCCCGGCGCGATCGCACCGAGTGGTTCACCCTCCTGACCGGGCAGGGTGAGGCGCTGCACCGACCAGCAGCTGAGGGGCAGCTGCAGCACCGAGGCCAGCTCCGCGGCCACCTCCAGGCCACCGCGGGGCAGGCCGACCACAGTGGTGTCCTGATGGTGATGAACATGGGGGGCGAGACGCCTGCCGAGCAGGGCGCCGGCATGGCGGCGGTCCCGCCAGAGGCATTGGCCGCGGCTGGCATCCATGGCCGTCGGGGGGCTGCAGGGCTCTGCCATCAGCGTGGGCAGCCGCGGCGGCGGGGAAAGGCCAACGGCTCCGATCCGGGTTGGGGGCGCCGCAGCGATGCCGCAGCCCAGCTGCCTGCGGTGCAGCCCGGCGACGGCCCCGGCCACCGGGCTGGGCGAGCGGCCCCGCAGCTGGCCTGAAGGCGCCGGATCTGCAGCGCTGGACGGCCCGTTCGGTGTTCCGCATCGGATCCCATGCATCCAGCTGGTGCGAAGAGGAACCGAAGAGTTCTAAGGTTTCGTTCATCCCCTGAGGGGCGCGGTGAAGGTCATCCATCACGGCAACGACCATCTGCTCTGTCTGTCCTCGGAAGAGGTGGCACTGCTGATGGATCTCTGCCACGCCGGCGTCTGTTCCGACCTGCTGGGTCATGACCGGTCCCCACCCGGACCGGTGATGCGCCTGCTCGGCGAGCTGCAGCACGGTCTGTCCAGCACGGCTCAGGCGGTCTGGTGCCGCCGCTCGCCCAATCCCTGAGGCCCCTTCAGCGGCAGGGGCCAGGCCTGATCGCAGCGGATGCCACGGCTGTTCCGCTGCCACGGCTGTTCCGATGCCATGGCTGTGCCGATGTAGTGGCTGTGCCGGTGCCAGAACACCAGCCACCGCCATCCTCAACGGTCAGTCACAACGGCCAGTTACCACGAGCGGCCAGTCACAACGCTCAACCGCAGCAAGCCCGGCTCAGCGGCTTGTCCAGCCGCCATCCACCGGCAGCACGATGCCGGTGATGAAGCTGCTGGCCGGCGAGGCGAGGAACAGCAGGGCCGTATCCAGCTCCTCCACCCTGCCGAAGCGTCCGATCGGATAGCGACGCAGCAGCTGCGGTGCCCGGACGGGATCCTGCAGCAGCGTTGCTGTCATTTCGGTGGGGATATGGCCCGGGGCCAGCAGGTTCACCGTGATCCCCCTGCCGATCCACTCCCCGGCCTGGCTGCGCATCAGCCCGACCAGCGCATGCTTGCTGGCCACATAGGGCGCCAGGGGGCCGGTCTCCTCTCCCACCAGGCCATAGATCGAGCCGACATGGATCACCCGGCCGGCCTCGGAACGGCACAGGGCCGGGAACAGGGCCGCGGCAACCGTGGCCTGGGCGATCACGTTGAGCTGCAGCACCCGCGCGAAGGCTGGCGCATCCACCTGAGCGGAACTGGCCCGTCCGGGGATCCCGGCGGCACCCACCAGGATGTCGCACCCCCCCAGAAGTTCCGCCGCCGCTGCCGCGATCGCCTCCGGTGCCCCTGCCTCGCTCAGATCGATCACCGCCGGCAGCAGGCACTCCGCCAGGGCGGGGTGCTGGTGGCGCAGGGCCTCCAGGCGGTCGCCGCGGCGCGCCACCAACAGCACCCGGGCGCCTGCCATGGCCAGCACCAGGGCCATCCGCTGGCCGATCCCACTGGAGGCGCCAGTCACCACCGCCCGTCGCCCGCTGAGATCAAACAGCTGGGCGGGGGTGCGCAGGGCGGCCTCAGGCGACATCCAGGCTCAGGCAATCCGCCGGATCGTGGCATGCAGCCCCGATCGCAGCCCCACCGCCAGTTCCAGCTGGCGCCGATCGGGCACCACAGCGCGGTCTGATCCCTTCCGCCCTTTCAGACCGCTTCGGTGCCATGGCGGCGTTCCGCCAGCAGGGTGCTGACCATCAGTCGCAGGGTGGCGCGATTGCCACCGGCCGCCTGCCAGCTGTGCAGCCACTGCTGCAGCAGAGCGCTGCTGGCGTCGCTGGCCTGCAGGCGCTTGAGATAGGCGCGGGCATCATCAAGGCAGGAGGCGCCATCCCCGAAGCCATCGAGCAGGGGATCGAGGGCCGTGAGCAGGATCTCCAGATCGGCGGTGCTCAGGGCAGGAAGGGGATCAGCCATCGCGTCTTGCCGGAGGGATCAGAACATCGTGACGGGAGGGCACAGCACAGAGTTGAGAACGGTCACAGGCGCAGCCGTGCCCCGGAGCCCCCTGCAGCGTGGCATCCGTGCCGCCATCGTGCCCATGAGCACACCGTGCCCTGCCCCATCGTGCTGAAACACGGCCTGCAGGTTGTCGTCTGCATCACCCTCAGCCTGCGGCTGCTGCTGCTGGTGAGCCGGTTGCGCCACCTGTGGATGGCGCAACGCCCTGATCTGGCGGCCGAATTCCGGCAGGAGCTGCGGCGTCGCGGTCTGCTCACCTCGCTGCCGCGCAGCCAGGGCTCCGGCGGCTGATGGCCCGCAGGCGGCGATCCCTGTCGGCGTTGGAATCACGAGCCTGGCCGCTGCAGCCGGTGACCGGCGCGAGCCGTGAGGTGATGGATGGCATGAATCACCACCCCCCACAGCAGCGGTGGCTCATCCAGCGGAGCCGCCAGCGGCAGGGACGCACTGCAGCCATCGCTGGCCTCGAGCCAGAAGCGACCCTGGCGCCGCGTCAGACGACGCACCAGAAAACGGCCGGCATGCACCGCCACCACCACATGGCCCGGGCGGGCCTCCAGAGCGCGATCGATCACCAGCAGATCGCCATCGTGAATGCCGTCACCGCGCATCGCCTCGCCCTGAACGCGCATGAAGAAGGTGGACAGGGGGGAAGCGATCAGTTCACGGTTGAGATCGATGCGGGCCTCGATGTAGTCGTCGGCGGGACTGGGGAAACCGGCCGCCACACCCTCCACGGCGAGCGCGCAGAGCCAGGGGGCAGGGTCGCGGCGCAGGGGCACCGGCCACCCGGCCCGTGATGCCGCTGCAGACGCCGCTGCACAGGGCGACGGAACGGACAGCCCGGCAGACGGTGGCTGCGGCCTGAGCGGCCGAGCGCCGGCGCGGGGGGACACACCGGGACAGGGATGGGGGAAGGAATCGACCACGGGACGCAGGCACAGAATTCAGGAACAGGACCGGACCCAGGAACAGAACCGGCAGACAGAACCGGCAGACAGCGCCAGGGAGCATTCCGCGGAGCGGATGGAACAAAGGTACCATGGCGGTACGCCGGTTCGGCCCCGGGGTGCCGCAGGTTGCGCCGGTGGCGGCGCCTGTGTCCCTGTCTGCTGACACAAGCGATCCCAACGGGATAAATCGCCGACACTCTTGTTCACAAACTGAGACCGCATCCATGGCCGATAGCAACCTGCTCGCACGTCTGGCTTCGCTGAGCATGCGCCAGTTGCGGGATGTGGCCCGCAGCCTCGGCGTCAGCCGTTATAGCAGCGAAAACCGTGAAGGTCTCGCCGATGCGATTGCAGCCAGCCAGGATCCGCGCAGGGCTGAAGAGGTGATCAAGGCGGCGAATCTGGCGGCGATCGAGGCCGAGATGAGCCCCGCTCCCCGGCCCGATGCCGAAACCCGGGTGGTGTTCCTGCCCCGCGATCCCCAGTGGGCCTACGTGTTCTGGGACATCGCTGCTGACGACCGTGAGCAGGCTCTGGCCGCCGGCGGTACCCAGCTCTGTCTGCGGGTGGCCGATGTCACCGGCCTCAGCGGCGGCTCCGCTCACCCCCACACCCTGCAGGAGGTGGTGGTCGATGCCCATGCCAATGAGTGGTACCTGCCGGTGCCGCTGGCGGATCGTGATTACCGGGTGGAACTCGGCTACCGCAAGGCCGGCGGCGGTTGGATCGGCCTGGCCTTCTCCTCGGTGGCCCGCGTGCCGGCGCTGCATCCCTGCGAGCAGATCCTCGACCAGTTTGTGCCCTTCTCCCTGGAGGCCGGTCCGGCTCCCTCGCCTGTCGAGATCAGCAGCGGCACGGTGAGCTCCGGCCTGCATGAGCGCGTTTACCAGAGCGCCACCAGCGGCTGGCGTCGCCTCGGCCGCGGCTCGGAGGCATTCCATGAGCTCGGCGAAGAGGGTCTCGGCGGCGAGGGTGAGGGCTTCTCCGCCTCTGCTCTCGGCCTGTGGGCCTCCGGTCGCAGCGAATCCGGTGCCGGCCTGCTGCCCCGTCAGCGTTCCTTCTGGCTGGTGGCCGATGCCGAGCTGATTGTGTACGGGGCCACCGATCCGGCGGCACGACTGCTGATCGGTGGTGAGGATGTGCCCCTCTCCCCCGATGGCACCTTCCGGATTCAGGTGCCGTTCCGCGATGGGCAGCAGCTGTATCCGATCGAGGCGATCGCCGCCGATGGTGAGCAGCGTCGCAGCATCACCCTGGAGTTCCGCCGCACCACGCCGGAAGCCCATGTGAATACGCGCGAGGAAGCCGTTCCCGAGTGGTTCTGAGCCCGTTGCGCTGAACCGAGTCGGCGCCGATCATCCCCTCGGTCGGCGCCCAGGATCAATCTCGAACCCACGGCTGTCACGGCAGTCATGGCTGTTGCGGCAGTCATCGCTGTTGTGGCGATTACAGCTGTTGCGGGAACCATGGCTTTCGGGCTGTTTTTGATACGGCTGTCCGCGTGATACTTTTGCCCGTGTAATACAGCTGTTTGCGCGAAATGGCTGTTTCGGTTATGGGTCTCTGGATCACTCCGCAGCTGCAGAGCCACCGGCCAAGTGCCTCAGGCTGGCCAGCAGGGCAGCGGTCGCGGCCGGCGCCTCCCGACCGTCCTGGGGCAGGCTGATGGCGTCAGAAATGGCTGACATTTCGCTCTTGGCTGATGGTTCAGGGCGGGCTGACGTTTCACAGCCTCCGCCGCTCGATTCAGCCCTCACCACCAGCATCTCCTTCTGCTCCGCCGCCGTCAGCGGTTCAAGGCACGCCAGCTGACGCTGCAGCACCGAGGCATCGGCTTCCGAGGGGTCACCACCGCGGAGGCGCCGCTCCACAATGCGGCGACGCGCCAGGTCCGGCGGGCAACAGCAGCCGAGGATCACGAAGCGGGCTCCCTGCTTCACGGCGAGATCACGGAACAGCTGGCGCTGCCATCGCTGCAGGAAGGTGGCATCGCAGATCACCGACAGCCCTGCCGCCAGGGCACTGCGGCAGCACTGGATCAGGCGCTCGCCATACAACGCTTCGCTCACCGCAGCGCTGTACGGATCACCCTGCCGCGGTGCTGCACAGGCCTCTCCCCAACGGCCGAACAGCCGCAACCGCTCGACATCGGAGCGCACATGCAGCCAGCCCAGCTGACGGGCCAGCTGCCGCGCCTGATGGCTCTTGCCACTGCCCGAGACGCCATGGGTGATCAGCAGCACCGGCACGGTCGAGCCGGTGCTCGCCGTCGCCAGCTGCAGGTAAGCGCGCAGATCGGCACGGCCCCGGCGTCGCTCTGCGGCCGGGGAAGCCTCGGCCTGCTGGAGGCGCAGCGCCGTCACCTTGGCGCGCACCAGAGCCCGATAGACCAGATACCAGCGCCAGGTCGCCAGCCCCGCGTAGTCACCGCTGTGGCTGAGCCAGCGATCGAGCAGGGCAGCTGCCAGCAGTGGCTGACGCTGCCGGGCCAGATCCATCGCCAGAAAGGCGATGTCGCTGATCACATCAATCCAGCGCAGGGCCGGGCTGAACTCAAGGGCGTCGAAGGCGACGATGCGGTCCTGATGCAGCACCAGGTTGCCGAGATGGAGATCACCATGGCCCTCCCGCACCCGCCGCAGCCGGCGACGCTCTGCAAAGACCGGAGCGAGCTGCCGGGCCTGATCCAGACACCAGCGATGCAGCGGCGGCAAGCGCGGATCCGCTCCCAGGATCCGCTGCAGCACCTCAAGATTGGCCAGGGCCGGCTCCTGCACCCGCTGCGGTGAGCCGAAATCGCTGTCGCCCGGTGCCACGGCGGCCGCGGCATGGAAGCCGGCGAGGCGATCGGCAAACGACTCGATCAGAAGCAGCCGCTCCGCCAACGGGGCCCGACGGCGCAGAACGGCCGGCAGCAGATCCTCCTGGCGGAACTGATGCATCATCACCGCCACCTCCACCTCAGGGGTGGTGCCGTGCAGGCTGGCCCGCTCCGGCGGACCGTGAATACTGCGCAGGCCCAGATAGAGCTCCGGGGACAGGCGTTGATTGAGGCGCAGTTCCTCCTGGCAGAAATGGCGCCTGCGCTCCAGGGTGCTGAAATCGAGAAAGCCGAGATCCACCGGCTTCTTGATCTTGTAGGCATAGGTGCCGGTCAGCAGCACCCAGGAGATATGGGTCTCCAGCACACGGATGGCCGCCACCGGATGGTCGTAGGCCTCGGGTCGCAGCAGGGCGGAGATCAGGGCAGACATGGCTGCAATGGCGCAGGGTCCGGAAGCCGGGGCCGGCTGTTCAGCAGCCGGGATTGAGGCGGCGCATGTCCCAGGTGATCAGCGCCTCGATCGGTGCCCACACCAGATAGGGCAGCAGCAGCATGGCAGCCAGGGAGGAGAACGGCAGCAGGGCGGCCGCCAGCACCAGACCGTAGCCCCAGCCGATCAGACAGATGAGGATGCCCGTGGACAGCCGGCGGGTGCGACACATCAGCCAGGTGTAGAGCTCGACCAGCACCAGAAGCAACAGGTAGGCGCCAACCAGCGGCCAGCTGTTGTGGGCATGCCAGCTGACCAGCGACGAGAGATAGAAACCGGCGTGAATCAGCAACCAGATCAGGGGAATCGACGTCGCGAAGCGCACCCAGCCTGGACGCCTCAATCCCTGATACCAGGTGAAGTCCTTGCGGGTGGGATTGATCAGCAGGATCACCCCCTCCATCAGGATCAGGATCAGGAGCCAGGGGGGCACGGACCAAGGTCTGGGGCGGAGGGCGGATGCGGTGCGCGGCGCTGAAACAACAGCAAAGGCAAGGGGCACACAGAGATCAGGCTGTGTGAACCATCGCTGAGGCGCAGCCGGCAATGACGTGGCGGGACGACGGACTGGCGGAGAAGCTCAGGCCCCGGATGCCTGTCGCTCCCCAGATGGAACCGTTGCGGCTGAAAGTGAGGAGCACCGCAATGAACAACCTGACACCGAATGCAGGTCAAGCGGCTCATCACCTGGAGACGGGCAACTGGAGACAGGTCACTGGAGGTGATGCAAATGAGATCTGATGCCCAGGCTCACGTCGCGAAGGATCGCCCTCGTCGTGGGGCGGTGCAAGGTCAGACAGCAACCCCTGGGACTGGGTGCTCTGGGAACGGAGCGAGGCGATGCAGCGCGATTCGGATTCTGCCAGCCCTGCCGCTTCCTGCCTGCTCACGGGGGCACGAACGGCCCGGATCCCCGCCCGGCCCACCGCGATCAGACCAGCATCGATCCGCCGTTCAGGACCGCAGGCGAGCCATTGCCCCCCGGAGCGAGACCAACTGCGCAACAGCAAGCGCGGCTCCCCTGGGGGGCAGACCAGGCGATGGCGGAACTGCAGCCGCTGCAGCCGCCTGAGCGGGATCGGTACCGGCAGCGGTTCCAGGTCCTCCTCCTGGCGCAACAGGCTGGCCAGCAGCCGGGCCGGCGGAATCCGGGACACCCCTGGCCCCTGCAGCGGCCGGCGAGCCCTGAGCAGTCGCTGCAGCAGGGGCTCCGGAGCGGAGCGCCCTGGCAGCCACAGGTGCAGCGGCCCCCAGCCGCTGATCCCCAGACAGGACAACAACGCCGGAGCGGACATCGGCAGGCAGGCGTACTCCCTGATCCAGTGCCACCCTGCGGGCGGATTGTCCCAGCCGCGGCTGGTGCCGCACCGGGCTGCGATGGCAGCATGAGCTCCCTTTCAGATCTGGGATCTCCCTGCATGTCCCTGCCGGAACAGCGCCGTCCCGCCTGGCTCAACTGGCTGATCCTGCTGGCCTTTCTCTGGTCGTCGTGGCAGCTGGCAGGGCTGTGGCTGGAGCGGCTGCACGGCTCCTGATCCGAAGCTCCAGGCAGGATTCAGGCCCCCGGCGGTCCCCCGGGCAGAGCAGCCCGCAGCAGGCGCATCGCTCCCCCCACCAGCAGCAACAGGGCGAGCAGGGACAGCAGCACCAGGGACAGCACCACACCCAGCTGCAATAACCCCATCCCCAGCTGGCTCAGACCACGGATCAGATTGGCGATTGCATTGCTGACCAGCAGCAGGGCATCGAGCCGGCGGGGCAGATACATCAGCAGGATGAGGATGCCGCTGCCGGACAGGGCCAGCAGCACCCCCAGACCCGCCTGGCGCCAACGGGCCATCGGGCGGCAGCGACGACGACGGCGACGGGGCTGGAGCTCACGCGCAAGCTGCGGCCGCGGCAGTTCCAGACGGGGTCCGATCGCCTCGCCTGCGGAGGAGGAACGGCTGCCGGGGCCCTTGCGGAATCTCACAGATCAAGCCGGTGACCGGCGCCTCGCATCCAGCGCTCGAATTCCATCAGCACCAGCTCATTGGGGCAATCGATCAGGGACAGGTTGCGGACCGTGCAATCCCCCTGGCCGCCATGGTGCAGGGTGAGCTGAAACCCCTCGCCACTGAGGCCGCAGACCTCGGGATCGCTGCGCACCACCACATCGAGGGCAGCGCCGAGGCGGGCCACCCGCCGGCGCAGATCCGACCAGGTCTTCGCCATCGTTCTGCTCTGCGCTTGGCCTTCCAGTCTCCACCCCGGCCCGTCGGGTCCACCGTCAGCGGCGCGCCCCCAGGGATGGGGAAGGGGCCGGCGGCCGTGGCTCAGGCGGAGGGGGCACGACCAGGGACACCAGCGCCACCAGGCCCACGGCGGCCAGTCCGCCCAGGGGGGCCGCCAACCGGCGCTGCAACGGCAGGCGCTCGGCCAGATCGCGGGCCCTGAGGGGCTGGGGTTCCGGCAGCTCCAGCGGCAGCACCAGGCGTGGATCGAGGCGGACACCGTCGAGCACCCGCACCAGATCCGCCAGCTCGGCATCGTCGAGGCTGAGGCTGAGGGTGGCCTGCTCGTCCTGGCTGCTGCGCAGGGTGAGGCGATGGCCGTCGCCCTCCTGTGGTTCGATCGTCACCGCCGCGGAGGCGCCACCGAAGCGGCGGGGCACACCGCTGAGCAGATGGCGCGCATAGGGCAGCACCACCACCATCAGGGCGATCAGATGGTCCCGCTGACCCTCCAGCTCCGGCCGACCGAGCCACTGCAGCGACCAGCCGGTGATGATGCCCACCGCACCGGCGGTCTGGCCGGCCGAGACATCGGGCAGTCCCTCCACCTGCAGGCGGCAGCTGAGCTGGTCGTAACGGAGGGTCTGTTTCATCGCCACTCGGGTCTCACAGCGCTGGATTCACGGCTCAGGATGCAGGCTCCGGGCGGGTGCATCGCCGGCCCCGGAGGCGGCTCAGGCGGCCGCGTCGAGCAGACTGGCACGCAGGCGCTCGAAGCCGCCGTTGCCGGTCGCCAGGGCCAGACAGCGCACCAGGCGGCGGCGCTGCGCCGCGCCGGCCACAGGATCGAGCAGCTGCTGCACCCCGCTGCGGCGTGGGTTCATGCGTTCGCGCACCAGCTCCGCGAGGCGCTCCTCAAACAGTTGCCAGCGCTGTTGCGTGAGCTCGGCGGGCTCCTGGCTGGAGAGCAGGGCCCGCAGCAGGGGATAGAGGCGATCCGCCAGCTGGCAGAGGATGCGGATCAGGGCATCGCTCTCCTCCTGCAGCAGCTCCCCCCGGCGACAGGAGCGGCGCAGGGGGTTGTAGCAGCGGCGTTTCCACAGCTCCACGCGGTTGGGGAAGAGGCTGCTGAAGCCCAGCTGATCGCTCATCCAGATCATCGCCTCCCCACCGTTGAGGTCGAGCGCCTCCATGCAGAGCAGCAGCAGATCGAGCCGCTCGAGACCGCGACGCGGCAGCACGGCCGCGGCATCGCCAGGCCCGCGGCGGGCGGCGGCAGGAGCGGCAGCGGCGGCGGGGCCGGATTCCGCAGAGGAAGGGGAAGCCTGGGACATGGCTGCGATGATGCCAGTGTCCAGCCCCTTCCGTCACGCGAGACCGGCGGTGGTCAGCCTGTCCATCCCGTCGCAACAGCCATCCCGTCGCAACAGCCATCCCGGCGCCACGGCCATCCCGGCGCAACGGCGCCTGGCCACTTCAGCGCAACGGCGCCTGGTCAACCCAGTGCAACCGTCCCCTGGCCGCACCGGGACGGCGCCGCAGCACCATGGTCCCAGCGGTGCAGCCCCGTCCGTGCCAGGCCATGCCCTCCGGGGGCTGCCGCCTGAGTCATCCCTTCGGTGGTCCCAGCCGTTTTTCCGCACCTTCCCGTTCTGCAGCCATGAGCACCGATCGCGTTCTGGATTCCGACCTCACGCCTGAGGCCTCCAGCCCCGCTGCCGCCGATCAGAGCCTGCGGCGCTGGGTGCGCGAACACCCCGACTTCCCCAAGGAGGGCATCCTGTTCCGCTGCATGATGCCGATGCTGCGCGATCCGCAGGGCTGGCAGGAGATGGTGGGGCAGATGGGCGCGGTGTGTGAGCGCCTGCAGCCCGATCTGATCGTCGGGATTGAATCGCGCGGCTTCATCGTGGGAGCCTCCGTGGCCACGACGCTGTCGCTGCCGTTCGCACCGGTGCGCAAACCGGGCAAGCTGCCGGGCCAGGTGCTGAAGATCGAGTACACCCTCGAGTACGGCAGCGATGCCCTGGAGATCCACCCGGAGGGCTTCGAGAGCCATCCGCGGGTACTGATCATCGACGACCTGCTGGCCACCGGCGGTACGGCGGCCGCCACGGCCCGGCTGGTCAGCCAGGCGGGAGGCCAGCTCTGCGGCTTCGGGTTCGTGATCGAACTGGCCGATCTCAACGGCCGCGCCGCCCTGCCGGCCGGGGTGCCGGTGGAAGCGCTGATCACCTACGACTGAGGGAAACGGGGGCCACCCACAGCGCAGCCCCAGCTGGCTTCAGAGGCGGCCGTCCTGCCAGTCCAGCAGTTGATGGAACTGCTCCAGCGTGATCAGCCCATAGCGCCAGAGCACCACCGGCAGCGGCGCCTGCTCCAGCTGGGACTGGCGGATCCCGAGGTCCAGGGCGTTGTCGCTCAGGCCGAGCTGGTTGCGCAGAAAGAGCAGCAGGGCAGCCGGCGGCGGCGGCTGGGAGGAACTGCTGATCACCATGGCGACCGCGGCGGCGAACGGGAAGGCGGCACCTTCATCCCAGCAGTCTGGCGAGCCCGGCGCAGCAGCGTTCCGCTGCGTCAGCGACCGACAGGCCCGAGCGGCACCATCCCTTCGCTCATCACCTGCAGGCTGAGGCGGCGCAGGATCGACAGGCGCGCCAGCAGGGCCAGGGCGCCATGGCGCAGCGGCAGGAGCAGGGGCGAGCGGTTGGAGAAGAGCCGCACGATCAGATCGGTGGCGGCCAGGGTGAGCAGCAGATCCAGCCGGCGCCGGCGTGCATACTGCGACCCCAGGCGATGCAGCGGCAGGCGGCCCTGGCGCACCGCCACGGCGAGCCGGTGCAGTTCGGCCACATCGCGCCAGCAGAGGTTGAGCCCCTGGCCGCCGACCGGATGGCAGCGGTGGGCGCTCTCCCCCACCAGCAGGAGGGGGCCGCGATGCAGGCGAGGTGCCAGCTCGAGCGCCACGGGAAAGCTGCGGGGCGTATCGAGCAGGCCATCCAGCTCGAGCGGCGAAGGCAGAACGGCGGCCAGCTGCTCGAGAAAAGCGGAATCGCTCAGCTCCTGCAGCTGCCGGCAGCGGGCCGCCGGTGCACTCCAGACCACCTGGGCCTTGCCGGGGCCGAGGGGGAGCACGGCGAAGGGTCCCTCGGGCCGCAGCACCTCCCAGGCCTGGTGCCCCTCACTGCCGCGCAGCTGCACCTGCACCGTCAGGCAGGCCTGGCGATAGGGCAGACGCCACTGGGCAAGGCCGGCACCGCTGCGGGTGGAGGAGGCGGGCCCATCGCAGGCCAGCACCAGATCGGCCGGGGCCGCCCCCGCCTGGGGCCCGGGATCAGGGGTGGAGCCGGGCGCCTGCGCGAGCGCCAGGCGGATGGCGGGATGGGCCTGCAGCCGCTGCAGCAGGGTCTCCATCAGGGCGCTGTGGCGCACGATCCAGCCCACGGCATCGCCACCCGCCGGCGCCGATGGCTGCGGCAGATCGCCGGGGCCGAAGTCCAGGGCACGGCCCACACCCCGATCGCAGAGGTGGAGCCGCTCGAACGGGCAGAGATGGGGCTCCAGGGCCGCCCAGAGATCAAGGCGCTGCAGCAGCCGCCGGCTCGAATGGGTGAGGGCATAGGCCCGCTGACGGCTGCAGAGGGCGCGGGCCTCGAGCGGATCGATCAGGGTGACGTTCCAGCCGGCCTCGGCCATCGCCAGCGCAGCCAGAGCCCCGGTGGGCCCGGCACCACGCACCTGGGCCGTCAGGGCGACGGATTCCGAGCCGATCGCGCTCGGCCGGCGGCGAGAACGGTGCAGGGGGAGAGATCGGGCCAGGGTCGGGGCCATGCACAAAAAAGCCGCGGCGAGTCTGCCGCGGCATCCGAGGGGATCAGGGTTGGATGCGAGGCGATCAGCCGAGGCCGAGCAGACCGTGGGTGAAGGCTTCGCCGCCCAGGGCGAACTCGGTGGCGAGCAGGGCGATGAAGCCGAGCATGGCCATGCGGCCGTTCAGCTTCTCGGCACGCTCATGGAAGCCCCAGCCGCTCTCGGCGCTCACCACTTCCATGCGGGGCTCGGTGGCGAAGGCGTTGAGGCGGCCGCCATCTTCGGTGGTGACGGTGGCGCCGCGGATCACGGCGGGGGAGGCGGGGGCGGTGGCCATCGGTTTGTTGCGGTGTATGAATCCACTGTAACGCAATGTTGCGAGATCGGCGCGCTTCAGCGGAGACGCCGCAGGCACAGCTCCTCGAATGCCGGCCGCAGCAGGTACGGGTACTCCCCCACCCACAGCTCCAGCTGGGGCAGCCAGGCATCGCTGAGGGCGCCGATCCGGGCGAAATCGCGGCGCTCGCTCAGCACCAGGGCCCGCACCACCATGCCGCGGCGGATGCGCTGGTGCTTCTTCTCCATCGGGAAGCGCACCTGGCCCAGATAGCCCTCCTCATCAGACAGCTCCAGACACAGCCAGGTGCGGCGGTTCTCCACGAGCTGCAACCGGCCCTGCTGATCTGCCTCCTCCCGCCGTGCTTCCACCACCTCCCGCTGGAACAGATCCGACACCTCGCCTTCGAACAGGGCCGCCGCCGGGTAGCGGCGCAGGGAGGCGTTGCGGCGGCCGGCCTCCAGGATCGGTCCCCAGAGCACGTAGAGCAGGAACACGAAGCCCGCCACCAGGAACACCGGGCCGATCTGGCTGGCGAACAGCAGCGTCTGGCTGATCAGCAGGGCGATCACTCCGCCGATCACCGAGATCAGCACCCGCTGCAGGATCTTGCGGGGATCGCCGCTGCAGGCGCCGAACTGGGGACCGGTGGCCACCGCAGGGATCAGCCGGAACAGTTCGCCCTCGCGCAGGGGGATCAGCATCGCGCTCCTCCGGGGAAAGGATCGACCGGGGCGCTCACAGCAGCCGCTCCAGCCCGTACACCAGGCCCTCGAGGGCACGGACCCGCCTTGCCGTGAGCAGGACCCCGGGCATGTAGGCGCTGCGGTCGATGGTGTCGTGGCGCAGGGTGTAGGTCTCGCCCGGGGCGCCGAACATCACCTCCTGGTGGGCCACCAGCCCCGGCAGCCGGATCGCATGCAGCCGCAGGCCGCTCTCCCGCTGCCCCCCGCGCAC
>JBJTQH010000056.1:0-8129 GCA_046075505.1 Cyanobium sp. | reverse complement strand
CGGGCCATGCAGCGCTTTCCACTCCCGCACCCGGCGCTGCAGGGTGCGCTGCAGCGGAAGCCAGTCCACATCTGGTTTCTGCTGCTGCAGATGCTCCAGCAGCGTGATCGGTGTCAGCGCTGGTGAGCGCTGCAAGAGCGGCACCAGCTGCTCCTCCCACACGCCCGCCAGCGGATCCGGCCGGGTCCGCCCGCGGGGCTGGTTCGCCTGCGGTTGCAGCTGGTTTCGCTCAATCCGGCGGGCACTGCGCACTGAGATGCCCGCCGCTGCGGCAGCAGCCTCCTGGCTGCTGCCACCTCGTCGTTTTGCCATGAACAGATTGCGTTGGTGGCTCGTCAGTGGTGCCGGCATCCCCTGGTCCTTGCGCCTCGGCGCCAGGGTCTCCAACACTCACCCCACCGGCCAACGAGCTTGTCGCCGACCGGCCAACTTCATTGTCGCCGGACAGGCTCCCTGACCAGCTGGGCCCGTTTTCTGTTGAGGAGCTTTGAAGGATGTGAGGGCACAGCTCGACAGTCTTCTTCACCAGGATCATCGCGATCTGGCCGCCTCATTCGTGATGACGCGCCAGCGAACCTCTGGAATCGCCGCGCTTTTGCCTTCGACGGGTGCTCCACCCGTTGGCGCGATCCGGTTGTCGATCCGGGCTCCCCATCTCCCTGCTGCTGCTGGCGCCGATCGCCACTGGCGCTGGCTGGCTCTGGGAAGCCTTGCTTCAGGGTGTGGCATGGCTGCAGGCTTCCTGGCCAGGCCGCGACTGAACCGACGAGTCCCCCCCCCAAGGGGCGGCCTGCCGGGATCGCGGCGGATCCGTCTCCCCCACCCGCGATCGCACGGACGCTGCAGACTGCTGCTTAATCTCAACAGCACCCGGCTCTTCCCTTGTTTTTCCTAGCCCCGACGCCGTTCTGTTGAGCCGTACCAACCTCCTGTCCCAGTGCTCGCCGCCGGCCGCTGCATCAGCACTTCATCCTTACCCCAGCAAGGTTGAGCTGCTGGCCTGCCTGCCCACAGACCTGCTCCGCTTCGATCCCGTCAAGGCCTGGGGCAGCCTTGCCCTCTCCCTCGGCCTCTCGCTGCTGGCCTACGGCCTCGGCACCCGCATCCCGCTTCATGCCGCAGCCGCTCCGATCTGGCTGCTTTACGGACTGGTCACGGGCACGGTGGCGATGGGGTGCTGGGTACTGGCCCACGAATGCGGCCACGGTGCCTTCCATCCCAACCGGCGGCTGGAGGCGGCTGTGGGCTTCACGCTGCACAGCCTGCTGCTGGTGCCCTATTTCAGTTGGCAACGCAGCCATGCGGTGCACCACGCCAACTGCAACCAGCTCGAGCGCGGCGAAACCCATGTGCCACCCCGGGCCGACTCCAGCGCCGGCCGGCGAACCGATGCGCTGGCCCGCCGACTCGGGCCCGGCCTGTTCGGACTCCAGGCGCTGTTCACCCACCTGATGGTGGGCTGGCCGCTCTATCTGCTGATCGGCGTGGCCGGCGGCGAGCACTACGGCGCCCCCACGTCCCACTTCTGGAACGGCACACCCTTCCGCAACGGTCGGCGGCCCCTGTTCCCGGCGGGCTTCCGCCCCCGCATGCTGCAGTCGAACCTCGGCGTGCTGGCGATGCTGCTGGCCCTGGCCCTGGCCGCCGTCCATTTCTCTGTGGCCCGGGTGCTGTGCGTGTATGGCCTGCCCTATCTGGTGATCAACGCCTGGCTGGTGACGTACACCTGGCTGCAGCACACCGATATCGACATTCCCCACTTCGCCGCCGATCAGTGGACCTGGGCCAAGGGCGCCCTGCAGACGGTGGATCGGCCCTACGGCCCCCTGCTGAACCTGCTCCACCACGGCATCGGCTCCACCCACGTGTGTCACCACGTGAATTCCGCCATTCCTCACTACAACGCCTGGCACGGTGCAACCCTCCTGAAGCGCCGGTTCCCCGAGCTTGTGCGCTACGACCCCACCCCGATCCACCGGGCCCTGTGGCGGGTGGCCACGCGCTGTGCGGTGGTGCGCCGGGAGCCTGCGGGGGAGGGCTACTTCTACGGGCCGCAGCCATAATCAGAGCGGTTCCTCCGATACGACAACCACTTCCAACCAGCAGAGAGTTGCGAGGCCTGCCATGTCGAGGCCCGTTGCTGGGATGAGCTCGGAAGAGTCTGGAGGTCGGGGCATCACTGTCTCTGGCGCGACCTCACCGATCGGCTGCAGTTCGCCCTGATCGCCTCGTGGCTGCCCCTGCCGTCAGCGTGGGCGGGCACAAGGCCGCAGACCGGGAAGCCCTGGGCCTGCGCAAGACGGATCTGTGCGACGAAGTCGCGAATTCCGGGCTCGTGCCCACCCTGCTGCGGGCAGGAATTCACGTGCTGGGGAATGATCTCTCGCCCCTGATCATGGACGAGGCGGTGGCTCGCAATCCCCGGCTGAAGGGAATCGTGGCCGACGTCCGCAGGCTGCCCTTCGCGAACGACAGCTTCGACGCGGTCTTCTCAGGATCGACACTGGATCATCTGAGTCCCGCCAGGGAAATGCTCCGGGCGCTGGAAGAGATCGCCCGTCTACTCCGACCGGGCGGTCGCCTGCTGATCACCATGGATCACCCTCTGTTGCGACCGCTGGCTGGTTCGCAAGCGCATCGAGATCGAGATCCTCTAGGAATTTCTGCTTCTCTGGACGATCCAGCACAGGCGACAGCCAGCTCCGCCTCGGTTCATGGAACCAGAGCCACCCCCCAAGGGCTGGCCGCCACCCACGGTTCGCTGCCGCCAGCCACCGGGCGATCGACTGGCCCGCTGCCCATCGTCAGGCTGTGGCCGCTCGAGCACCCGGGCCAGCACCCCGAAGCGAGCATCCCGAAGGAAGTGCGCTGTCCATCACCTGGTTGCTCCTGCGCAGCTGCTGCCGATCCTGCCCCAGTGACTGCTGGAGGCGGGCGGCCCAGGCGGCAGCGAAGCAGGCTTCTCAGTGCCGTTCGCATTGTGGGCGGACGATGATTCCGACATCAAGAAGAAGTAGAGTCGGAACGAAGCACCGCCAATGTAAAGCGAACATGACCACGTGGAAAATCCTGGAAGAGGCTCATGAGATCGTCGATATCGGTGGTGTCATTAGCGATCCAGCGGATCCCGTTCCGACCTACAAGAGCGGCGACTCCCCCGATACATCCGGCGACACGGAAGTGCCGGACGACCTGTGGGCTGCTGGCTATCTTCCGCCGGATCCCTACATCAGAAATACGACCCGAAATCTGCAATTCAACAAGTCGAATTTCATCGCGTCGCCTGGTCAGCCAGAGGGCACGACCAGCTATGTGACGACAACAGATGGCTATACGTGGGGCGCCATGTCCCTGGCGATCAATGCGATGTGGCCCTACGATCCCGATGATTACTCCAACTCAGACGTCCCGCTGACCCAGGTGAATGCCTATTATGCGGGCAATTTCGTAACGACGCCTCCGGCCGGAGTGGTTAAGGTAACGGTCAATTCCAAGGCGCAGGACATGAAGTTCTGGGCCAATCAAGATGGTGTCGCGCCTGGCAGCGAGGGCGCTGTACCACTCGAGCGTTACATCGTTACCGACCAGTGGGGTAACAAGTACATCATGCATGCATCCGGGCAGCTCGATCAGGCTGATGTACCGGCCGCATTCGATGACGCGATCCTGCCAGATGGCTGGACCAAGAAGGTCGTGCAACTCAACAACGACCTGATCCTGAATCCCGCCGAAGGCTCCGACGGCTCGTATCATTTCCTCGTCTTTCGTGATAGCGCAGACAACACCTATCATCAGATCACCTGGTCGGGAGAAGGCTCGCTGGCAACGCAGTCGGACGGCCTGCCGATCTGGGGCGGTCAGACCGATGACGTGGTGTCGGGAGACAGCGACAACGACGTGATCCACGGCGCCGGTGGCATGGATCTCGTCTCCGGCCTGGACGGCAGAGATGAGCTGTGGGGCGACAAGGGAAATGATTCCGTGAAAGGTGGCGGCGGAAGGGATGCGATCTTCGGCAACGAGGACAGCGATCTCCTGAGTGGTGGTCGTCAGGATGATGTGCTCATCGGCGGCTCGGGCCAGGACACCCTCAAAGGCGGAAGAGGCACTGACAAGTTCGTTTTCGAGAGCGTCACCGACAGCAACGTCGGAGCGGCCGACAGGATTGTCGATTTCAGGCGCGGCAGCGACATCATCGACCTTTCCCTGATCGATGCGAATACGGACGTCGATGGCGACCAAGGCTTTGACTATATCGCCAGGGATGCCTTCACCGGCACAGCGGGTGAGCTGCGCCTCGATCCAAGCGGCACGCTCATGGGTGATGTGGGTGGAGATGGACAGGCCGACTTTGCCATCAGCATCCTGCCCGGCGACCGGCTGACGAGCCTCAATTTCATCCTCTAGGACGAGATGGCGCCCGCACCTCATTCTGCGTGCGGTGTCAGCAACCATCGCGTTGCCCTCCCCTGCATTCTGCGGCAGGAGGGCAACGCGGCCACTCAGTGGCACATCAGCCGTTCCAGGACTGACCATGATTCTGTCGGCATGCGCCGCAGAGCATGGTGAAGCTGGTGAGTGGCGACTCAGGCCAGATCCGCCAGCCGCTGACGCGCCAGGGCCGCCTGGGCCTCGGCCTCGGCCAGGTTGGCCCTGCACTCGACCACCACCTCCGGCGGCGCCTTGCCGGCGAAGTTGGGGTTGGCGAGGCGGCCGGAGAGGCCCTTGATCTCCTTGTCGGCCTTGGCGATGTCCTTCTCGAGGCGGCCGCGCAGGGCCTCGAGGTCGACCAGGCCCTCGATCGGCAGCAGCACCTGCAGTTCACCGCTGACCCCGGCCAGGGCCCGCTGAGCGCCGCCGTCGGTGCGGGCGGCGGCGGCCTGCTCCGGGCTGAGCACGGTCACTGAGGCGGCGCGGCAGAGGGCGGTGATGTCCGGTGTGGCCTGCTGCAGCAACGCCGCCAGGGCGCTCCGCCCGCTGATGAACTGCACCGGCGCCGGCTGGGCCGGCTTGAGCCCGGCCACGGCGCGCAGGTTGCGCACCACCCGGATCGCCTCGATCAGCTCGGTGAAGCTCGCCTCCAGCTCGTCGTCGAGGGCGGCGGCATCCAGCGCCGGCCAGCGCTGCAGCGCCAGGAACATCCCGGCCGGCTCGCCCGTCAGGGCATGCCACAGCTCCTCGCTCAGGTGCGGCATCAGCGGATGCAGCATCACCAGCAGATCGCTGAGCACCCTGGCCAGCACCGCTCGGGCGGTGCGCTGATCGGCCAGGGCGGTGGCGTCGGCGTTCTCACCGGGGTTGAGGTGGCGCTTGATCAGTTCGACATACCAGTCGCACACCTCATTCCAGGCGAATTCGTACAGCCCCTTGGCGGCCTCGCCCAGGCCGTAGCTGCTGTAGCGCTCGGCTGTTTCTCCGTTCACCCGCGCCAGCCGCGACAGGATCCAGCGATCGGCCAGCTGCAGGCGGGAGGCCTCCGGTTCACCCAGGGAAGCGGGTGTTGCGCCGCCCAGATTCATCAGCGCGAAGCGGGTGGCGTTCCACAGCTTGTTGGCGAAGTTGCGCGCCGCCTCCACCGTGGCCGAGGTATCACTCTTGCGGTCGTAGTCGAGGCGGATATCCTGACCGGCACCGGCCACCTCACGCACCAGGGCGAAGCGCAGGGCATCGGCGCCGTAGCGCTCGATCAGTAGCAGCGGGTCGATGCCGTTACCGGCCGATTTGCTCATCTTGCGGTTGTTTTCATCGCGCACCAGGCCGTGGATGTACACATCCCGGAAGGGCATCCAGCTGTCGCGAGCTCCGACGGGCTGTTCCACGCCATCCTTCCCTGCTTCCTGCAGGAAGGCGCCGGCCATCATCGTCATCCGCGCCACCCAGAAGAAGATGATGTCGAAGCCGGTCACCAGCACGCTGGTGGGATACCAACGGGCCAGATCGGCGGGTTCGACGCCACCCTCCCCCGGCCAGCCCAGGGTCGAGAACGGCCAGAGGCCGCTGGAGAACCAGGTGTCGAGCACATCCGGGTCCTGCTCCAGCGCCAGCTCCAGTCCGGCGGCGGCGTGGGCTTCGCCATGCAGGGCCACGGCCCTGGCGCGGGCTTCCGCTTCATCGCGGGCCACCACATAGGGCGTCTCGTCGCGGATCACACCGCCGCTGAGGCTGACCACAAACCAGGCGGGAATGCGGTGGCCCCACCACAGCTGGCGGCTGATGCACCAGTCGCGGATGTCGGTGAGCCAGTCGCGGTAGACCTTGCTCCAGCGTTCCGGCACGAAGCGGGGCTCGCCCCCTGCGAGGGCCTGCCGGCAGCGGGCCGCCAGCGGTTCAGTGCGCACGAACCACTGGGTGGAGAGCAGCGGCTCCACCGGCACCTTGCCACGATCGGAATAGGGAACGCTGTGGCGGTGCGGCTCCACCTTCACCAGAAAGCCCTCCGCCTCCATCGCCGCCACCACGGCCTGGCGCGCCTCGAAGCGATCCATCCCGGCGAAGCGGCCGGCGGCGGCGTTCATGGCGCCATCTCTGGTCATCACGTTGATCTGGCTCAGGCCGTGGCGCTGCCCGATCGCGAAGTCGTTGGGATCATGGGCCGGTGTCACCTTGACGCAGCCGGTGCCGAAGCTGGGATCGACGTGCGCATCGCCCACGATCGGGATCGCGCGGCCCACCAGGGGGAGGATCAGCTCGCGGCCGATCAGATCGGCATAGCGTTCATCGTCGGGATGCACCGCCACACCGGTGTCGCCCAGCATCGTTTCCGGGCGGGTGGTGGCCACTACCAGATGGCCGGAGCCATCGCTGAGCGGATAGCGGAAGTGCCAGAGATGGCCTTCCACCTCCTTCATCTCCACCTCCAGATCACTCACCGCTGAGCCGGAGGCCGGACACCAGTTCACCAGGTATTCGCCCCGGTAGATCAGGCCCTGTTCATGCAGGCGCACGAAGGCCTCGCTGACGGCGCGGCTCAGGCCCGGATCCAGCGTGAAACGCTCGCGGCGCCAGTCGACCGAATAGCCGAGGCGGCGCAGCTGGCCGACGATCGTGCCGCCGCTTGCCGCCTTCCAGGCCCAGGCCCGCTCCAGGAAGGCGTCGCGGCCCAGGTCGTCGCGGTGGGCTCCTTCCGCCTGGAGCTGCTTCTCGAGGATCGTCTGCACGGCGATCGAGGCGTGGTCGGTGCCGGGCAGACACAGCACATTGCGGCCGCGCAGGCGCTGGAAGCGCACGATCGTGTCGATCAGGGCCGTGTTGAAGGCATGGCCCATGTGCAGGCTGCCCGTCACGTTCGGCGGCGGGATCACCACTGAGAACGGCTCGCCCGTGGCGGTGGGGTCGGGATGGAAGGCGCCGCTGGTCTCCCAGGCCTGCTGCCAGCGGCTCTCGGTGCCGGCCGGGTCGTAGGTCTTGGGCAGGGCGTCGGACACGGCGGGCACGGGCAGTGGGCCCATGCTCGCAAAGCAGCGGGCGCGTTCCCGGCCTCAACCCAGCAGCGCCAGCCTGTCCCCCAGCAGCTCGCGGCCGCAGCGGCTGAAGACGGGTTCGGGGCTGAGGGGATCGAACAGGGAGGGAATGGAGGTGACGTAGCCCTGGGCGATCGTCACGCCGAGGTCGCGCAGGTAAAACAGCAGGGGCAGATCTTCGACACCTTCGGCGATGATCTCGAAGCCGAGTTCGCGGCCCAGGCGCACGACGAACTCCACGGTCATGCGGCTGGAGGGATCTCCCTGCACCCGCCAGATGAACGCCTTGTCGATCTTCACGTAGTCGAGCGGCAGATCGCGCAGGTGACTCAAGGAGGTCATGCCGGCGCCGAAGTCGTCGAGCGAGAACCGGATGCCGAGTCCGCGCAGCCGCTGCATCGCGCTCGTCACCACCTCCAGGTTGCGCACGGCGGCCTGCTCGGTGATCTCGAAACACAGCCGGTTCGGATCGAGATCCTCCCGGGCCAGCAGCGTCTCCACACGCCGCACGAAATCGTCGGCCAGCAACGTGTCGGCGGTGAGGTTGATCGCGTACACCATCCCGTGAATCGCCGCGTTGTCGGGATGACGGCGGAGCAGGGTGTGCAGGCTGCGAAAGCTCAGCTCCAGCACATGGCTGTCGAGCAGGGGCATGGTGCCGCAGGTGGT